>NZ_DAINDI010000019.1:32377-46173 GCF_036731945.1 Psychrobacter sp.
AATTCTTGTGGCACGATGGTATGGTCGTATACGAGTTGATCGCCGCGCTCTTGATAGCTGATATAGCCAGTATGACCGTTGATTGACGTTTCAAAACGTTTGGCTTGCTCATTGTGAACGATGTCTAAATTCTGTTTGTCGTTATTACTCATAGAAATTCTCCATTATCGATATTTATAATTATTCCTAGCGGTTGATAAACTGGCTATTCTTGAATATTGATTATTTAAGCATTAGTTATTAAATAGCTATCATATGCATGATCTGCTTAGTTTTAACCTTTCATTTCACTTATTGTGAGCTTTTTTAAACGAATTTTCTAGTCATTTACCGTAAGGCTAGATAGGACGAATGTTAATAGCCTTGCTTTAGCTCAAACATTGCGACAAGAGTTTGTAAGGGAGGATTTTGTATAAAGGTTTTGGCAGAGAAGGCGGATAAAATAGGCAACTCGCCATAAAAAGTCTGCAAAAAAAGTTAAAAGGCATATAAAGACAGGTAAAACAGTCCGTTAGCTTGCAGGGGTTGCGCCACAATGCGATAATGGTAAACAATTTATAACCCTGATTTTTGAGGCGCAGTCCATTTGGCATGATTGCTAAGTCTGGTTTGCACGTCTCGTCTATGCAGTCTATCGGAGTGTTAATGGCTCAATATATCTACACGATGAACAACGTGTCAAAACTTGTTCCACCTAAGCGCGAGATTTTAAAAAACATCAACCTGTCGTTTTTCCCTGGCGCCAAAATCGGTGTTTTAGGTATCAATGGTTCAGGTAAATCAACTTTGCTACGCATCATGGCGGGCGTGGATAAAGACTTTAGCGGCGAAGCGCGCGCGCAAGCAGGTACGAAGGTTGGTTATCTACCGCAGGAACCACAGCTTGATGACAGTAAAGATGTCCGCGGCAACGTCGAAGATGGTATGCGCGAAGCATTAGATGCGCTGTCACGTCTTGACGCCATTTATGCAGAATATGCTGAGCCTGATGCTGACTTTGATAAGCTTGCTGAAGAACAGGGCAAGATGGAAGACATCATCCAAGCGTGGGATGCGCATAACTTAAATACCCAACTAGAAAAAGCAGCTGATGCTTTGCGTCTACCGCCATGGGATGCTGACGTTAGCAAACTATCAGGTGGTGAAAAACGCCGTGTGGCACTATGTCGTCTGCTGTTATCACGCCCTGATATGCTGTTACTAGACGAACCGACCAACCATTTGGACGCCGAATCAGTTGCTTGGCTTGAGCAGTTCCTCCAGAACTATAGCGGTACCATCGTCGCCATTACCCATGACCGTTATTTCTTGGATAATGTCGCTCAGTGGATTTTGGAGCTTGATCGTGGCCATGGCTATCCGTACGAAGGCAACTACACTGAATGGCTCGAGCAAAAGAACACCCGTTTAGAGCAGCAAAATAAACAAGAAGAATCGTTTGCGAAAGCGCTGAAAAAAGAGCTTGAGTGGATTCGTAAAAACCAAAAAGGTCAGCAAGCTAAGTCTAAATCACGCGTGCAGCGTTTTGAGGAATTGAACTCAAAAGAGTTCCAGCAGCGTAATGAGACCTCTGAGATTTATATTCCACCGGGTCCTCGCTTGGGTAATAAAGTCGTCGAAGTCAACGATATCTCTAAATCGTTTGGCGATCGTCTGCTGTATGAAAACCTCAGCTTTAACGTCCCAGCGGGCGCTATCGTCGGTATTATCGGTCCAAACGGTGCGGGTAAAACCACGCTATTTAACATGATTACCGAACGTGATACGCCAGATACCGGTTCGGTCGATTTGGGTGAAAGTGTCAAAGTCGCTTACGTCGGACAGGTACGTGATAACTTAGATGACAAAAAGACTGTTTGGGAAGAAGTCTCTGACGGCCTCGATATCATCAAAGTAGGCGACTATGAAACCCCAAGCCGCGCTTATATTGGCCGTTTTAACTTTAAAGGCTCAGACCAACAAAAGCACGTCGGTCAATTATCAGGTGGTGAGCGTAACCGCTTACAATTAGCAAAAACGCTAAAACAGGGCGCTAACGTCTTGCTCCTTGATGAACCATCAAACGATTTGGATATCGAAACCTTACGTGCGCTAGAGGATGCCATTCAAGTATTCCCCGGTACGGTAATGGTAGTGTCGCATGATCGCTGGTTCCTTGACCGTATCGCGACCCATATTTTGGCGTTTGAAGAGGAAGGTCCAATTTGGTTCGATGGTAACTATTCTGAGTTTGAAACTTATCGTAAAAAGACCATGGGTGATGACGCTAGTCCTAAACGCATGAAGTATAAAAAGATTTCTACCTAGAATCTTTGCTAAAAACTTTGTTTTTCATAAGTATTTTTGGACAATAATTTTAGATATAAAAAAAGACCTCTAATCCGTTAGAGGTCTTTTTTATGTTCAGCTTTTACGTTGCTTTATGAACGCTTACGGCCAAACTTACGCTGCTTTTTATTACTAATCTCAGTAATGGCGTGGGCAATCTCTTCTTCGTTGAGGCTTGCCACTTGCTGCAAGATTTGCATCATATCAGGGCTGAGGACATATTTTGCATGATGGGCGATATTATCGATACGCTGATCGAAAATTAATATGCCAGTTTCTTCATCTTTTTGCAGATAATCAAGACGAATCAAAGCACCGATAAAGCTGGTGAAGAGTGCACGGTCAAAGAAGTCAGGAATGTCATCAGCGTACAGTACTGACAAACGCTGACCAAGCAAATGACAGAGGTCAACAACTTCGTTTTCGGTTAGATTACCTGAGCCTTGCTGAGCGAGTAGCGCAAGGGTCATAAAGTAACGTTCAAGGCTTTGTTCAACTGGTGTCGCAAGCACTTGTAGCTGCTGATAGCATTTGCTATTGGTCTCAGGGACGCTCAACATACCATCGCTTAGTTCTACAATCAGGCCACTTGCAAGCAGACTATCGACTTTTTTATTCAGCGTCTCTTGAAGACCGTGCGCTGAATAATAGAGGAACAGCTCGCTTTGTAAGAATGGATATAACTGCTCGGCGATACTATTGAGACGGCTGCGCTCAATGCGTCCGTTGCGCGCGACCAGAGCTGATAAGAAAGACAATAAAATAAAGACATGCAGGATATTATTACGGAAATAGCTTAGTAGCGCCGCCTGTTTGCCAGCAACTTGGATAATATCACCCAAGATATGCGGTATGCGTTCGATAAGTTTTAGCTTAATACCATAATCGATGATTTGCTGCGGCGTCATATCGGTGATAATCGTATCATCAGAGTAAGGCAAGTGCTGAGCCAGACCTTGATAAAGGGCGATTTGCTCACGGCAAATATCTTCATCAAGCGCCGCCTTTGGTGCCGATAATAATACCAATGACAATAGCGACACTGGAGTGATGACCGCTGCCTTATTGATATGCTGCATGACTTTGACGCCGATATTATCCACCATGGCGCTGGTTTTATCATCGAGTGGCGTGTCGGTGCGATCGGCAGGTAAGCTGTTGGCCGGCACATCGAATTTTTGCATAAAGTCGCTAAGATGCAGCGGCGTGCCAAAGCTTAAATGTACATTACCAAAGATACGCTCAATCTTACGCCCAACTTTGAGGAGACCGATTAGCGATTCTGACTCTTTTGGCTTGCCTTTTAGCTCGCCCACATAAGTGCCACCCTCCATGATACGCTCGTAACCGATATAAGTCGGTATAAACACCACAGGTTTATTGGTTCGGCGTAGTTGGCTATGTACCGTCATCGCTAGCATACCCAACTTTGGTGGCAGCAGTCGCCCTGAACGCGAGCGGCCGCCTTCGATAAAGTATTCAATTGGGGTATTACGGGTAATCAGCGTGTGCATATATTCACGCAGTACCGCAGTATATAGCGCGTTGCCACGGAAGCTACGACGAATATAAAAAGCAACCGCGCCGCGCAATAACGGTCCCAATACCGGTACATCCAAGTTATCACCTGCGGCAACATAAGGGATGCTTAATCCGCGCATGTAAATGACGTAGGACAGTAGCAAGTAGTCGACGTGGCTGCGATGACAAGGCACATAAATAAGCTCGTAATCAGTGGCCAATTCACGTACCCGCTCAAAGTGATGCACTTCTACGCCATCATAAAGCTGCGTCCATAACCACGTCAGGAACTTATAAAAGCCGCGCACGATAGAGTGTGAGTAATCATTGACCATCTCATTGGCATAGCCCTTGGCTAAAATTCTTGCTTCCCGCACACTGGTGCCTGACGCCGCAGCCTCTGCTTCTATTGCATGCTTGATAGCGGGCGAATAAACCAATTTATCGACCAAATTACGTCTGTCTGACAAGTCGGGGCCGAGCATGCTGGCGCGCTGTTTATCCAAATAAATATTGAGCTGCTGTTGTAATGAGCGCACCAGCTCGCGATTGCCATCGGCTGATGCAACCATAGCAAAGCTAGGCGCTATATCATTTACCTTATTAGCATCATTTACTTTATTAGCACCATTTGCCGTATCAGCGTTATCAGCTTGCGCGGCGTTTTGCGCGGCTTTGTTAGTGGACTCGGTCGCTACTGAATCAAAGACAGAAAATCCTTCGCCATCGCCTTTTAAGCTGTCATGAATAAGGCTGCGTAAATCTTGTGGCGGATGGAACTGAACAAAGGTATCACGCCCCATCACGCCGATATTAAATAACTGCTTGGTGATGCTAGGATCTTCCCAGTTATCGGCGGTCAATAGTTTAAACAACGAGTCTTCTTTCTCTGGCGCGCGTCCCCATAGGATGGATACTGGTACCAAGCGCACTTGTAATTCTGGATGTTGTAAGACCGCGGCAACCAGACGTGATAGGCGAGGTGATAACTGGCTGTCTTTAGCATGTGGATGATGTAAAAAGATAATGGCGGCATTTTCTTTAACATCATGAGTAATATCCTGCACACCGACCAAGGCGGGTGGCAGATTGTGCTCTTGTGTTTGTAGGTCAATCAAAATACTGTTGGAGCGCGAATAATCTTGCAGCACATAAAATCTAAGGATATTGTCGTCATCGTCAAATTCTGGCAACTCGCCCAAAAGCTTTGGCTTCACAGCCACATCAAGCAGCTGACCCGATAGTTTGCGATAGAGCTGGTTAATCGGCGCATTGGCATAAAGGGTTGAGGCAACCGGCAACATCTCCGCCTCGAATTCTGGGGTCGAGGTTGTATGGTCAGGTGCGACGGGCGCTTTAAAAATCCGTTTTTTTAAGAACTTCGGTATCATAATCAGTATCAAAATTAGTCAAATGTGGTGAGCTTATGATGCCATAAAAGCCATCAAAGCGATATATGGTGTCTGTATATACTGCCAATATTAATCTCATAACGGCATAGAATGCTGGTTTAAATGCCAGAGAATATTTGACCAGCCATCCGTTAAAAGGCGAAATTATTTAAAGCCAGAGGTAGAAAAATCTGCGATTTCGCGCAATACTGTAAGGGACTAAAGCAAAATATTTACATTCAAATCTATCTGGAATTTTATCTTTTAACTTCATTATTCTAAGCCAAAATATTATGACCCCTGCTATCAAACTTGCCAAACAGCAAAGCCTTGATTATTCATTGCATGAATATACTCACGACAGCACCGCCGCCTCTTTCGGGCTAGAAGCGGTAGAAAAACTGGGCATTACTGCCGAGCGTGTGTTTAAAACCCTGGTGGTGACAACCGACGCAGGCGCGCTGGCCGTAGCGATTTTGCCGGTCGATCAAACCCTAAATTTTAAAAAAGTGGCGAAGGCTTTATCGAGCAATAAAATGCTGGTCTGTAAAAAAGTACAAATGGCTGAGCCTAAATTGGTCGAACGGTCGACAGGTTATGTGCTTGGCGGCGTCAGCCCATTGGGACAAAAAAAGCGCCTACCGACGCTTATCCATGCCGCCGCGCAACAGCAAGCAACTATCTATGTGAGTGGCGGTCGCCGAGGTCTAGAGATTGAGTTGCCACCTGAGCAATTAGCGACCACGCTTGACGCACGCTTTGCCGATATCATCGATGATTAGTATTTAAGGAAAATTTTACACGCCGTTTATTCTGCGCCTTTGTCATTTGCTCTCAATAGTGTTTGCGCTGCTTATTAGCAGATTCGCTATTTTTAAATAAGGATGTTACCCATGCCGAATTTAACCATTCAAGTGACGCCAAACGTCACGATTACTCATGAAGAATCATTTATAAAAGCATTAAATCAAGTGCTATGGGACAGTGGCCACTTTGGTAAACCTGCTGATATAAAAGCCCGTATTGTACCGATTGAGACGTTTTTGGTTGGCATGGAAGATGACGAGCAGCGCAACGGCTTTGTTTATGCCCATCTAAAAATTATGAGCGGCCGTGACGAAGTCATACGCCATCAGCTCGCTGAATTATTGACGGCTGCTATAGAAGAGCGTTTGCATGCACAGCAATCAGGACGCGCCGATATTCAAATCTGTGTCGAAGTAGAGGAAATCAGCGCGATTTATCATAAAAAAATGCTGAGCTAAACGCTAGGCTCAATTGTTTATAAGAGTGATTTATAAAAATGACACGCCCTAGTTATTTTCGCATAACGATTTACTGGCAAACTTAGGCAGTACCATCACCTCAGCTTTATAACCCGCGGTTTTACCATGAGTCGCCATCAAATTGCGGGCGATACGTAAGCGATATTCGCCAGTTTCGGGTAGGCAGCCTTGGTAAATAATCCCGCCTTTGGTGCCATCATACTTACCATTTGGCATATGCAGGACGCCGACATTAGCGGTCTCAGGCGTGCCAGTAAGTGGCGCAATATTAATAACGGCGTATTGCGCAGCGCTTGCATTAAAACGATACCAGCGCTCCTCTTCGTTAGGTTTTAATTTACCCGTAACCACGCTACTAATAGCGCCTTTGGCAAAATGAATGGGGGTATCGCTGGTTTTAGCCAGCGCGCTACTGGCACCAACGCTAATTAATGAGGCACTTAGCAGCAGTATTTTTAATGCTCGTGCGCTCGTTAAAGTGGTTTTATTATTATTCGACAACATCATTACTTCCTTATTAAATTATATTTTATCAGCTGTCTATTATTTGCATGTCTATTACTTGATAACTATGGTTCTAGTATCTTCTCTGACTTTTCATTAAACATAAAAAAGCGCCTAATGAATAGGCGCTTTTCTTGTTAATTATTTGCTTGATTGTGAAGTAATCTTAATCCTAGTCTAGGAAAGCAAAGTTATCGATTTTCATTGCCGTCATGCTCTCGCTTGGAGCAACCATACTTTCAGCATGGCCTGAGGTACGCGGTAAGATTTTATCAAAGTAAAACTCTGCGGTTTGAATCTTAGCTTTGTAGAATTCTGGTGACTCAGTGCCGCCGTTTTCAAGCTTGTCATAAGCGACCGCCGCCATACGCGCCCAGTGATAACCCATCATCACATAGCCTGAGTACATCAAGAAGTCATCTGATGCCGCAGAGATGATTTCACGGTCTTTACGCGCCATCAGCATCAGGCGTACGGTCAAGGTGTTCCACTCAGCACATAGTTTGGTAAGCGCCCAAACGAATTTACGCATGTCTTTATCAAGCGCATACTCGCCGCACCATTTCATGATGCTTGAGGTGTAATCACGGATGATTTTACCTTTAGATTGCAAGATAACTTTACGACCGAGTAAGTCAAGCGCCTGTACGCCAGTGGTACCTTCGTACATCGTCGCAATACGGGCATCACGAGCGATAAGCTCCATGCCCCATTCTTTGATATAGCCGTGACCACCGTAGATTTGCTGACCGTGTTTGGCCGCTTCAATACCAAGCTCCGTTAAAAAGCCTTTTAGGATAGGCGTATAAAAGCCCAATTTGTCATCCCATTTTTCAAACTCGGCGTCATCACCATTGGCAACGCCTTGAGACATTTTGTCGGCATAGCGCGCTGAGTGATAAATCATCGAGCGACCGCCTTCAGCAAAGGCTTTTTGGGTCAATAGCATACGGCGTACGTCGGCATGATGGATAATCGCATCGGCCACTTTTTCAGGGTCTTTAGTACCTGATAGAGTACGCATAGAGCGACGGTCTTTCGCGTATGGTAGGGCATTTTGGAAAGACAATTCAGTGTGCGCCAAACCTTGGATACCGGTACCGATACGGGCAGTGTTCATAAAGGTGAACATCGCTTTTAAGCCTTTATTTGGCTCACCGATAAGGTAACCAACTGCGTCATCAAAGTTTAAAACACATGTTGACGATGAGCTGATGCCCATTTTGTGCTCGATAGAGCCACAAACCACGCCGTTACGCTCACCCGATTCACCTTCAGCATTTGGCAAGAATTTTGGTACGATAAATAGTGAGATACCGCGTGTGCCTTCTGGCGCATTTGGTAGACGGGCTAAAACGATATGGACGATATTATCGGTTAAGTCATGCTCGCCACTTGAGATAAAAATCTTGGTACCACTGATTTTATAAGTACCATCATCTTGCGGGATGGCTTTTGATTTAACCTGACCCAAATCAGTACCACACTGCGGCTCAGTCAAACACATGGTGCCCGACCACGTACCTTCGACCAATTTAGGTAAATAGATCGCTTTTTGCTCGTCGGTACCGTACTGTAGTAAGGTATTGATACAACCAGTTGATAGGCCAGGATACATCGCCCAAGGCCAGTTCGCCGTACCAATCATCTCAGCTTTGATAAGGTTAATTGACATGGGTAAATTCATACCGCCGTACTCTTCAGGGTACGAAATACCTTGCCAACCGCCTTCGACGAATTGGTCATAAGCTTCTTTAAAACCTTTAGGCGTAGTGACCACACCATTTTCAAAATGACAGCCTTCTTCATCAGCTGGTTGATAAATAGGCGCAAGGACATTTTCAGCAAAATCAGCCATGCCCTGCAAAATCATATCGACCGTTTCAGGATCAGCGTTTTCGCCATTGTCTAGGCTTTTATAATGCGTTTGATAGTCAAAAACATCATTTATCAAAAACTTGATATCACGCAAAGGTGCTTTGTAAGTTAACATAGTCGCTCTCTTTGATTATTTGGCTAGGATAGTTCGTTAGCATAGACTGTCGGCTCGTTAATTGAGCCATGGTTCATGTAAACGGGAGTTTAATTATTTGAGATAAAGGCAGACAATATCACAGGTTGTCATCTAGGTTTATTAAGTACAGCTTGTCCATTTTGATAACCGTTAAGGCAACCTTGATAAAAACAGCTGTCGTAGCATTGAGGTCAGTATAAATCTTCTATAGCCACAAATATATAACCGATAACTAATATTCATAATATATTAAAAAATGTAAAAATTTAAGTTATAAATAAAAATAGGTTATTTATTTATAAATAGGCATCAATAAGGCCAGTTTTATAAACAACCATAGTTTTAGTACAGGTTGCAGCGTCAGTTTCAGTATAGACAGCGGGATAGACGCAAAACAACCGCTAAGTGTATGAGTTACGTGCCCAAACAGAATAAAGGAACACAATTTATGAGCGCACCAAAGCGCAATTTAGCATACCAAATAGAGCACAAAACGACGTCCGTATTTTGGCTAATGGCAGTAGTTGCGCGGTTAAAAAAACTTATCGATGGTGAGCTTAACCATTTATTAACCGTCAACCGTAGCAAACGACCGTGGCACATGCCGATTATCGCTGCAATTACCATTAGTTTTCCGGTGTTTGTCGGTGCCTACTTTGATGCTCTGCCGTCTGGTATTAAAGCGTCACTAGGGGCGATGGTTATTTTAAATACACCGTTAGCAGGTAAGCTGCCGTTTCGTTTGGTGACGGTGATGGCGTGGGGGTTTGCCATGTCGCTGTGTTTTGCGCTGGGCCTGATAGCGCAGCAAATTCCGCCATTAAAATTGCCGATATTTACCTTGATGGCGTTTGGTATTGTAATTTTTGGGCGCTACTATCGTCAGCCGCCGCCCGCAGGTTTGTTTGTGATGATGGCGGGGGCGATTGCGCTATTTATCCCGCTGCCTTTAGAAGACGTCATGCCAGCCACAGGGTTGGTGATGCTCGGTAGTGGTTTTGCTTTGGTGATGGCGCTGCTATATTCGTTGTTTTTATTGGCGACGCGCCCAGCGACACCGACGCCGACCTATAACTATGAGCCCGATACCATTACGGAGAGTGTGATTGTCGCCGGTTTTGTCAGTCTATCTTTAGTCATCGCGCTGAGCTTAAATTTATCAAATCCCTATTGGGCAGCGGTCAGCTGTTTTTTGATTATCCAAGGTATTCATTTGCGTACCATGTGGATTAAGCAAATCCATCGTTTGCTTGGCACCATGGTTGGCGTTGGGCTGGCGGGATGGATGCTGGCGTGGGGTTTGCCGATATGGGGCGTGGCGCTGGCGATATTAGGCTTAATGCTGTGTATCGAAACCTTGGTCGACCGCCATTATGGCATGGCAGTGATATTTATCACCCCGCTGACGATATTTATTGCCGAATACGGTAGTGGGTTGCCGTTTACTGAACAAGCTTATCAAGAAGTCATTTTAGCGCGTTTGTTTGATACCATGATTGGTTGTGTGGTGGGGCTAAGCGGCGGAGTGGTGATGCATTCGACCAATTTACGCGTGCCGCTGCGTCGGATGGAGAATTGGCTGCTGGCGCGTTTTGGTTAACTTTATTAGCAAATAAAAAGCCGTATGATTTCTATTCATACGGCTTTTTTAATGCGTTCATTCAATGTACTTATAAACTGTCGATGACTTGCGCAACATCGACCTTATGTCCCGTCCAACGCTCAAAACTTAACGCTGCCTGCCCGATAAGCATGCCATAACCGTCTGACGTTTGTGCGCCGCGCTTGGCAAAATGCTGCAAAAATGGCAGCGCGCGTCCATACATCATATCGTAAGCATAATGGCCGTGTAGTTGGTCGCTAAGCGGCAGCGTATCGCCCGATAACCCAATCGAGGTGGCATTGATGATGATATCAAACTCACCGCTTAGCGTTTCAGTGCTACAGGTTTTAATCTGCTGCCTTGCAATCGTCTCACTTGCAGCGCTTAGCTCAGTAACTAAATTTGTCGCTTTATTTAATGTACGATTGGCAAGGGTAAGCTCGCTGATACCCACTTCAATCAATGGCAATATCACCCCGCGCGCCGCGCCGCCTGCGCCGATAATCGCCACGCGCGCGCCCTTTAGCGGCCAATCTAAACTTGTTATATGATTGACCAACCCTTGGCCGTCGGTATTATCACCATACATCGCCTCAGCTATCGGCGTGCCATTTTTTAACAACGTTTTATTGATCAACAAAGTATTTACAGCGCCTGCAACCTTGGCGTGCTCAGACAGGCCACCACGCGCCGCGCAGCACTCATAAGCCACTTGCTTAAAGGGCACAGTCACATTGGCACCAACGCCGCCGCCCTGAAAAAATGCCTCAATCACCGCAGTAAAACTGGCTGCATCATCAGGGCAATACTGGCGTTGATAGCTAATCTCTAAGCCCACCTGCGCTGCAAACTGCGTATGGATTTCAGGGGATTTGCTGTGGGCAATCGGATTGCCTATAACGATAAAATGCTGGGTCATAAAGGGTTCGCTGCTTATAAAGGGTGAAATATAGGCAAAATTAACAGGTGAGAAGTTATCAATAAAAAAGTGGCGGTTTAATTATCTTATGCAATGCCACTTATCAAATCCTACTTATCATAGGGGATAACGTTAACTTTCACAAATCTATGCTAAGCCAATCATGCTAAGACAATAAAAAAGCTAAAAACGGAGCGAATATTTGGCCAGACAGATCACGCCTTTATCTCGTGAGGTCTTTAACAAATCTGTACTCTGCCGGAGCGGTAAGTGTAAGGTAAAAGCTAGTCAAGTGTTAAGCAGTTGGGTAAACTAGGGAGCATGAAGATTTCAGTCGGCCTTATGTTTTATAATGATTAAAAGGCAATATTTAACAATCTGACTGCTACCAAAACTTATAACCAATAAATTATATAACTATAAAAGTTTAACAGACATTTTTCGTTATCAGCGGCAGCAAACCCCGCTCGTTAATACCGTTTTTGGATCCCTTTAAAAGTGTGAGTACATTGCCCATGTGGAATAAAAGCCTACAGACCTTGATGGTCAGTACGATAATGGCAGTTGGCGTGTCTTTGAGCGCCTGTAATAGCAATACAGAAAGCGATACTGCCACCAAAGAAGCAGGCGCTGATAATAGCGAGCTGACCACCGCTGAGACCTCCAAGGCAGAAAACCCCAATGCCAACGCTGATCTTGATGGCGCAACAGCTGCGCAAGGGACGCCAGTAAAATACGATATCGCCTCGTGGGGCACTGCCAAAGTAACCTCCTTAAGTATCGATGAGCTTAAAAAGATACAATCAGCCTTTGGTAAAGTGGTCAGCACCGACGAAAATAGCTTGGACTATGCCAGTAATCCGGCGTCCAAATATCGCTTTATGCAGGATGATGCGCCATATTTGGACCTGATTGATTCTGAAAAATACCTCGAGCTTGGCTGGTATTTTGCCAATCCAACCGACTCTGATAAAGAAAAAGAAATCAGTCAAAACCATGCCAAAAAAGCTTATCAGCTGGCGCGTCAATTAATGGGCGATGAAGGCGGCAAGCTGGTCGCTGATATGCTCGGCGGTCAAATCGCCAAAAATAAAACCATCGGTGGTCAAAAAGTAGAGCTGGCAAAATGCGAGTTTTATAGCTGTATGCTGGTGATTAATAAATCCGCTGCTCAAACCGCTGATAAATAAGCGGGGCTGGCCTGAATGTCGCCCAATAGCTGGATATGTATACATCTGTCAGATGCTACAGAGGCTAAATTATCATTGGATAATCGTGGGCTGGCCTACAGTGATGGTTTTTTTACCACTATGGGCGTCATCGATGGGCAGATACTGTGGTTGGACTATCATCAGCAGCGCCTTGTTTCGCATGCGGCAGCTTTGCAACTTCAGCTGAACAGCGATTCATTATTAACAATATTAAAAATGCATGCTAAGCAATTACAGCAAGGTATGCTAAAACTTATCATCACGCGCGCCGAGCAAGAAGTCCGTGGTTATGGTTATACACCAAATACTGGTGGCGGCAGTGCGTGTGAGATTTGGCTTAAATCCTCACCAATGGCCATTACTACCGCACAATCGCTGCCACTCGCTAATAATCAATTTATCCCGCTACAACCTGCCGCGAGCGCCATTTGCTTGTCCTCTCAAATTGCTTGTTTGCCGCCAATGCTTGCTGGACTAAAAAGCTTAAATCGTCTGGATAATGTGCTGGCAAGTGGCGAGCTGCAAGCTATCAAAGCTAAGACATGGACAGACACTATCAAGCCAAGCATCGCCGAAGGTCTGCTACGCGATATGAGCGGGCAGTGGGTTGAGGGCACGATGAGTAATGTGTTTTATCAATTAGTAGAAGCGCCAGTCGCAAAATCGTCCAATCGTCCACACTCTCAAAATAACAGCAGCAGCAACTATCTGAGCGCTGGTCAATGGTATACGCCGTCGATGGCGCAATCGGGCGTTGCTGGCGTGATGCGGCAAGTGATTATCGATACATTATCGACTAGTGAAAATCCCGTCATTATCCGGTCATTACAAGATAAGGATTTACCCCATTTAAGCCAGCTATTCTTTTGTAATGCGCTGCGCGGTATTATGCCCATGAGTAGTCTGAGGTTATTCTCGGGTGAAGTGGTAAGTTTTGAAGCGATTTAACCGTATTTAAAAACATTAGACCTCTTGCAAAAGTAGTTGTAAGACACAACGTATATTATTGAACTCTACTT
>NZ_DAINDI010000020.1:0-296 GCF_036731945.1 Psychrobacter sp.
CACGTCAATTGCATAATCGACTTTGGTACCAATGACGTCAAATTTGTCTGTAGTTTCGCTTAGTCGCGACCAAGACACATTAACGTTAGCACTCGATAATTGGGTATTGGTGATGGTGCGAATCCACGGCGTACCGCTGCGAAGTATCGTACCAATACCAATCTCACTACTAAGGCTTGGCAACCCTGCGATGTGCGTTTGATCAACCGTGCCGTTGCGGATTTCCCATTCGACGTTTTCAAAGTTTGGATTGCCGTCAGCATCCAGTAGTGGCGTGCCGTCCAGCATGATACTGG
>NZ_DAINDI010000020.1:306-8754 GCF_036731945.1 Psychrobacter sp.
CGCCGCTTACCAAGCCTTTGACTTCACCTTCCGATAACGCATATAAAATCTTAACTTTACTAATAGAGGCGACATCGTCTTTGGCAATAGACGGCTGATGCGGTTTTTCTTGTCCGGCTTTGGCGCCTTTGATTACTGATAATGACATTAGGTATCCTCATTGACGATCATCATGCTAATAACAGCGCCACCTACCTGACGGCGACCATACGCTAGCGGCACGGGATTGCCTTCAGCGACGGTGGTGACCGCGCCACCAAAGGCATAGCTGGGTTTATTGCCGTCTGGGTCTTGCGGGGTGATGGTAGGTCGTGGCATAAGTAAAGCGGCAGCGCCCCCAAGCATAAGTCCGGCACCTGCGCCAATTAAAGGCTGCATGCCAGGAACAAGAAACCCTACGCCCACCAACGCAGCGCCCGCAATGACTTGAATCCAGCCCATTGCATCACCGCCTGCACCAGTGATTTTCGGTACGATACGGATGACTTTTGCACCCGTTTTCATCTCCACTTCATCAGCGCTAATGCTTTGCTCGTTATCGTCATAAAATACGGCAAAAAAAAGACCGCTTTCATGGGCGGTCATCATAAATTGTCGAAAGCCATCGACTTGGTAGCTCAGTGCTTCGCATGCCTCGCGTGTCGATTCGACATCAAAGTCAAAGGATTTGCCAAATTTCTCGGCTAAGATGCCGTGTAGCTCGATACGTCTTAGCATGATTACCTCACATAAATGATTGATGTCGCACAATAATAGCGCTGCGCTCTTGCCAAATATTGCCGTAAATCTCACGGCGGGAGCGGCGGCGGTAGGGATGATGTAAGACCAGGTGATCGCCAATAACTACCTCTGATTGCTCTGAAGTCAATTGACCATCATCACCAAGATAGATAAGCGCATGATTGACATGGGCGGTTGGTTGCACGCGGCATAGAATCACATCATGACGCTGCAAATTATCGACTTGGACAAAGCCTTGTGAGGCAAAGTTATCGACATATAAATCCGCGTTGGCGGCATCCTCCCACCAGCGATCTAACCGCTCAAAGTTATCAAGCGTGATATTAAGCTCACGCGCATAGTAGTCACGCACGATGCTATAACAGTCGAGTACACCGTGAATGTATTCGCGGTTAATCAGCGGGACGGTGTACGGTTTGGCTTTATGGACTTTGATGTCAATTTCAGGATAACTGACAATCACCCAGGGCAATTCATGGAGTGGCATTTGCAGCTTATCAAAGGTGCTGGGCTTGGTACTGCCATCAGGGTGGCTGTGGACAATCGCCTCTATTTTGCCCAGCTTTTCAGCGCGGACAATGTCACGTGGACTGATGACAAACTCATTGTCACTGTCAGCAATGTTTTCGCACTCGATATACGCGCGATTGACAATAACGCCGCAAGACTCACGCGGATAGCAAGCAGCCGCGTGATTGAGTATTGCCTCGCGTGTGGCTTTTAAAATATACATATCGATCCCTTAACGTCCTAGCATGGATGCGGATGGAAAGCCGCCAAATGGCAGTGGTTCGAACTCACCAAAACGCAGCTTACAATCGCTTAAGCAGCCACCGCATTTATCTAGTGCAGGGTTGTCTGTTGGTGTGCCGTCCTCGGTAAACATCGCCGTACCGGTATAACCGCAGGATTCACCGCGATATTTTCCCTTGACTGCCCAATCACAATATTTGGTAATGGTGCGGCTAGGTATCATCTTGCGCTGGGCGGTCAGCGGCGTTGATAACTCAAACGCGACTGAGCTGTCTTGCTCGCTTAGTGATTCATGGGTTTTTTGATTGATGGTCCAATACTGGTCAGTGTACTGCTGGCTGTCCGCCGATGGATTGCCTACGGTAAAGTTTGCCGCGTCAAGATGTTTAGCCAATACACGAATCACGCGTAATTCAGCACCGACAAAATCGCTATAAAACGCGCACATGGCAGTGACGGCGCCATTAATACCATCGATATTATTAGCAATAACCAATGTGGGCGTCGATGGACTGCCATCACCACGTATCTCTAAACCATCGGTTTGGATAGCAACCGGGCTATAAGTTTGACCTTGCCAGATAATATCGCGGCGGATGATGTCTTTTGTGCCGGTTGGGTCTGTATGGCGGTAGATAAACTCCCAGTCCTCGGCACTCATATGCCCATGCCACCGCATGACGCCTGCGCCAAGTTTGGTA
Organism: Psychrobacter sp.; assembly: GCF_036731945.1. Classification (GTDB taxonomy): domain Bacteria; phylum Pseudomonadota; class Gammaproteobacteria; order Pseudomonadales; family Moraxellaceae; genus Psychrobacter. The sequence goes on from NZ_DAINDI010000020.1 coordinate 2,502, forward strand.
GCGTCTAGCTCATAGAGTGTGACAAGACCCGTGACGCTAAGTTTTTGTAGGTCAGATGAGAGCATTTAGACCTCCGTTTCAAGCTCGCTAGGCTCAACTGGAATTTCATTTAAACGCAAATCAATCCAGCGACCATCAGGAATGTCAAGTGGCTGTTCTAAGTCAGGCTCAAAAGTAAAGGTTTCCATGCTAAAGATGCGCTTGTAGCTTTTTAGACTAATCACGCCGTTTGTTTCTTGTAATGTGACCGCGACTTTGGGGTTACCGTTCATGTCTTTTGGTAGTTCAATGTACCAGCCGTCAGTAGATAGACCGCTTTGCGTTGTGATTGTATAGTCGCCGATACCGTTCTTTTTATACGTTACATTTTGATTTACAGCGTCATCATTTAGCTCAACTTTATCGGCAAAAACTTTGACGATGGGGCTTGAAGCTTTTAAAAAACCGTTACTGTCTTTTGTTGCATTATTGCTTGTCCAAAAAGCAGCAGTATTAGACCAAGAGATGCCAGAATAGTGCGTCATTTTTAACTCGGCTTGATTGCCAAAAAAGAATACAATGGGTCTAGAGCCCCGATTAACAACCCAGCCGCCAACATGTTCGCCGCCAAATCTTGCAAATGCCGGTCCTGCTTCTCCGCTAAAAAAACCAGCTTTAGTAGATGCATCAGCAATGGTAATGGGGGGCAATATATAACCACCAAGCCCTGTGCCACCAATTCCTGCTGTTGGCGTAAATTCCGGAACCCGTCCTACAGTCGTTCCCACCAATCGACTAGCCGCATTAGTCTGGTCACTAAAATTATCCTTTACTTTCTTGCGAAAGACGTATTCGTTATCACCCGTTTGACCATTGCCTGTGCCTGGGTCTGGTATTTGTACTGCCATGGTTATCTCCTAAACACTCATAAATTGCTCAAAGTTGAGCGTGATTTGCCAATGATCGCCTTTGCGCTGCGGTATCGATACACCGGCGCAGGTATATTGTTTGGTGTTGCCGTGTGGGTCGGTCCATAAGAAAGGCTTGGCGCCTGCGTGCTCATCGATAAACGCTTCGATGGGTTTGATGACGGTATCGAGTGCGCCGGTCTTAGTACCTGACCAGTTTTTGGTTTTGTTGTTAATGCCAGTAGATGACAGCTGCGCATAGCCATCGCCAAACTGTGTTTTGTTTACGCGATACTGTTTGTCAGCAGTAGCGCCCATATCCATCTGCCACGGGAATGTTTTTATCATAGGATTGCCCACTAAAAAGCCCACTGAGTAGTGGGCTTTTGGTTGATTGGTTGAATTAGAGCGTAGGGAGTAGCTGAAAGTTGCCGTTAGTGTCCGCACGTATGCGATATCTTTTATCGTCACCTTTGCTTAAGGTAACTTCTACAGCGTCACTTACTGAAGGGCATAACCCGCCACGCGTATCAAATGACAAAATATGACGACCGCTTGGTACATTTAGCTTCACCGAGTCAGAAGGTTTAAGACTTGCGACAACTTTATCGTCGATAGATAGTTTAGCAGCGCAAGCCGCGCCCACGATGCCGCTATCGCGAGTGACTGTAATCAAGGCGCTATCAGCAGTTGCTGTGCCATACAAGGTCGGGCTCACAGTGCTAGTTGATGTGGCGATTTTCGTTGAGCAACCGCTTAGTAAGGCGATAGTAATACTAGCTCCAATCAGTAATTTCATAATATCCTCAATATAGGCAAAATATTATAATACCGACTTTTGTTGCGGGCGTCTAACATTACCTTTTTACATAGCGACGGTCTATCTCGCCATTTGGGCGCATCATTTTGCGCACTTCACTGGCGACAACCGCAGCTATTCCTTGTCCGACTTGTTTGCCATATGCGCTGTTTGATTCAACAGATGAGTTGCCATCCATTGATACAGTCACACTGATATTGATATTTGGGGCGCTAGATTGGCGCTCATAAGTGCCATTGCTCATCGCTTCAAGCTCTGGACGATACTTACGAGTAGTGGGTGCATCCATAACCTGTTCTCGGCCATGGACGAATCCAACAATCTGATTTTCTGGTGCGTTCCCTGTATATCCCCCAGTTTTATATCCTGGCAGTTCCAGTGTCATTGCAGATGCGGCGCTAATAATACGCCCAAATTCTGTAGCGATGGTAGCTGCTCCAGCAATTTTTGTGGCCATTGTTGCGCCTTCAGCCATGGCGTCGCCCCATGCTTCATACATATTCAAACCGGCAGATGCCATCACAAACGATTGCTGTGCGCCAAACATGATCTTGTAAGCGATATTTTGCTCACCAAGCATGGTTTTCAATGAGCCTGCCATTGCACCAGCTATATCTTGACCCGAGGTAAGCGCAAGCTGGTAGGCGGACATATTATACTGTTGCCGGGCTTGCTCTTTTGCGCGAGCTGCTTCTTGCTCCGCAATAACCTCCGCATTCAAAGCGTCTTGGATGATCTTTAAGCGGTCTGCAAATTGCTGTTTAATACCATATTCAGCTGCATAACCGCCTAAGTCGGCTTTTTGCGCTTGGTAGGCGTTATTAGCGCTGTTACGTAGATCAAAAGCAGCTTTTGCTTCCTGAGCATCGATAGCAGCAAGCCTCGCGGCTCGTACCTCGTCGCTAAGATTACGGGTGAGCTCTATTTCTTGACGTTCATACTTGTAACGTTGCTCAATGAGCTGTAGCTCAGTTTTCTGATGATCACTTGCAGCATCTAACTCTTTAGTGCGGGCAAACTCAATCTGAGCGACTTCATAATCGCGTCGTTCGTTGATTGCTGCTTTAAAACGCTCAAAATCATCAGGTGTATAATCAGTGCTTAACTGGATATTAAGCAACTCAAGACTAGCATCCGTCATTTCACGCGTTATATCGTCAATAAACGGTGCGCGAATAGCGTTAAGGCGTGATTCAATGTCCATCTCAAATCGTGCGATGTCAGATACCATCTGAGCATTAAGAGATTTGTCAGCTATCTCTCTTTGCTCTGCGGTCAAGTCAAAGGCGGATTGTGCAAGCTCAGATTCTTGCTGATAATATTCCTTCAGCCGTGTACGCTTATCGATTAGATAGTCGGTAAATTCTCCTAAACGGCGGCGTTGGCTGACTTGCAGCTCTACATCGGCTTGCGCAAGCAAACGCTGCTCGACGGCAAATACCCTTTTAAGTGTTTCTTCACTCGCACCAGACATGGCACTTTGTATTTCCGACCAACGGCGCTTAAATTCGGTTTCTAATTTGACAAAGGGATCGTAGTCGCCACGTATATCTTCGATAAACCTTGCGTCTTCACGCATTTTTTTATTTATTTCTTCAAGCTGTCGCAAGCGCTCTTGCGCTTCTTTTTCGCGCTGTTTTGCCAGCGCTTTTTCAGCAGCGGCTTGTTTTTTAGTTTTTTCGACAGACTTCTCTTGTTGAGCATCGGCTTGTTGGCCATAGCGTGCCAACTGGTCGCCAGTTTCTTTAGTGCCTTTACCTAATGCAGCTATAGCGGCGGCGGCATCGCTATTGATTTTGGCACGGCGAGCCATAAGGTTATCAAATCGAGTATCGATTTGATCTTGTAGGCGCGTTGCATTTGCGGTACTGGCTACCAGTGATGCTTGGCGTTTGCTCAAAGCGTCAGCAATATTAAAGACGTTCAAAGGATTTTTGCCAAGGTCGACAGCGGCTTGAGCGTTGATTGCGAGCTTATCTAGCCAAGCGATCGCTGTGACAGCAGTACTTTGGACGGTTGCTTGGACGATAATAGACCACTGTGTCCAGTCATTCGCCATGGATAGCAACGAGCGGTTATTTGCATTGCCCATATCATTTAAGCTTTTACCTAAATGATTGCCAGTGCCGTCTATGGCAGCTGTGGCGTCTTTCTCAAAACCGGTAAAAGCAAGCGAAAGTAAGTCAATAGCAGCATTAAACTCAGGGCCTTTAATAAACGCAGTCATGCGCTCAAGCGCAGCAGTTGTTCCTTCAACCGCCTCTTTCATTATGTCGCCGATGCCGCTTTGGGCGATAGCAAGTTTCAAACCATCCATGGCGATTTCAGCTTGTGAAATGCGGCCGTTAAGCGTGTCCATTTGGTTTGCCATGGCGCCAGCAAATTCGACTTCACCTAATCCCATCAGGTATTTTTCAATCTCGGCGGCGTTTTGACCAACTTCGGTTTTTATTCCTCTAAAGGTAAAGGTAACGCGGTCGCCTTCCTTGCTTGATTTGATACCAAATTCTTTTAGACGTTCAAACTCACCAGTTGCCGCGTCAGCGACAGCTTCGATCATCTGCTCCATGGATTTACCCATAGCGGATGCGGTATTACCGTAAGAGGTAAGCGCACGCTCAGATGGTGTTAAACCTAAGTTAACAAGCTTGGTGAATCCAATGACCGACTGCTCAAGATCGTACGGCGTTTGAGCTGCAAACTGGTTTAAAGCAGCCATAGCATGGGCGGCGTTTTCATAGCTCCCAGTAGCAGTGACTAACTGCCCTTGCATTTGGTCAAACTTACGTTGGACAGGGACGATAGCCGCCGCCAAGCTTCCTACTGCAACACTGGTCACAGCAAACGCTGCTGTAGCACCTTTAGCCACTACCGCGGCTTTCTTTTGCATATCGCCCATCGCAGAGCGAGCATCATCAGCCGCACGGCGCATATTGCGGCGGAAGTTGGCTGTGTTGGCGTGCAGCAAAATTTCAAGACGTGACAATACTCCACCAGCCATGACGTTGTCCTTTATTTAATAGGTTTGATTGTTTGCTTTTCAAACATCGCGGCCATACGCTGGGTAGACTGCGCAAGCGCATCGCGTTGTAATGCTTGATCGTGTTGTTCGCGTTGCTCATCGGTCATCGGGTATGGGTCGATGAGGATAAAATCGCGTAAAGCAGAATCTTTATTGCCAGAGCCTATCTTTGCGAGTAGCGCGGTGTTTAGGTCGTGGCGATAGCCGCCAATTGGGTCCAGTATGTCGAACGCTTGCCATTCGATAAGTTCATCAGTACTAATTTGAGAAGTTAATTCGCGTACTGTTTTCCCAAGATGTGCGGCCAACTTAAAAGTGAATAGTCGCTGACGATTGGTTAAGAGTTTTTTTTGGCTGCATCGACCGCTTCGTCAATCGGTATGATAAAGCCATTGGCAACGTTGTATTCATAGAGGATTTTGTTAGTCACGCTAGATGGTAAGCCTTTAATTGATTCAGCATCTTCAGTGGTAAAGATGAGCACGCCTTGTTCGTCGCAGGTAACCAATGTCACGCCGATTGCATTTTGCTCGGTTTTTTCAAGACCTTTGATAGCGTCGTTAAACGCATCACGTTCAGCGAGTGTATGACGTTTTACAAATACATCTCCGCCAATTTCTGGCAAGGAAACACGAATTGGCGTTAGGATTGCTGCGCAAGCGCTCATTAAAGCTGATGCGGTAAGAGTGTTTTTTGCTTTAGACATATTATTACTCATTTTTTTAAGGGATAAAAAACGATGCTTTTTAGGGCATCGTGGGTAAGTGTTTCTAAATAGTGATAGATTAAGGCGTTAACGTTGCGGTTGGCTCAGATGTGATAGTAATGGTGCCCATCATGCGGATTTTCTTTTTTGTGTCATCAGTCGATGGCGTGAGCTTGCTGACCATGCCTTTGAACTCACGGCTGAGCGTAGGAGCATTGGTAAATTTAAACTGCCATGTTAGTTCGGTATTGTCATCATAAGCAGCTTGAATAGCGAGATGCTGAACATCCGCAGGATCGAGTACAAACTCAAAGTCAATTTCACTGTCTTCAGTAAAGTCAACAACCGCTTTCACAGTGCGTTTGGCGTCAGTAGGAGTGACATCATCGAGTGTTTTCTCAGATGTTGGTGGGTCGCATTTCTGTAAATGTTTGACCTTATCAAATGTAAGGCCGTCTGTACTGACATGTAGCGTATAGTACGCATCAACTAAATTATCTACTGCCATGGGTCGTGCTCCTATCTATAGGTAAGTGGATGGTGTTGTTTGCCACAGCCCAATATCGATGGACTGCCTAAATAGCTTGGCTTCGGTGTCGTACATCTGCTGAGTGCCAAAGTAATCGGTAGTTTGAATGTTGTTATTAATCACGCCTAACACATCGTTTGACAACTGCACAGCGGCATCATAACTTGGGTCGTAGCAGTCTATCTGTACGCGTACCCATTCATGTCCTGTTGCGCCATCAATAGTGTTTTCAGGTAAGTTGCTAATGACTTGCCATACGATATAGGGTGTGTTTTTTACGCTGCCTTCG
>NZ_DAINDI010000020.1:8869-10045 GCF_036731945.1 Psychrobacter sp.
ATGACAGGGCTTTTTGTTAAAAGTTATAGGTTGTTTTAGGTCTTATCATTGACCCTATTAGCATTCAGACTTACCAAGCTGCTCCCACCTATTGTCTTTTGCGATTTTCGCGATATCCATAATATAAACGCGTGCATCGCCTTGCTTTAAGCCAAAATCACTGATTAATACTTGGCAGACGTAATCAGCCAAGGGATCGCGTTTAGTTCCGTCATCAATGACACCAATATACAAAGTGTTTTTAAGCTGATCAGCCCATACAGCGTCTTTGATTGTGGGTTCTTTATCGCTCATAAAATATTTAACAATATTTTCTTTGATATCTGAACTAATAAGATTAGTCGCGACTTGGTCAGCGTCAATACTGGGGCTTTGCACGGCGTTCGAGGGTTCAGCACTATAAGCAGGCTCATCATTGATATCGCGCAAGCTGCACATTGTGATAGCAACTGGTATACCAATTACAGCCAAACCTATCCACGTTAATGTATTTATTACTTTAGACATTACTAATCCTAGTCGGCAATCTAAACCAACAACTATAAACCATAGTTTACGCTTGAGCAATTATCATTACTCAGTATAGTGGTCTATCCGCTCTGATAGCTTCTCTGCAAACCGTGTGACAGTCAAGCTGATATTCCCGTCAAACGCAGGTCGGATAAATGGGGTGGCGGGTTGATTGACGGTGCCTCGCTCGATAAAGTGCCAATAGCGTGGGTAAACTTTCTGTTTGGTGCCTTTGCCCACATATATCCCGACAACAGCGCCTTGAGCGAACTCGCCTTTGTGCTCAGATTTGGGCAAGCGGCGTTTTTTAATGGCTGTTTTTAAAAGTCCGGGCTGTACTTCTACTTTTGTACCGTTTGGGTAGTACATTTCATGTGGTTCTTTAGCTTTTGCTGCAAAAGCTTTGGCATCTTTGACCATCGGCGTCAGTGCGTACATTGCTGCACTAAACAACGCCTTTCCCGCCAAGTCGTTGCCTAATTCTGCGAGCTTCTTGTCAAGCTCATCAAGACCTTGAACAGTGATACTGCCGATGTCGTGGTCGCTCATGTTGTGGCCTTCAGCATCAATGTCATATATTCGCGTCCGCTATCGGCATCGGGTAATGGGTCGCCGTCAATATCATAGCGCAGACCATTATGCGATATTTGCATAGTGCTATTAATA
>NZ_DAINDI010000020.1:10055-27012 GCF_036731945.1 Psychrobacter sp.
CGATAGCGTAGTATGCAGCGTGCAGTAATATGACTGCCTGATGTTTGAGCTATTAAAACGTCTTTGACAGATAGCGGCTCAATAGATGCCCAAAGCACAATGAATGGCGACCAAGTTTGTGGTAGCACTGCGCCCGTTGGAGAGCGACCACTTGTTTGTTTGTAGACTGTGATGCGTTGCCGTAGCTTTGATGCTCGCATGATGGCTCCTAAGTAACGACAGGGGTGCGATATGGATAGAGTAGGGCAACCACTGGCTGGGGTAGATAATTACCATTGGTTGGGGCTGTGTTATCCACGTTGCGATTATCATCGAAGTACCCAACCAGCATAAGTGCAGCCACTTTGATATCATCATGCCCCGTTGCTGGTGTGTCTTTATCGATATAGCGATTGATAGCAGAGTCGGCGGCAGCGATATACATCGTCAGCGTCGCATCATTAGCATCATCGTCATAGCGCAGGTGATGTTTGACCTCCTCAAGTGTTACCCATGCCATCATTATCCCCTTTTGTGTCGTCGTTCGCTGCTGGTGTTTTAGTAAATGGATTGTCACTAGCGTCACGCTTAGCGATAGCAGCGAGGCTAAAGTTCTGCTGCTGAATCATGGGGCTTTCACCACCAGACACAGCGGTATAGCCGATTTTGGCACGCGCTTCATTCGGTGATAGTATCGAGCCGCCGACCGCTTTGGTTAGATATTCCATTTGACTGGACGAATCCATTCTTAACAGTCCATCAAGACAAAACTCGGTTTCAACGCCATTTTCTAAATCCAAGTGCTCATTGAGTAGGTTTTCGATACTCTCAAGATAGTGCTGTAGGCAATCGCTATAGTAGATATCGTTATAGTCGCTCACTTTACCAGCGGGCGGTGGTGCCAAGCCGACTTTAAACGCCGGCACACTAAACGCGGTACATATAATCTCACCTGACAGCTTGAGTTGCTCAACCAGCTGCGCATCTTGTGCGGCGACCGATATCGCTTGGTACGTCACACCATCACTAAGCACAGCGGTGCGGCCTGTGCCAGTGCCAGAGTAATTTTTGTTCCACTTTTTGCTCATCTCTTCTGATGTTTCTTTGGTTATTGCCCCTGGTGTGACCAAAATACCTGATGGACGCGATGCATTAGCAAAGAAAGCATGAGCATTGCGCTGAATACTGACGCCTTGTCTCGCTGATAGGGCGCAAGCCGTAATAGGAGACAAGCCGACTAATGGATGATAAAAGCAGTTAAAGCGGTCATGGATGATCTCAGATGCGGGGACAATAATGTCATCAGCTAAGTTAAACAATCTGTCGCGGCGCACTTGATAAAACACGTTGCCATTTGGGTCAACAAGTGGCTTCACGCGCTCAGAGTTTAAGATAAGCAGCTGCCATATATCACCATATATGTCACGCACCTTCCACACATAGGTATTGCCGTGTGCCGTTTTTTGTGAGGCCCAGCATTCAAAAAACTGCTGCGTGTTTTGATAGTGGTTTGGTTTGGCCAATATCTTATTGGCGCGGCTTTTGGTTTCTTGACTGACGCCTGCGACCTTTTTTTTGGTCTTTATTTTGAGCTTACCGATGTCGCGAGTGATAAGCGACATACAAGCAAATACCGCATGATGGCGCATTTGGTCGTTTTTACTGACTTCGATTTCTTCATTACGTTGCCATGCGCCGGTGAATGGCTCATGTATCGTGTGCCAAACATCACCATTGACAGCCTGGGCGGTGTTTGCTGATTTTTTGCCAGTCATCCAATCAATAAACTTGCCCATAATGTTTACTCGTTATCCGTTTTAGTTGTTGCTTTAGCCTTTGATTTTGTTTTAGGCTTTGGCTCGGTTGGCTCGGTTGGCTCGGTTGGCTCGGTTGGCTCGGTTGGCTCGGTTGGCGGTCCGTCAAATAGATTGGGGTCAAGTGGTGGTTCAGATTTGAGACCAGTGCTGTCATCTAGATTGGGGTCAAGTGGTGGTTCAGATTCGAGACCAGTGCTGTCATCAACTTCAGCAAAGCCAGTCAAAACCAAGATGTTGCCATGAAAGTCGCTGACATCGTCAGTCGTACCAGCAGGGCCATTGGGTGCGTCTTTAATGTATCTAATTTTCATAGTGACCTCGTATTTTTTAGGAGTAGATACTAATAGCGAAGGAAGGGCGCTAATAATACCTACTCATAAAAAACCTCACGTTTGATAGTGAGGTTTTCATGATTTCAAAGCGATATAGGCGCTTTTATGGAATTACATTGGTGTAGTCAATATAAGCAGCAGCAGCGGTACGGCGTTTAGACCAAGTAATATGGCGTTCCGCACGGATGGCAGTCATGTTTTTCTGCCACAAGTTAACGAGGGTCGATGCGCCCATATCGATGGTCGCTTGATCACTAAATGCCACTTCGACATCGCCGTCATCCGCTAAATACAACTCAGAGGGTTTGATTAGCGCGATAACATCGGCAGCAGTCTCGGACTCAATAACGGGCAATCCGTTTAGGGTTTTTTCACCTGATGGAGCATCCATGCCGCGATAGTATGGATTACCCAGTGCGTCACGTAGCTCGCTCATGTCACTTGCACGAGTTTCACTCATGACGTAGTAAGCCCCGTTTAGCGAGAGGTTGTTACTAATAAATGTTTTACGTAAAGCAGCGAGGTCGGCGTTATACTCAGCAACACCAACGCCGGTGTGGTCAATTTTGGTTGCGCCGTGAAGCACACCAGCTGGGCGGTCGTCTGTTGCCGCGGCAGTATCGATAAATGTATCGTCAATCACCTCTGCGCACGCTTCAATCAAATCATCGCGCATCATCTGATCGGCGCTTGGTGAGGCAAGCTTGAGTAGTTCATCAGTACGTACAATGATACCAGCAACTTTATGATGGCCAATATTAACTGACATAAATGTCGGATTTGTCGCAGGCTTTGGTTTGCCTTCGCCGACCCAACCCGCCACACTTCCGCTCGCAGCACCAGGGATTTTGGCATTAAATGGCGCAGCGCGCATCATAGGTGCCAGCTTATCAACGATGGTTTGCGCTCGTAATAGCTCGATAAACTCACCAGCAAGCTGGTTTTCGATGATTAAATCGCTTGAATTACTAGTATCGAGCACGACCGCCTTTTCTAGCGCTTGGATGACACGCGGGTCCATACCTTGCGACTTGGCAATATCGATGGGGCTGACATAGTTGCCCTGCTTTTGTTGTAGGACGGCCAAAGCTTTTGCCTTGGTTAGCTGAGCAAAGCCAATACCTTTTTTGGCGTGATTTGGCTTAACTGTCACACCTTTATCGGCTTGCGTAGGGTCTTTTGCACCTTCAGCGCTTGCATTCGCTTGCGCGGCGTTTTCACCGCCTGCGGGTGTGGCGTCTTTTTGCGCATCGGCGGCATCTTTGATGATTTCGTCGACGCGGTCGAGATTCTTTTGTAGCTTTGCGATGTCATCATCAATCGCTTGTATCTGCGATTCTTCATCTTCATTAGTACTGCGATCTTCATCGAGTGATTTTTTGAGGATGCCAGTCTTAAGTCCTTTTTTAGACTTAATCGTGGCAAGAATCTGTGCGCGGCGTTGTTCCCAGGTCATAGGGGTTCTCCAATTTTAATTAACGGTATGCTGCCCCGATTTGGGTCAACTAAGGTGATGGTTTTGGATTTTTGCGCTACTGGCTCATGGTTAGCCAATGGCGCGGTTTTAACGCTTTTAGGTGTGGTTGTATCGGCCGTAGATTTTGGCGGCGTGTCAGTAGGGTTTTGAGCGTCCAAAAAAGCTTGCTTGATATTTTTTACGCTGGTTATCTTCCCATCAGGGTTTGCAGGGATGGTAACGGCTGATAACTCATACCATTCCCACTCTTTGATGTGTAAGCCGTAGCTGTCATCAAGGTATTGGTACTCAAGCAGGCGAAAGCCAATAGACAAACCCTTGACCAGTCCAGACTTGATAGACTGCCATGCCTCATCAATGCGATTTTTAAGCGGCCCGTCGTCGTCAATTTTGACGATGGTTGCGGTGATCTCAATGCCATCAGTGGTGACAGTAGCGGCGGTGACTTCACCAATCGGCTCATTGTGCTTGTGCTGCCACAATAACGGCATGGGCAGGGCAAACTGGGCGCCTTCCATATCCATAATGTCGTTATCGCGGTCCTGTTTGGGAGTGGAGGCGATGCCAGTAATGGTACGTGTGTCGCCATCCTCGCTAATCTCTTTGACTTTTAAGGTGCTGTAGGCTTTGGTCATAGTGAATCTCGTTATAAAATTTGGGCAAAATAAAACCGCCCTTATCGGCGGTCTTGGTTGTCTTTTTTACGTCGCTTTGAGTAAGTGACGATGGCTATGTCAATCGCCAGCAAAATGGCTTTGAGTATTCGTGATTTATTTGTCATGGCATCTGCTCACTTATGTGGTTTTTCTGGCAGCGGCATCGTCGGTCTTGGCTGATAGCCTTTGCCATTGGTGCCATCATAATCAATGGGTTTAACGGGTTTTCTGAATGCGGTTAATGACGCGCAAATCGTGCCTAAAACTAAACCTGCCATGAATATAAGTGCGAAAAGAACGTTATAGCTTAGGTAGATGCACATAATCAAATCCTAGATGTAAAAAACCCACCGATAGGTGGGTTTAGTTTGCTAGTTATTTAATTTATTAGTAAGACACACGTAACTTACTAACAATGGAACTAGTTGTATTTTCGTCTTGCGAGGGGTGTTTAGGTTCGATTCCTTTTACCAGTTGATCGCCTATTGACTGAGGGAGATAGCAGTTAATTGCGAAATGCTGATAAGGGTTATCAGGCAGAGAAAAAACTGGCTGAGTCCGTTCGCCTTGTTTTACAAATTTATTTAGCACTGCTTTGAATGGCTTTTCTTCACCTCTAACAACCCAATATCCGATATTTTCTTTAAAGTCACTTTCATCATAGTCCGAGTCTATATTAATATTTACCCAGTCATTTTCTTCTATGGTTTCGCGTATATACCAAGACTTGCGAAGCGGTGCCTCTGCATGCCATATTTTAGCTCGATCCATAGCTTGCAGAGAGTACCCTGCCTGAACATTATTAACTGCTAACGATTTAGCAAATTCAAAAGCTGTTTTTTCTAATTCCTCGAACGTTACATCTATACTCATTGCATCACACTCCATGTTAAAACATCGTTTTGATTGAATTAACTTATGTTGGGGGCGTGATTTATAATTCAAGAGTTTAGATGAAAAATAGCGCTGGTCCATCTGTGTTAGGCGCTTCAGGATTAAGGCTCATCAAGGCGACCCCATTCAGCATGCCAATGACAGGATCAATCTTTGCAGTACCAGATTCAGCTTTACTAATCATCGTGCCACTACCGCGCACCACGGTACGAGAGTTGCCCACACACCACGCCATCATATCTTGGTCAGCGTGTAGTAAGTGCTTTCGCGCGATTTTGTTTTCTGAAGTTTTGATATAGCCTGCCATCTTAAAGCCTTGGCTAACCCCGATAAGCTTGTCCTCAGGTATTTCTACAGCAGTCAGCTCTTCAATCAGCGTGCCAATGCCGAGCGGGTCAAGCCCGATACTGTCAAGTTTGCCGCTGTCATGTATTTGCTTGCATAGCTGAGCGACTTGCTCAGACTCATCACCGATGTTTTTTACAATGATAAGGTCGCCGTCTTTCTCGAACCCTTTTAGCGTTGGGGCGATAGACATGCGGCGTTCTAAAGCAATTGTATGACACCAAGCGCGGGTCCATACCCACCACGGCTTAACTTGCACTTTTTGATTAGTGATGTTGTCAGTATATTCACGTAGCACAGTGGGCAGGCGGCCAATGGCAGCGAAGCCAAGTAAGTCGTCAAGACCACCGCCATCGATGCCGACAGTGATTACCTCAGAAGCCTCAATTAGCTCATCGAGCGTAAATGGCTTGGGTGCTTTAGCGGCTGCCCAAAACTCAGCGGCTGCCCAACGATTGGCACGTAGCGAGATACCGATTTGTACGTTTAAATGCTTAGCCGTAAAGTCTTGCAGCTCTTCTTTGCCCTCATCTTCTGCTTTTTTAAATTCACGTTCTAAGAACTTAACACTGACAGACGCCCCAAGATTGGGGTTAGTGATATACCAGTTTTCTGGGTTGAGATATAACTCATCGTCGATGTATTTTTGTGGGAACTCATACAGCAGGCCTAAGAACTGTGGGTCAACGACTTTGCCGTCGCGTACTGCGCGTGCATAGTCTAGTTTTTGCTTAAAGATACCAGCAGGCTGCTCATCGGGCATGGTACTTAGATATACGACAAAACCTTCAGGGCGTGATGCCAATCCTCCAGTCGCTTCACGCAACATTGATGCGGCATTAGCACGTTTACCAAATAACCAAAGTTCATCGATGAGCACATAACTGAATTTACTGCCCCCTAACGTGTCAGATTCAGCTGCATATACCTTTAGGGTAGCGTTGGTACCTAAATGCGTAATAGTACGCGTGTGCGGCGATACGTTGAACATGGCAGCCAGTTCGGGGTCAGCACTGATCATGTCACTTGCTGGGCCATAACTGGCATTGGCAACTTCTTTTGTCGGTGCGATGATCGCGAGGCTTGCACTAAAGCGCTCATTGAGCACTAGCGCGATCATCATAATGCCAGCGGCAAGCGTTGACTTGGTATTCTTTTTACTGATAAGCAAAAAGAACTCAGTAATCAGCCGCTCTTTACTCTCAGTATTATAAGCACCAAAAATAGCAGCGATAAACTCACGAGCCCATTCGCGGGTGACTTCACCAGCGGCAGGGCTGCCAATCATATCGACTAGTATTAGGCTATCGAATATCTTGAGTGCAATATCAGCCACGTCCTGATTGAGCGGCTTACAAGGCATGAGAGACTCACCGGCGACTATGCGCTTTTCCCAGTCGGGCAAGGCTGTCGACCAGGTTGTTATCATGATGAGCTCTTATTGCGTTGTCTTAGATGTGAGTAAATCCTGCTGATTGCCTAACGTCGCAAACCTACCGGTGTTAGTAGCAGTTTTAGCATCTAGCTTGCCTTGCTCTTTCTTACCAATCGGGGCAGGTTTCGGCTCTTCGTATTGAATAGCAATAGTGGCGCAGCTGATGCGGTCTTTCATCGACTTGGCAGGATTTTTATATACAGTCTGAAAGAAGTGTAGGGCATTAACCAGCTCAACGACTTCAGCGGTTTCACCTTCAGTAGTTTCACCAGTCTTTAAAAGTTTAATGGCGCGTAATTCAGTGATGCGATCTTGAACCAACTCATCATCATCAAGATTTTTGAGTTGCCGTTTTGCATTAGCTTCGTTTTTAGCTTTATAGCCAGCGGCTGCCATCGCCTCTAATTCATCAAGGCCGTCAGCGACGTTTTGGCAGTACGCTTCCTTTCTTTTAGTTAGTGACATAATGAGAACCTTTCTCAATTAAATGTAATCGGAAAAACGGAAAAATAATTTCAATTTAGGATTTTTTTTGCGCGTGGGAGGGGGCGTGGTGTCCGCTGGGTTTGCCCAGAAATAAAAACACCTCCCCCCGGGTTATTTCCAAGAAAATATCTTAAATTTCTTGGCTTTCTGCATGCGTTTTCGGCTTGTGACAAGCGGTGCATATGGTTTGGAGGTTGCTGTCATCGTCAGTACCACCACGCGCGACGTTGAGAATATGATCTAACTCAAGCTCACCGCCGACACGGCCACAAACTTGGCATGTATATTTGTCGCGCTTAAATATCTCTTCGCGTTTACGGCGCCAAGGCCGACCGCCGCGTCCATGACCCCATCTTGATTTAGGTTGATGGGTGTCATTGACTGCTTTGGTACTGATGGTTGCGAGGCGTGGGCGTAGGGTTTTGAGCGCCATGCTTTATTACCTCCAAAAAGAAAGCCCGCTGCGGGGGCAACGGGCTTAACTGGTGATGTTTGTTTACGTCTGCTTTATGATTAGGCAGGAACTTCGAATATGAGAAATATTAGGTCAAACTGTTCCATTAATCAATATGGCTTTTATTCATCGATGAGCTGTTCATCTATCTTACGCCTTACTCTGCGAGCGGTAGAGCGGATATCTTTTATTATAAATTCGATATGTTCTGAGTAATTATTACGTGACCATGTCGCTTTAGATATCCCTGCAAATGCAGCTCTCTCATTACCTGACCAAGCAAAGCCAGTGGCTTCGTTCACTGGGTATTGTAATTCCGCAAGGGCTGTAGCACTAAGTATTGCACTATGCTTATGAGGCTTGTCTTCATAATTCCATCTGATGCTATATCTAGCAGCAATGCGCTTCTGAAGGACTGGGTCAAACCCGCTATAGATGTAATGATAGCAATCAGACTCTATCTCATGAATGTTTGCATAAGCTTCAGCAGCTGCTCTTAAGTATTCTTGGCGCATGATAAATATCCCCCGTTATTTATAGCCAATATAAAAGCGTGTGCATAGTTACGTCAAGATGTGCATGGTTAGGGTTTAAACTATGCACGTCTACAGCCCTTGTTATTACTGGCTTATAAGACTGATGTTCATAGTGTGCATAGTGTGCATAGTTATTTTTACGCACGGGATTAAAAAAATATAGCTGTCATAATATCAGTATATTAAATAAATAATTATTTCCCGCGCGCGCATACTAAAAAACCCTGCACACTATGCACAGGGTTACTATAAGCTATATGGGGTAAGGGCTGTAGACGTGCATAGTTGTATTTTAAACTATGCACGTGGGGTGCACACTATGCACATGGTTGGTTATTTTGGGTCGAGTTTGTGACCGATAGCGTTCTTCATAAGCTTGATTTGCTGACCAAGCCATACTTGTTGGTTGGCAGCTTCAGCTGTTGGATAGTTGGTTGGCATATTAACAGCAATTACTGTCGCTTGGACGACTCGCATCCCGCCAGGCAGTTGATATCTTAACCGCTCCTTGTGTTCACGTCTACCAATATATGTCATTAATTTGGTTTTAGTGGTACCGCGTTCGCCCCCTTTACGACACCAATGCTGATAGTAATCATATAAATCGTCAGTAAGTGCGCTACAATAAGGTATTCCAGCCTCACCAGCCACCCAGTCATCATAAAACACTTCCCAGTTTGGTTGGCTTAAACGGATAAGCTGACGTTTGCTACTGGTCATGAGTGCTGGTGTATGTGCTGTCTGGTCTTTTAAATCAGTCATCATGAGCAAAGTGTAGAAAGCGCGTAGCATTTTGTCGTCAGTGTCAGATAATGCTGCCGCGACGTCATTTAAAATGGGTGCGGGAATCTTTTGTTGTGGATAGCAGACAACATGACGTCTATCGTTTTGTTCTAATGAAAGTGGCATCATATTGTTTGATAAGAATATCGCATTAACAAAGTTATCTTGCTGCCAACCGCTCATAAACTTTTTACTGATATAGATTGTATTGCCAGTGATGAGCTGCTTAACCATACCCATCTGTGAGTATCTATCGCTACCACTGAATATCTCTTCAAACAATGCGTAAAGCTTGTTTGATACCCAATCATTATATTGAGACTCAAGCTGACCTTGACCAAGTGTGACAGCATAATCGCCGTAGATACGTGACATGATGCGGTCAAAGAATAGCGACTTACCTGCACCTTGCACTTCGCCGTGAAAGATAAGAGCCGTATCAAGCTTGGTACCAGGTTGCTGTAATGGAATAGCTAACCATCTAAGCACCCACTCATAGACTTCTTGTTTGCCTTCGCACAAATGTAATAGCAGGTCAGTGATCGGCTTGCACATCTTAGCCGCGTCTTTGATATCTGTCTCAATAGGTTTTAACGGTAGGCCATCAAATGTATTGATAGCAATATCTTTGTCATGCTTGGGTGTTTTGGTGCGAGTAGGGTCAAACCAGATGTTATCCGCTTTGATAGTAATACGCGCCTCTGACTTAAGCCAGATCTCATACTCATTAGGGCGTGCTAGTTTGATGGTATCAACGGGCAGACGAACGCGCTCAACGTCATCCCAAACTTCTTTGGTGCCATAGATAAGGAAGTAGCGCTGGAACATCGATTGAGCTTCGACAGCCATCATTACATCAAGGTCTTTTGCAACTTCTGACTTTGCAATCTTACGATGCTTCGTTTCCCACCAACGCGCTGCTAATTTCTTATTGCCAATTTCATTAGCAAACTGCGTCTTTGTATACTCAATCTTTTGCTCTGTGTCATAGACTTTATTGGTTACTTTGCCGATATCAGTGATTTGAGCGTAACGCTTGAGCATTGCCGCCAGTCGCATTTCTTGTTCAATATCAGCCGGTACATTGCCGTTATGTTGAGTAGTAGGCGCAGTATTATTAGCCTGATCGTCATTGGCCGCTTGCGTCACGATTGATTTGTTTGCTAGCGCGTGCTTGATTTGACGTGCTACTTCATTGAGTCCAGCAGCGGCGGCGAGGTCGTTAAAGTCTGTATGTTGTTTGCCTTGCATTACGCCGCATCCTTATCTATGTCTAATATATCGAAGCTTGGGGTGACTATCTCACCATTGATACTCATCGCGGCTTGGCGTGCCTTATGGATACCAGCGTTATACTCAACAAGTGGTTTTGGCTCTTTGCCATCTGCCACGTCTTTGTCATGCATTTTAATAGCCGTTTCGCTGTCGTCATCAGCACAGATAATTATGCGGTGATCAGGGTATTGAACGCGTATCGACTGAGCAACGGGTATCAAGTTATGAGCATTAAACGCCACAATCACAGGTAAGCTATAACTCATTGCGTCAAACACAGTAGCGCCGGTTGCATAGCCCTCACAGATGAGTATCACACCACCACCAAACATGGCTGAACTGCCAATCGTAAAGTAAGCACCGCTTACCAAGCCGCCTTTTAAAAACAACTTTTCGCTATCAGGTGCAATGGTTTGGACGTTGACCAATGTTATTTGTTGTTTGTCAGCATTGTGGTAATACATGGGGATGATTAAGTTATCATTAGCGTCTTGGCTCAACCCAATTGCTGAGACGTTTTTGCGTAACAAGTAAGGGTGGTCGTCAGCTGCGGGCTTTGAGTTGTCCCAAATGCTTTGGGCACGACTGGCAGCATCAATGCGAGCCTGGCGCTTTTCAGCTTTCTCCGCTGCTTCACGCTCGGATTGCTGTGATTGCCACTGTGCACGTTGCTCATCTGTGACCGTGCTAGTCGCATCAAGCCCTATTGCGCCTGCAATCAGCTTGTTAGTCTCATAAACATCAAGACCAGTGTATTGCTGTACGAGCATGAAGCCATTACCAGCGCCGCACTGTGAGCATATCCAAGTCCCTTCACCGCGCTTATCATCACAACGAAATCTATTAGAACCGCCGCACATAGGACATGACTGATGCTGATGGGCAGGTTTAGTGAAGCTGATACCAGCAGCAGGAAAGATAGTCGAGACATAGTTGCCGACAGCTGCTGCACGTATGGCGTCAAAGTCTAAAGGGGTGCGTTTATCTGTCATTGTGTCTCTCCATATTGCGCTTGGCGTTTTCTAAAATCGTTTGAATGTGACGCTGTAGTGCTTGAGCATCTTTTTGCATACGAGCATATTCGTCAGGCTCAATGATTTTGTCAGCATAAGCATCCAGTGAGGTGCTATTGAGGTCTGCAAACTTTTGACCAAGCAAAGCAATATCAATCATTTCGTCGCACTGGTTGTCATCGTCAGGTAGCAAGAACCACGCGGCGTTGCCATGAGCGCAGCAGATAGCATCCATAATGAGTGATGATTGTGTGGCGCTTAAGACTTGTTCAATAAGTGACGGCGATAACGTGTGACTTGTACGCTTTGGGTTGACCTGCAGGGCCGCTGTATTGTAATTAAGCCCAAATGTCTCACAAATACTGCCAAGCGTACCGCGTGGTTTCATCGCAGCTTGATAGACTGCTGCTTCTAGGTCTAATGCGCACTTTTCGGCACGCTCTGCTGCTGTATATTTTTGCTTCGACATATTGCCCCCGTTATTGTCGTTCTTTTATTTCGGCTGTAGCGTTAAGCTAGTTGTTGTTGATTACTTGGATCGTTGGCTGGTTCGGGAGTGGGGAATATATCTGGACGTAACTCGTGACATGGGACGCCAGTAGCTTCGCTAATTTTTGCAACATACTTAGCAGAGGCTTTTTTATCCCTAGAAACCATCACTCCAACATTTGAAGATGTACGCCCAAGACCGATTTTTACTGATAATTCTGCTTGTCCGCCTGCGATATTGATTGCTTTTTGTAGAGCTAGCAGTGTAGGCGGGATAGATTTGGAATGAGTCATGAAATTACCTTTGTCTTTATTAGTTAGCAATATAATTACATTTGTAAGTCATATTGTCAATTACTTTTGTAAGTGGCGCATCATTTCATTTGTAATTATTATGTTTGTAAACTTTGGGAGATACTTATGGAACCTGACTTAGACACACTCGCCAAACGCGTAAGGTTTGTGCGGAAAGAGAAAAAACTTACTCAAGCACAGTTGGGCGAAATGATCGGAGCTGACCCATCGGTAATAGGTAACCTTGAGCGGCGCAACGGGAAAAGTAGTAGTTATACGGAAGCTTTAGCAAAGGCGCTTGGGGTTAATTTGTCCTGGTTAATATCAGGCTCTGGTGATAAACAGATTGAGAATGAGAATGCGCACGATATTGAGCACAATAATGACAAGACTAGTGATTATGTAATAGTAGGCGGGACGACTGATTACCCGTTAGTCAATGTGCCCTATAAAGACCTAAAGGCAAGCTGTGGTGGCGGTTACGTAAACTTAGAACATCCGGAGCAGAAAGGGGTGATTGCGTTTACCGTTGAGTTTTTGCGGGAGAATGAGCTGCCAATTGATGGTAAAGGCTTGCTACTGATGCATGCATGCGGAGATAGTATGGGCTATACGATTCCCCATGGCACCTTAATGCTGGTTAATACTAACGAAAAAGAATATGACAATTTCATTAGTAACAAAATCTATGTTTTTAATGCTGATGGAGAGTCTATATGTAAGCGCGCATTTAAAAACTTAGATGGTACGGTAACCTTGGTCAGCGACAATACTGATAAAGTTAGATATCCCGACCAAATTGTTAATAAGGATAAGTTCTATGATTTCAGCATGGAAGCTCGCGTACGATATACATTTAGTAAGCTATAAGGCTTCTTGAACATGCATTTTGTTAAATATTAATAGCTATCTACAAATAATTACATGAAGTAATTACATATAAACAATCAATTTGTAATTATAAAACTACTTATTATTGATAATAAATTACAAAAGTAATTGACAGTCTGAATTACAAATGTAATTATATACCCGTAATCAACAAAACGGGTATATCGTCATGTCACATCCAAATATTCAAGACATCTTGCAATCCTCTCGCGCTCAAGCCGAGTTTGAGCGCTTACAGATAATCCTCGCAGAACGCAATCAGCAACTCCAAGCCGCTGAGCAAAAACTCACCCAAACCGAACTGAACGTCAAACGAGCGCATAGAAATACGCGCTGGTTTATGGCGCTTTGCACCCTATTGATTGTCGCTATGACGTTAGGGGGTGTGGCATGAGCACTCAAACCAAACTAGGCAAGCTAATCAGCCGCTTTGAAATCGGTTTTGATGATGAAACCAAAGTCGTAATTGACTCTTTAAAAGATAAACTAGACGAAGTGACGCGTGCGCTGTCAGTTAAAAATGACAGTCATGGCGACCGTTTACTTGCTGCCATGCAAGCTGAAGCGGCTAATGATTCGCCTGTAACGTACTCTCCTTGGGAAAATGATCTTAAACGCGCGACCGTCAATGATATCGATTATTTAAGCGGTAGCGACTTAGATGAATGCGTCCCACATATCGATGACATATTAGACCAACCTAACTGGCTATCTGAGTCAGTACCACGAATCACCCAAGCTGATATGCAGCTTATCTTTATCAAAAATCTATCCGAAACTCTTATACAGCGCATGCATAGCATGGGCCGCTTTAGTGAGGATGACTATGCGGTTGGCGGCAATAAGTTGATGGCGTGGGATATTTTGATTTACGAACCTTTAAATAGCTACGCTGTTTTAGTAGATAACCGCCAAAACCCCAAAATAGCGGATTTATTGGTCTTTTGGGATACTGGCGCAGCCGCAGATGCTAGTTGGAATACTGATAGCGACGCGCTTGCCGGTTTGCGGACAATAACCGAAGCCGAACTGCCAGCATTCCGCGCGGCGTTGGAGGCTTGCTATGCGTAACATCGCCAATATCAAGCCGAGGGCAACCCTTGTTTCCCTTATTCAAAACGCCAAACTTAGCAACGCTGTCAGCCGTACCGCCTTACGCGATGCCGAAAACCAGTGGTGCAGGCATATTACCAAGCCCATCGAACTACGCGACCAGCACACTATGCTTGATGTCGCTGAGCAACTGCGCCTAGTAATCGTGCAAGTGTCACAGCGTCGTTGCCGTATCAATCCAATGTATTGGGCTGTATTGGTACATTTAGAAGCTGACTTACGCAATGCGTATGCTCATAACATTAACCTTGAGCCGCTACTTGACGTCGTAGCTGCCAATAGCGAACACAGTGAGGTAGCGTAATGTCTATCAATACCCAAAAACGTAAAGGGCCTTTGCTAATTAATATCAGTGGCGCACCACACATCGGTGTCACTACAGCCTGCGAACGCGTGCAGCGGTGCTTAAATGCGCAAGGCATTATCACTGACGTTATCGTACTTGAGCGCGGTATCGATGTAGTCAACTTTGATGATGACTATTTGCTTGGCAACTATAGCCACTTGGATGTCATCTTGTTTGATAAGCATCGCAATGCTGACTCTGCTGTCAAACGTCGTATGATTCAGCCGCTTTGGGACACTGAGGGCGTCGTACCCGATATCAGCGTCTTACTCAGCTGCACACCTGATAACTATAAGTGTCAAATACGCAATCGTATCGACAAGCGAAAGAAGTTTGAGCATCACGGCTACTACCTGGCAATCAATCGTGAGCATTACGGCACCCGTAATCATCATGTCGTCAACATCGATGGTAAAAACGGGCAGTTATACGCAGCCGGTACGATTAAAAGTCTGATATTACGGGAGCTAAAGCGATGAGTAAAACATTATCCCTTAACCGCCGTGCTCATTTATTTGTCAGAGATGACGCACTATTTATCAAGCTGCAAACGCCGCATAACAAAATGCCAGACAAAGCAGATATTTATATCCTTAAAAAATTCAGCATCGACCGCTTAAAAGACATACGTGACTGGGCAGATGCAATGATCCAAGCAAGTGAGAGTAGTAATGTCAAAAAAGATTAAAAGAATCGCGTTTGCAGCAAATAATTATGGCCTGAGTTGGCTAGAAGTAGACACAAGCTGCTGGGAAATTGTAGACGCATGCAGTGCTGGTCGTCACCTGGTTGGTCGGGCATGTCGCTTGGCTGACCGTGGGATGAAAATAGAATATCGCTACGGTATCGGCTATAAGCGTATCGAAGCGAATGTTGAGAAGATGGCTTGAACTTAACTATTAATTTTTAACTGCCCATAAGGGCATAACTGGAGCAAGACTATGAGTAATTTAAAACCAACAGATACCACTAAATTCCTAGGCGATTTAACTGGCGGGGCGTTTGCTGACCAAATCGGGCATGCCTTAAGTGATGTCGCGGATGCGGTGGTTGCTACGGGTAAGAAGGGCCAAGTTAAAATTACCCTGGATATCGAACAGATGGGTGATAAAGAGTCTATGCAAGTAGGTATCAAGCATAAGCTTGAATATCTAGCGCCTGAAAAGTTCGGTAGCCGTAAAGAAGACTATGCACGCAAAACACCGATGCATGTCAATAAAGGTGGTGAGATGAGCCTGTATGCAAATCATACGGCTGGTCTGTTTGACCAAACCAACCAAGAAACAGACGTCTAACCAAAGTCATCTACAACGATAAGTGAGTGCTCTAACACTCGCTTATCACCAACAAACAAACTCATCTCAATTAGGATTATACCATGTCATATTATAAAGATTACCAAACTGAATCAGCAGTTGCAGCTGCGCTTACCGAGGACAGCTCATTACTACGTCATGAGTTGGTTAATGAGCATACAGCGCTTATCAATCCAAATGCCAAAATCTTGGACTTAGAGCAGTTTGATGCTGGACGCAATCGCAAGCGGGGTATTTTTGCGACGCAAGATATCGACAGTTTTGCCGATTATATTGAGCTAAATGCGCAGCCTGAACATATCAGTGTTTTTGTTGATAAAAATCAGATGCGGGCTGTGGCAATACTGAACTTTGATGCGGATGGTTTTGAGCAGGGTCGCCTTGATCATAAAGCTGTCTTAGATGCTGAACGTACTGTTATGTTTAAAAAGCTAATGGGTATGCATGATATGGGCCGCTGCAATCAAAAAGTGTTTGCAGAATTTTTAGAAGACTGGGGCCATAAGGTGGTTGCCCGTGATGCTGATGGCAATGAAATTGAAAATGCTAAAGCCATCAATGCGGTGCGCAACATGCGTATTGATGAGAGCGCCCAAACAGACAGTCATGCGGGTAATTACCGCGAAACGCGCTCACGCTTAGAATCAGTTGAGGCAAAAAGTATTGATGGGGCATTGCCTGCGTATTTTACTGTCAACGATGAGTGCTATCAGGGTATACCTGCGCGTAATCTTGCTTTGCGATTGGGTATTAGCAACGACGATGGGCAGCCAGTATTTAAACTTGAGATTAAAGCATTGCAATCTGTGCGCGATGAGCTGGCAAAAGAGTTTGCAGATATTGTTGCAACCCGTGTGTTTGATGGGGTTAGCGTCTGTATCGGTCAATTCCAGGGTTAAACACTGAGTTAAGGTTTTAAGCCCTGCTCTTATTGTTTGGGGTAGGGTTTTTATAAGGATTTTAAAATGGCTGATGATGCTGATCGCGCAAACGACTATGTTGATTTAACACTGGCTCACTGCCTAA
>NZ_DAINDI010000020.1:27022-33494 GCF_036731945.1 Psychrobacter sp.
AAATTTGATAAACCGTCACTGACAGAATGCTTGGAATGTGGCGAAGATATACCGGCTAGACGCCAAGCGATGGGCGGGGTAACGCTCTGTGTAGACTGCCAAAGCGTGTTTGAAAAAAGGGGATGGTGATGGAAAATGATGATTTAGATCTTGATGTTTATTGGCATGAACTGAAACGTCTTGCTACAGCACATAATGAATATATTTCAGACGCTGAAAAAGAAGATTGGTGTTCTCCTTTTTATTCAGGTTGTTCGCCAGCGGAAGTGTTTTACGAAGAGTTTCCAGAGCACTTACCTAAAAATAAGGAGCAGTGATGCTAACCAATAATGAGCAACTCTTAGTAATCACTGGATCTTCTATCTTGCTTGGTATGTTAGTAGTGGCAGTGATTTGGTTGTTGTCGATTGAATTGAATAAAGGGGAATGATTGTGAGTGATGTGGTCTTAGAGTGTTGTGATTGTGGTCATAGATACAATGAAGGCGAAGCCAAGCGAATTATAGACCCCGATAAATGGCATGTAGTGATCCGCGCTTGCCCAGAATGTGATTGCCCTGACTTCTATATGGAGGAAACAGAAGATGACTAATATAACTAATATTCCGCAAGTTATTGACCAGCTTATTGAAGTGATACAAAATGGTGGCGGGTTGATTGACTGGGTACAGGCTGAGCGTTTTGAGCAAATCACTGGTATCAAGCAATCATCGTTACGCGGCAAACATGAGATGTGGCCAGAAGGTATTGTCTGGGCTAAGTTTGATGACGGTCGCCTCTATTATAGTATTGCGGGGTATAACAATTGGGCAAGTCAGCAAGCAGCAAATCGCTGCCCACAGGCGTCACCGACAGAAACGGTACCATCCGAATTTGGTGGATGTGGCACAAAAAGAGACGCTGGCAAACGCTTGAAAAGCTCCCTGCGACAGAACGTGGCTACGCCGCCGCGTCTGTTATCAGAAATCGCCTAGCTGAACATGCCAAATGGGGCACACTTACCGACGATATTATTAATGAATTATGCGGTAATGATGATGCCCCAAAAACCACTCCTACCTTTTTAGACTATGCCAGGCTTTATCTAAAGCAAGCCGACGTCAGCAAAGCCACCTTGCGCGAATACGCAAAATCCCTCGATAGATATTGGATACCTCCCTGGTACCAACGTGAAATTCATACCATTACCGCAAAAGAGGTCCGCACATTGATAGCGGATATTATTTGGTCTAGTGAAAAGACACGTAATAACAACCTAATTCCCTTGCGCGGGGTTTTTGCGATTGCATTGGATGATAGCGTCATCCATGCCAACCCAGTCGATAAAATAAAGAATACCAAGCATCAAGCCCCACCGCCGGACCCATTTAGCCGCGATGAAATGGAGCGCCTGCTTACCTGGTTGCATGACAAACATGGTAAAGATGAAGCTGTATATTGGTTATATTTTGAATTGGCGTTTTGGACAGGTATGCGTACGGGTGAGCTGCTCGCGCTGACTTGGGATGATATCGATTGGGATGCCGGACTAATTAAAGTCAGTAAAGTCATGAGTGATGGTGAGCTGGTCAATCGTACCAAAACCGCTGAATATCGTGATGTATTTTTTAATGCGCGCAGTGAAGATGCGCTGAAGCGATTAAAACGTATTAAATCACCTGTCAGTGATCGGCTGTTTATGTCCCCGCGCTTCATTAATAGTGCGTGGCAAACAGATAAGACGCCAAGACGAGCACTTACAGCAGCGATGAAAGCGACCGGCATACGACATCGAGCCACTTACACAACGCGTCATACTTTTATAACAAACTGTTTAACGGATGGATTGAATATTTACTTTGTGGCCAAACAAACTGGCCATAGCGTGAGAACGCTTGAGACTAGATATGCGCGCTGGATCGACGTGTCGAAAGCACGTAGTGAGATTGCTAAATTAGATACGGGGAGTAGGTGAGATGTTCATTAATCATAAGCGGTGCCCAGAATGTGGGGCAAGATTGAAGCATTACTACTGGTATTGTGGAGATTGTGACAATCAAAATTTGACCAATTGGCCATTGATGATAGCTATAGTTATAGCGTTCGTAATTATGATGGGATTTATCGCGCTTAATTTCTTAGAAAAAGCTTGTAATGACAGCTTTCTTCAGCAGTTAGTCATGAACTGGGGTGTTAATTGCTAATCTGTGCCAAATTTGTGCCAAAAAAATAACTCAACGACCTAAGCCGTTGAGTTATATAGTATTTCTTGGTCGGAACGGCAGGATTTGAACCTGCGACCACTACACCCCCAGTGTAGTGCGCTACCAGACTGCGCTACGCCCCGAATGACTGACTATTTTACGCAAAATTAAGCATATTGCAAGGGCTATTTATTTTAGCCAAAATCTACAATGGCATTTTACTTATCACAGTCAGTTGCATACACAGTTATTCAACCTTAACCCAATAGCTCTTTTAGGATTTGGTTGACTTGTTGCGGGTTGGCACTGCCGCGGCTGGCTTTCATCACTTGCCCAACCAGACCGTTAAAGGCCTTTTCTTTACCGCCGCGATATTCGTCGACCATCGCTTGGTTTTTGGCAATAACGTCTTCAACGATGGCTTTAATCGCGCCTGTATCGGTTTCTTGCTTAAGCCCTTTTTCTTCGATGATTTTATCAGCAGCGTCATCAGCATCGCCGCCTTCGCGCTCATAAAGCGCACTAAAGACTTTTTTAGCTAATTTGCCCGATAAAGTGTCATCTTTGATACGTGCTAGCATACCAGCCAATTGCTTGGCGCTGATAGGCGAGTCGGCGATGTCTTTATCATCTTTGTTAAGGGCACCGAGTAGATCGCCCATAACCCAGTTAGCCGCCATTTTGGCGTCTTGTTGTCCGACCTCAGCGACGACATTTTCAAAGTAATCGGCGAGTGTACGGCTTCCGGTCAAGATACGAGCGTCGTATTCTGATAGTCCAAGCGCTTTTTCAAAGCGTGCACGGCGAGCAACAGGTAATTCAGGCATCGCAGCCTTGATGGCATCGACCGTATGCTGCTCGATACGCACTGGCAATAAGTCAGGGTCAGGGAAGTAGCGATAGTCGTTGGCGTCTTCTTTGGTACGCATGGTGCGGGTTTCATCGCGCTCAGGATCGTATAGCATCGTCGCTTGGATAACTTTACCGCCGTCCTCGATGATGTCGATTTGGCGCTCGATTTCACGATTGATGGCGCGTTCGATAAAGCGGAATGAGTTAAGGTTTTTCAGCTCCGTACGTGTCCCCAAATCTGCGCCCGGCTTACGCACAGAGACGTTACAGTCGCAGCGGAATGAGCCTTCTGCCATAATCGCATCTGAGATACCAAGCCATGTGACCAGCTGGTGAATGGCTTTGATATAAGCAATCGCTTCGGCAGCTGAGCGCATGTCAGGC
Source organism: Psychrobacter sp. (assembly GCF_036731945.1). GTDB lineage: Bacteria > Pseudomonadota > Gammaproteobacteria > Pseudomonadales > Moraxellaceae > Psychrobacter. Next base: position 30,441 of record NZ_DAINDI010000020.1, read on the forward strand.
TCAGAGACGATTTCGATAAGTGGCGTACCTGCGCGGTTAAGGTCAACGCCTGTCATACCATCGACGGCATCGTGTACGGATTTACCCGCATCTTCTTCTAGGTGCGCGCGCGTGATACCCATACGTTTAGGGTATTCGTTTTTCTCGCCTTCATTGACCACGACATCGATATAACCTTTGCCAACGATAGGGTTGGCCATTTGGGTGATTTGATAGCCTTTAGGCAAATCGGGGTAAAAATAGTTTTTACGGTCAAAGGTGTTAAATAATCCCAACTCAGCATTGACACCGATACCAAACTTTAAGGCTCGATCGACCACGCCCGTATTCAATACAGGCAATACGCCAGGCAGCCCTAAATCAACGATACTGGCTTGGGTATTTGGCTCATGACCAAAGTCAGTCGGCGCGCTGGAGAATATTTTACTTTCAGTATTGAGCTGGCAATGAATCTCAATCCCGATGACCACTTCATAGCCATCGACGAACAGCTCTTTGCGGACGATTTCTTGCTGAGCGGCATTATCAGTAGTAGTTGCTGTGTTCATTATACCGTCTCCTTCGCGATGGTAGAGTGTTGTAAATGGTGGTCGGTATGCTGCTGGAATAGGTGCGCGGTAGAGAGCAACTTGCTTTCTTGCCAATATTGACCAATCAATTGCAAACCAATTGGCAAACCGTTTGTGGTTAACCCAACTGGCTGACTAAGCGCAGGGAGACCAGCTAAGTTAACACCGATGGTATATACGTCACCCAAATACATGGTTGCAGGGTCGAGGTCTTCAGCAAGTTTATAAGCTGCTGTTGGCGCGGTAGGACTGGCGATGACATCACAATTGTTAAAGGCGTCTTCAAAGTCTTGTACGATGAGTCGGCGTACTTTTTGAGCCTTAGTGTAATAGGCATCAAAGTAACCGGCTGATAGCGCGTAAGTACCGGTCAAAATACGACGTTGTACTTCAGGGCCAAAGCCTTCTGAGCGTGAGCGCGTATATAAGTCGAGCAGGTCAGTTGGATTCTCACAGCGATAGCCAAAACGCACGCCATCAAAACGCGATAAGTTCGAAGACGCTTCAGCAGGGGCGAGCATATAATAAGTCGCAAGGGTAATTTCAGGGTCAGTGATGTTGACCTCTACAATCGTCGCCCCAAGCGCTTCGTATTGTTTTAGCGCTGCACGTACCGCTTGCTCAACCTCAGCATCTAAGCCTTTGGTAAAGTACTCTTTTGCCACGCCAATACGTAAGCCTTCTAATGGCTTGGCGTTGTCGCCAGCAGCAGTGACGGCATCATTTAAGTCTTGCACGTAATCTGGCATATCATGCTTGATAGAAGTGGCGTCGCGTGGGTCGTGACCAATCATCGGTTGTAGCAGATACGCACAGTCCATAGCACTGCGGCCCATGCTACCCGCTTGGTCAAGACTTGACGCATAAGCAATCATACCAAAGCGCGAGATACGACCATAAGTTGGTTTGATACCGGTTAAACCACAAAATGAAGCAGGCTGACGGATAGAACCACCAGTATCGCTGGCAGTAGCGACTGGGATAAATCCTGCGGCAACGGCAGCGGCACTACCACCTGATGAGCCACCTGGAACGCGCTCAAGATTCCAAGGGTTGTGTACCGCGCCGTAATGTGAGCTTTCATTATCCGAGCCCATCGCAAACTCATCCATATTGAGCTTACCAAGGCTAATCATGCCGGCTTTATCGATATTGGTGACGATAGTGGCATCATAAGGTGACACAAAGTTATGCAGCATTTTTGAGCCACAAGTCGTTAAGACACCTTGGGTACAAAAGATATCTTTATGCGCCATCGGCACACCAAGCAGAGGACGCTTGTCACCTTGCGCGCGCATTTCATCTGCCGCTTGTGCTTGCGCGCGCGCGGTTTCGGAGGTGTGGGTGATAAAGCTGTTAATCTTACTGTCGAGCTCGTCGATACGCTTGATATAGTGCTCAGTTAATTCCGCACTGCTAAATTGTTTGTCTTGCAAGCCCGTAATCAGCTGCTGGGTACTTAAAAGGTGAAGTTCAGACATAAGGTGTCGTCCGTCAAAATGTGAATAACATTAAATAGAGTAGGGTATAAATAAGAATTATGAGAATAATTACTCAATCACTTGGGGCACAAGGTATAAACCCGCTTCAACAGCAGGCGCGACCGATTGATTGCGCTCGCGATTGATATCGTGTTTGGCGACATCGGCGCGCAAATCTTGGCAAACTTCATGAATGTTTGATAAAGGTTTGATACCAGTAGTGTCGACACTGCCAAGCGTTTGCATCAATTTTAATACGTCGCTGATATCGTCGGCGTAGCTGCTGGCGGTGTCTTCATCAACACCGAGGCGTGCAAGGCGGGCAACTTCTAAGATTTCTTGGCGGCTGACATTGCTTTCAGCGGCGAGGGTTGGCTGTGACATAGTTTCTCCAGTGAAGGATGGTTTTTATTAGAGTAGGGATAAAAATAGGTAATGACTAATAACTAAGTAAAGTAATAATTAACTAAATAAAGTAATAATGTTTAAAATACACGCAAATAAACAATCTATCTGAGTATTTTATAAAGAGTGCCTTTATTATAAAGCATCTCACCGAAGATTACAGAGCAGGGCAGTGATTGCTACTGTATCTTTACTAACTTTACTCAAATAAGAGCGTTACAAAATTGACCGAATAGTTATGGATTGATTGTCAATTGCTCAGCATTGCGTTCAGAAATACGTTACAGTATGCAGCCACTGCTCAGCGAAACGTTAAGTAAATGACTTTAAATGTCTTAGCAAAACCCGCCGCAGCAATAATACTTGGTGATCGCGCCTTGTTAGTGTTTGAATTAAATGATGTTTCATTAAATGGCATGCTCTGCTCTGTCATTTCAAACTTTGTAACATCTTTTCGCGTTTAACGGCAAAATCCTAGCGTACTGATGCAAATTTCTGTGTTTTTTTTGAGCTAAATCGGTATAATTTAGCTCAGTTTTTTCATTTCATCATTATTGCTTCGGTTTGACTTGCTGCGATGATAAACTCGCGCCATCGGT
>NZ_DAINDI010000020.1:33504-45849 GCF_036731945.1 Psychrobacter sp.
TACGACGACCTGCTCAACACTGACGAGTAACCCTCAGTCAATTTCGTTCGCCTCATTCGCCTCATTTGTAATACGCTGGATATATTAGCCATGAACCCGTTTGGATTTTTATCAAATAATATCGCAATCGACCTCGGTACTGCGAACACCCTTATCTTTATTCCTGGCAAAGGGGTGGTGCTCGACGAGCCTACAGTGGTCGCGCTACGTAGTAATCGTACCCAAAACCCTACCGTCGCCGCCGTTGGTATTGATGCCAAACAGATGTTAGGTCGTACGCCTGCCAATATCACGGCTATCCGCCCATTAAAAGATGGCGTGATTGCAGACTTTGAAGTGACACAAAAAATGCTTAAGCATTTTATCACTAAAGTAAAAGCCAAGCGTTTTATGGCACAGCCTAACGTGGTGGTTTGTGTGCCTTGCAAATCGACGTTGGTTGAGCGTAAAGCGATTCGTGAAGCGGTATCGTCGGCTGGTGCGAGCAAAGTCTTGTTGTTAGAAGAGCCAATGGCTGCCGCAATTGGTGCGGGTATGCCCGTGCATGAAGCCAGTGGTTCAATGGTCGTTGATATCGGCGGTGGCACGACTGAGATTGCTGTTATCGCGCTGTCAGGCTGCGTCTATGCCGAGTCGATTCGTATCGGCGGCGATATGTTTGATGAAGCGATTATTACTCATGTGCGCCGTACGCATGGCTGCGTGATCGGTGAAACCACCGCTGAGCGTATCAAGCAAGAAGTGGGTTCGGCATTAAATGAAGACAGCCAATTAGAAGTTGAAGTTCGCGGTCGCAGCATGGCAGAAGGTGTACCAAAGACCTTTACAGTCAATTCAGAAGAAGTACAAAAAGCTTTAAGCGACCCATTAAGCGGTATCGTCAGCGCGGTAAAAGCAGCGCTTGAGCAAACGCCGCCTGAGCTGTCATCAGACATCGCTGAGCGCGGTATTGTCTTAACCGGCGGCGGTGCATTGCTGCGTGATTTAGACAAGCTTATCTCTAAAGAAACCGGTCTGCCTGTGACGGTCGCTGAAGAGCCATTAACTTGTGTCAGCCGTGGCGGCGGTATTGCGCTTGATTTTATCAATAATAAAAGCCTAAATATGATTTTTGTTTAAGTTGTAAATATTAGCGCGCTATAAAAATTGTTTTATCCTATTTTTTTTCCTATTAAAGGTAGCCAATAAGGTTGCCTTTAATGACATTTAGCCATACCAAAATGCGATAGCAGTACGATATCAGCTAAACGTCGCTAATAATATATCGACTTTATTTTAAACTGACGCTATAGGCTGATATTTGTTGCTGTTAAGCACAGTCGCAGCTATTGCTAACTTTAAAACCTCTAGATTAGACCAATTATGATTCCAAGTATTTTTGCTCGTCAGCCGCTCGCGCTTCGTAAGACTGCTATCGTATTGATAGTGGCGCTGGTGTTGATGTGGTTTGATAGCAAAAATCCAGAATGGTTTAAGCCGATACGCTCGACCACCCATGCCGCCATGCAGCCTATTTATGAGCTGTCGTTATTGCCAAGTTATGCAAAACACTGGTCGAGCGGCAGCTTGCAGTCGAAAGAAGCGCTACGCCGTGAAAACATGCAGCTAAAAACGCAACTTATCCATGCCCAAGCTAAGCTGCAGCAGCAGGATTATGTCTTGGCACAGAACGCGCGTTTGCAAGGTATCTTATCGACCACGCGCCCTGAGCAATTTGATTTAAACCTAGCGCAAGTGATCGGCACTGATACCAATCTGCTCAGGCAAATTGTGGTACTGAATAAAGGCGAGCAAGATGGTGTGCAAGTCGGTCAAACGGTCATCGATGAAGTGGGCATTTTAGGTCAGATTATTAATGTCTACCCCAATACCAGTCGCTTATTGCTGATTACCGATGAGCAGCAATCAGTTGCTGTGACCGTCAAACGTACCGGACAGCGGGCTATCGTCACGGGCGAGGGCATACCGACCTCATTACGCCTTAATTACGTCTTTAAAACCTCAGATGTGCGCGTCGGCGATGAGCTGGTGTCATCAGGCTTGGGCGGACGTATTCCGGCGGGCTATCGTGTTGGTCGTATCGCCCATGTCGAAGATACGCAAGAAGATAACTTTAGAAGTATTGAAGTCACGCCAGCAGCAAATTTTATTGATAACGCTTATGTGTTGGTGCTGCAAGATAAACTGGTTAATAGAAGAAATGCCGGTATTAAAGAAAACTAAGGGATTGTCAGCTTACTCATAAGTCCACGTTGCGCGTCATTATTTATAACATAGACAATCACATAGACGTCTGGACAGACAGATAAGATAAATAGTATTCAAAATTGTTTGGTCCACTAGAATTGACACTCTTTTCAATATTAAATAAACCATTAAATAGCTGCTAAACTCTCGCTAAAGGTAAGTATTCATGGCATACGCGGATTTTGATGATGCAACTGGGGTACTCCCGGCCTTGATTATACTGAGTTTTATTATTGCCTCATCGCTGAGTGTCTATCCTTTAAGCCCAAGTATGGCCGCCCTACGTCCAATGGTCATGATCATGGTGCTGATTTTTTGGTTACTGTTTCAGCCGCGCTACGTCGGGATTTTTAGCGCCTTTGCTATTGGCATTATCTCCGATTTATTAATGGATACCCACTTAGGGCAGCAAGCCTTCGCCGCCGTTATGGTCGCAATGGTCATCAAAATCACCAGTATCTATATCAGACAGCTTAATACCATTAGTGCTTGGCTCATTGCGAGCTTGGGATTGGTTGTTTTCCAAGTCAGCTTATGGATATTGCAGCTATTCATCCAAAATACCTTTGTTGCCCAATCTGCTCTATCGTTATTCATGAGTATCATCAGCTGGCCATTGGTGCTATTGGCCTTACGGAGATTTGCCCGCTAGCTTTTTTGCTTACTCGGTCTATATTATCAATTTTCCTGCAAAACCATAATTTTATAAAATAAGAGTATCATGATGAATCTCATTTTAGCGTCTGGCTCACCGCGGCGTCACGAGCTGCTAACCAGAGCGCAACTGAACTTTACGGTCATGAGCGTCGATATTGATGAAACGCCGCATGTGAATGAATCTCCTAAAGATTACATTGAACGTATGGTTGCCAGCAAAGCAGAGGCGGCGCTAGAGCAATTGAATAAAGAACTAAATAAAAAGTTAAACGACAGTCAAACTGATCTATCTGCATCTCTAATTATTTTAACCGCTGATACCATCGGCGTCTTAGCCGATGGCAAAACGGTATTGGTCAAGCCCGACAGCCGAGCAGACGCTTATCGTATGTGGCAACAGATGTCTGATGACACCCACCAAGTATGGACAGCAGTGCAAGCAACTCAAGTATTGTTATCAGCTAAGCCTTCAAGCTCTCCAAACTCCAGCAGAGCATTTCAAATCGTGAATCAACAACAAATCACTGAGCGCACCGATGTCACCTTTATTCCTTTAACCGAAGAGATGATGGAAAACTATTGGGACAGCGGCGAGCCTGCTGATAAAGCCGGTGGTTACGGTATTCAGGGTTTGGGCGCGGCCTGGGTAAGCCGCATTAATGGCAGCTATACCAATGTGGTTGGTTTACCGCTGGCACAAACTGTGGCGTTGATTAAAAATATCACAGCTGTCAGCACCAATAAGAAAGCCTAAGCACTGAGCAAATAAGCTGAGTAAACAGATAGGTGAGAGTAGCGCGTATTTGATGTAGGATAATTAAATGGTTGGTCTTACATGAGATGGCAAATGGCTATCACTCAATCATTTGCACATAATGACACGCTAGGATAATGGGCAAACCCAAGGTGCATTTGGTACACTGTGAGGCTACCAAACGATGAACGCTTCATAAGAAAGCTGAGTGCTAAGAGAAAATATTATGTCCGAAGAGCTGCTGATTAATATTAGTCCCATGGAATCGCGCGTCGCCGTGTTAGATAACGGGGTGTTGGGCGAGATTTATATCGAGCGTCATCATAAACTGGGCTTGGTCGGCAATATTTATTTGGGCACGGTAGTACGCGTGCTTCCGGGTATGCAAGCAGCTTTTGTCGATATCGGTCAGTCACGCACAGCGTTTTTACATGTCAATGATATGCAGCGCGAACCGCGTCCTGTTAGCGAGAGCAAAAATAAGACCTCAGAAAATACTGATAACGAACGTCCTGTTATCGAAGCTACCGCTGATGATTTGGCGGTAACGCCGCCTGTGGTCAGTGCGCACAGCACCGAGGTTGTAGCCGTTACAAAATCTCTTATCCAGCATCGGCTGCACGAAGGCCAACGTATCTTAGTGCAAGTTACCAAAGACCAGCTCGGTAGCAAGGGCGCGCGTTTAACTACCAATATATCGCTGCCATCACGTTACTTGGTCTATCTGCCATCGAGCGATCATATCGGTATCTCGCAGCGTATTGATGGCGAAGAAGAACGTACTCGTCTCAAGACTGAACTGGCAAGCCTGATGCAAACGGTCAATCTACAAGGTGGCCTGATTGCGCGCACCGCTGCTGAGCGCGTGCCAGTCGATAAACTCGAAGAAGATATCTACTATTTATTGCAGCTCTGGCGCACCATTTGCGCCCGTCGCCAAGAGACAAAACCAAATCAAAGCTCTGAGCTTATTTATCAAGAATTATCACTGCCGCTGCGCTCCATTCGTGACTTGGTGCATGCCGATACTGAAAAAGTGGTGATTGATAACGCGCAAATCTATGAGCAAGTCCGTTATTTCGCCAAAGAGTTTGTGCCTTTCGTCTACGACCGCATAGTACATTATACTGCCGAGCCGTCATTGTTTGACGTTCACCGTGTCGAGGATGATTTGCGCGATGCTCTAAAACGCCGTGTTGATTTAAAGTCTGGTGGCTATTTGATTATCGATCAAACCGAAGCCATGACCACTATTGACGTCAATACCGGCTCTTTTGTCGGCGGACGCTCGTTAGAAGATACGGTATATAAAACCAATTTAGAAGCCACCCATGCTATTGCACGGCAATTACGCCTAAGAAATCTTGGCGGCATTATTATCTTAGATTTTATTGATATGCTTGAGCAGCAGCATAAAGACGATATTTTAGAGAGCCTGCAAGCGCAGCTAGCGCAGGACTACGCGAAAACCAAAATTACCCAAGTCAGTGAGCTTGGGCTGGTTGAGATGACGCGTAAACGCACCCGTGAGTCGCTTGGACAGCAGCTATGTGAGCCTTGCTCAACCTGTCAGGGTCGCGGCTTTGTTAAAACTGCTGAAACCGTTTGCTTTGAGATATTTCGCGAAATCATGCGCTGTGCGCGAACTTATAACTCGCCCAAGAAATTTACCGTGGTTGCCCATGCTGCCGTCATTGATTTACTGTTGACCACCGAATCAGACACTGTCGCAGATTTAGAGTATCTATTAGGTAGGGTGATTACCTTTGAGGTCGAAAATCTCTATACCCAAGAGCAATATGACATCGTTTTAGATTAATAATAGAGTAAACTTATACCACTAATAACAGTTTTAACTGAGGTTTTAATGAGAAAATTATTGATAAAAACGCTTGTTTATAGAGGGTGATATCTCAAAACACCGCCGATATTACTCTTGCAATGAGTGAAATACTATGTATAATACACACCACTGAATTATATATGCGCAGCCAATTAAACAGCTGGCGCTATGACAGCTAGAGCATCGTTTCTAGCACTATTTCATTATGCCTTTGCTGACATCCTATAATGGAAGGGTCGGCGGGGCTTTAAACTATTTTGCTTTTGGCACGCTATAAGTTCCGGTAACGAACTCATTCTGGTTAAGAACAGAAGGCCGCTTAAAGTGAATATTTAACCAAACGGCTTTTGCTCATATCTTCAAAGTAAGAATGACGAAAGCACATATTAGGAGCTTGCTGGCATGGCTAACCAGAGAATCCGTATCCGTCTTAAGTCTTTTGATCATCGTCTGATTGATCAATCTGCACAAGAGATCGTTGATACTGCAAAGCGCACCGGTGCGCAAGTTTGTGGTCCTGTACCGTTGCCGACTCGCATTGAGCGCTTCAACGTTCTAACCTCACCACACGTTAATAAAGACGCTCGTGACCAGTACGAAATCCGTACTCATAAGCGTATGGTTGATATCGTTCAGCCTACCGACAAAACTGTGGATGCGCTAATGAAGTTAGACTTAGCGGCGGGTGTTGACGTTCAAATTGCTTTGGGTTAATGCAAAACACACCCAACCCATTAATATAAGATATAAAGAGGTCTAAAATGGCGATCGGTTTAGTCGGTAAAAAATGCGGCATGACCCGTATCTTCACTGAAGCAGGCGAATCTATTCCTGTTACAGTGGTTGAGGTCCATGCTAACCGCATTACTCAAGTAAAAAATACTGATGTAGATGGCTATCAAGCCATTCAAGTTACCACAGGTACTCGTCGTGACAGCCGCGTAACTGCTGCACAAAAAGGTCACTTCGCTAAAGCTGGCGTTGCAGCTGGCCGTGGTGTATGGGAATTTCGTGCCAATGACAGCGATCTTGAAGGTCGTGAAATTGGTGGTGAGATCCTAGCTGACTTGTTCGAACAAGGTCAGATTGTAGATGTCACAGGACAGAGTAAAGGTAAAGGCTTTCAAGGCGGCGTAAAGCGTCACAACTTTAGCATGCAAGATGCCACTCATGGTAACTCAGTTTCTCACCGTGTCCTTGGTTCAACTGGTCAAAACCAGTCACCAGGTAAAGTCTTCAAAGGCAAAAAAATGCCAGGTCAAATGGGTAACAAACGCGTTACCGTTCAGGGCCTAGAAGTGATATCGGTTGATGTTGAAAAAGGGTTACTTGTCATCAAGGGTGCTATCCCAGGTGCCACCGGTGGCGATGTCATCGTACGTCCGTCAGTCAAAGCCTAAGCAAGGGGATTAACGTGGATTTAAAAACAGTTACAGGGGCGGCAGTTGAGCTTTCTGATACGGCTTTCGGTCGTGAATTCAACGAAGCATTAGTGCATCAGGTCGTCACCGCATATCTTGCTGGTGCTCGTCAAGGTACACGCGCTCAGAAAACCCGTGCCGAAGTTTCTGGCGGTGGCATCAAGCCATGGCGCCAAAAAGGTACTGGTCGCGCTCGTGCAGGTTCTATTCGTAGCCCAATCTGGCGTTCAGGTGGTCGTGCATTCGCAGCCAAACCACAAGATTGGTCACAGAAAGTTAACCGCAAAATGTATCGCGGTGCTATGCAGTGCATCCTAGCCGAATTGATTCGCCAAGAGCGTTTGATTTTGGTTGAAGAGCTAAGCGTTTCTGGTCCTAAGACCAAAGAGCTGATTGCAAAGTTAAATGATTTGGGCGCACCTCGTGCACTCATCGTCACCAAAGAAGTTGACGAAAATCTATACTTAGCTGCGCGCAACATCCCACACGTCAATGTACTTGGTACAAACGAAGTGGATCCAGTGAGCTTGATTGCTTTTGATAAAGTAATCATGTCAGTTGAAGCTGCGAAACAATTTGAGGAAGCACTAGCATGAATAACGCAAGACTTTATCAGGTCTTAAGAGGGCCTGTATTCTCAGAAAAATCTCAAATGCTTGGCGACTCACTTGGTGTACAGGTATTTAAAGTTGACTCTAATGCTACTAAGCTTGAAGTCAAAAAAGCGGTTGAGATGATGTTCGAAGGCGTTGAAGTTTTAAAAGTAAACACTTTGAATGTTAAAGGTAAGACAAAGCGTTTTGGTAAAAATATCGGCCGTCGTAATGACTATAAAAAAGCCTACGTTACCTTAAAAGCTGGTCAAGATGTACAAATGGCTGATGCTGGTGAAGAAGTCGCAAACACGACTGCTTCTACTAGTGAAACAGCGAACAACGAATAAGGATTACACTCATGCCTATCGTAAAAGCAAAGCCAACATCACCAGGCCGTCGTTTTGTTGAAAAAGTGGTGCATCCACACCTTTACAAAGGTCGTCCTTTTGCAGCGCTTCTCGAATCAAAAAGTAAGTCAGGTGGTCGTAACAATAATGGTCGCATCACGACTCGTCACGTTGGTGGTGGTCATAAGCAGCATTATCGTATTATCGATTTTAAACGTACTAAAGACAATATCCCAGCTGTGGTTGAGCGTATCGAATACGATCCTAACCGTACTGCACACATTGCTTTACTTAAGTACGCTGACGGCGAACGTCGCTATATCATTGCTGCTAAAAAACAAGCAGTTGGCGATACCGTCATGTCAGGAGAGAACTCTCCAATCCGTCCAGGTAACTGCTTACCACTGAAAAACATCCCATTGGGTACTGTGATTCACAATATCGAACTTAAAATCGGTAAAGGTGCACAGCTAGCTCGTTCTGCGGGTGCCAGCGTTCAGCTACTAGGTCGTGACGGTATTTATGCTATTCTACGTCTACGCTCAGGTGAAACTCGCCGCGTACACGTGAACTGCCGTGCTGTTATTGGTGAAGTTTCTAACACTGAAAATAACTTGAAATCACTTGGTAAAGCCGGTGCTTCACGTTGGCGCGGTGTTCGTCCTTCTGTTCGTGGTGTCGCTATGAACCCGGTTGATCACCCACACGGTGGTGGTGAAGGTCGTAACAAAGGTCGCCATCCAACCAGCCCTTGGGGTCAGAAGTCTAAAGGACTTAAAACGCGTCATAATAAGCGTACTGACAGTATGATCATCCGCCGCCGCGCCAAGAAGAAATAAAGGAAGAATTTCATGCCTCGTTCATTGAAAAAAGGTCCATTCATAGACGCGCACTTATTTGCTAAAGTTGAGAATGCATTAGACACCAACTCACGCAAACCAATTAAAACTTGGTCGCGCCGCTCGATGATTTTGCCACAAATGGTTGGCCTAACCTTATCTGTTCACAACGGCCGTACTCACGTACCGGTTATCGTAAGCGAGCAGATGGTTGGTCATAAACTAGGTGAATTTGCCCCGACTCGTACATATCGTGGTCATGGCATTGACAAGAAAGCTAAGAGATAAGGTGCTTACCATGGAAGTAACTGCAAAATTACGCGGTGCCGCCATATCGGCACAAAAAGTTAGACTCGTTGCTGATGAAGTTCGTGGCAAATCTATCGAGCGTGCTTTGGATATCCTAACGTATAGTAATAAAAAAGGCGCTGTCTTCGTTAAGAAATGTCTTGACTCAGCCATCGCCAATGCCGAACACAACAACGGTTTAGATATCGATACTCTTAAAGTATCAACCATCTACGTTGATGAAGGCATTACGCTAAAACGTATCCTACCACGTGCTAAAGGTCGCGCTGATCGTATCAGTAAGCGTACTTGTCACATCACTATAAAGGTAGGAGAATAAGTTATCGGTCAAAAAGTACATCCAATCGGAATTCGTCTTGGTGTTGTCAAAAAGCATAACGCAAACTGGTATGCTAACCCTAAACAATACTCAGAATACCTCATCAACGACATTCAAGTTCGTGAGTATCTACGCAAAAAACTAGACAACGCTATGATCAGCAACATCATGATTGAGCGTCCTACTGGTGCTGCTAAGATTACCATCGCCACTGCGCGTCCTGGTATTGTTATCGGTAAAAAAGGCGAAGATATCGAAAGACTTCAAAAAGAATTGACCAAAATTATGGGCGTACCTGCTCAGGTCAACATTGAAGAAATCACATCACCTGATCTTGATGCACGTTTGGTAGCAGACGGTATCGGCAGCCAACTTGAGCGCCGTGTTATGTTCCGTCGTGCGATGAAACGCGCCGTACAGAACAGCATGCGTTCTGGTGCTAAAGGTATTAAAGTTGAGCTGTCTGGCCGTCTTGGCGGTGCTGAGATTGCTCGTACTGAATGGTACCGTGAAGGTCGTGTACCATTGCATACACTCCGCGCTGATATTGACTATGCGTCAATTCGTGCAGAAACCACATACGGCACTATCGGTGTAAAAGTTTGGATTTTCCGTGGCGAAATCCTTGACGGTATGAACAGCGTATACAATCCCGTCAAAGAAGAGCAGACTCGTGCGCCAAAACGCCGTGGTCGTGGAAACGGAAACCGTCGAAACACAGACAGAGGTTAAACTATGTTACAGCCAAAACGTACCAAGTTTCGTAAAATGCACAAAGGTCGTAACACAGGTCTTGCTCACCGTGGAAGCACCGTTGCATTCGGACAAATTGGTCTAAAATCGTTGACTCGTGGTCGTATGACTGCCCGTCAAATTGAAGCAGCACGTCGTACCATCACTCGTAAAATCAAGCGTGGCGGTAAGATTTGGATTCGTGTATTCCCAGACAAACCAATTACCAATAAACCACTAGAAGTACGTATGGGTAAAGGTAAAGGTCCAGTCGAGTATTGGGTATGTGAAATCAAACCTGGTAAAGTGCTATATGAACTCGAAGGGGTTTCAGAAGAACTTGCTCGCGAAGCGTTAACGCTTGCTGCAGCAAAACTGCCCTTTAAAACTACCATTGTTAAGCGGACGATAATGTAATGAAGATCAGTGAATTACGTGATAAATCATTAGAAGAACTGACTCAGTTACTTGATGAAAAGCAACTTGATGCTTTCCGTATTCGTATGGCTAAAGCAACGGGTCAGTTGGGTAACACCCATGAAGTCAGAAGCAATCGTCGCACGATTGCTCAGATTCAGACTTTGATTAACGAGAAACAACGAGGCGACTCATGAGCGATAACAATCAAACAGCTAATGCTAGTGTATTGACAGGACGAGTTGTCAGCGACAAGATGGACAAATCCATCACAGTTTTGATTGAGCGTCTGGTTCGCCATCCTTTGTATGGCAAACAGCTTCGTCGTTCTACAAAAATCAAAGCTCATGATGAAGATAACGTTTGTCAACAAGGCGACCTTGTCCGCATCAAAGAAACGCGTCCAATCTCAAAAACCAAGTCTTGGACTTTGGTTGAAGTGGTTGAAAAAGTAGAAAAAATCTAAGTAAATTGCATTAAAAGCCAGAAGCTGTTAAAATAGCCGCCTTTTTAAGGATGCTGATTGCGCCGAGCGTATATCACTCACATTAAGAGTAGCAGCGGTTATTAATATTAAAATGCCGACTACTCATTCTGTGCTAGCGGCAGCAACTGGTTTTTATTGCTCATACGTGTGGAGTAACGCTATGATTCAGGTTGAATCGATGCTGGAAGTTGCAGACAATAGCGGTGCAAGACGAGTTCAGTGCATTAAAGTACTGGGTGGCTCTCATCGTCGTTATGCATCAGTTGGCGACATTATTAAAGTAACGGTTAAAGAAGCCATTCCGCGTGGTCGTGTTAAAAAAGGCGACGTGATGAATGCGGTAGTTGTACGTACCAAAAAAGGCGTTCGTCGTCCTGATGGTTCAGTTCTGCGTTTTGATGACAATGCTGCGGTATTGTTGAACCAAAACAAAGCACCGATAGCAACTCGTATTTTTGGACCGGTAACTCGTGAACTACGTGGTGATCAGTTTATGAAAATTGTATCACTAGCACCAGAAGTATTGTGAGGTAATCCATGTCAAAATTACGTAAAGGCGATACAGTTATCGTGATTGCTGGGAAAGACAAAGGCAAGCAAGGTACTGTACAAGCTGTAAAAAACGATCGTATTAAAGTTGAAGGCATCAACATTGTCACCAAACATCAGAAGCCAAATCAAGCAACTGGTACTGAAGGTGGCATTGTTAAGCAAGAAGCTTTTTTGCATATCTCTAATGTCGCAATTTTAAATGCGCAAACCCAAAAAGCTGATCGTATTACTTATCAGTTCGGCGAAGACGGCAAGAAACAACGCGTCTATCGTTCGAACGGTGAAGTAGTGGCGACTGCGTAAGACACTAAGGGTGTAATGGTAATGGCAAGATTAAAATCTTTATATAACGAAGAATTAAAGCAACAAATCAAAGAAGAGCTTGGTTTGGCGAACGTAATGCAAGTGCCTAAAATCACTAAAATTACGCTTAATATGGGTGTAGGCGGCGCGTCTCAAGACAAAAAATTGCTTGAAGGTGCTGTAGCTGACATGACCGCTATCGCTGGTCAAAAACCTGTCGTCACCAAAGCGCGCAAATCAGTTGCTGGCTTTAAAATTCGTGAAGAATGGCCAATTGGCTGTAAAGTAACGCTACGCGGTGAGCAAATGTACGAATTTTTAGATCGTCTCATTGCCATTGCAATTCCTCGTATTCGTGATTTCCGCGGTTTTTCACCTAAAGCCTTTGACGGACGTGGTAACTACTCATTGGGTATCAAAGAACAAATCGTATTCCCAGAGGTAGACTTTGACAAGATTGATCGTATCCGCGGTATGGATGTGACCATCACCACGTCAGCTGGTAATGATGAAGAAGGTCGT
>NZ_DAINDI010000021.1:0-3262 GCF_036731945.1 Psychrobacter sp.
CTTTTAATGCTAAACGAGCTTTATCTATACATCTATACATCACATTATATCCAGTATCACATAATAAGAGGTGAATCATGAGTATTGAAACCCTAGAACCGCGCTTAGCAGATGTCGGCGGCATTCCCATTGCTCGTCTGTTACCCAATAAAGGCAAGCAGCCAATCGGCGCTTGGTGCTTTTTAGACCACGCAGGTCCTGCTGAATTTGGCGAAGATGAAACAGGCATGCAAGTCGGTCGTCATCCGCACACCAACCTGCAAACCTTTAGCTGGATGTTAAATGGTGAGGTGCTGCACAAAGACAGCTTGGGTAATAAGCAAGTGATTACTAAAAATCAAGTCAACGTCATGACAGCAGGTACTGGTCTAACCCAAGGAATCAGCCACACAGAGCAAAGCGTCTTTCCTGATACCGGCGGTTCGGCAGATGCCGCTCGTGGTCTAAGTATGGTACAGCTGTGGATTGCGCTACCGACCGATCAACAAATCGAACGTAGTTTCCATCATTATCCAGAACTACCGACGTGGACGGAAAATAATGTTGAGATGATTTTGACGACGGGTAGCTACCACAGTGTCACAGGTGAACGTTATGAAGCGCCAACCATTCAATATTCAAAAATGGTCGGTATCGACGTTTATTTCTTAGAAGATGGTGAAGTTACGCTTAACCTAGAGCCGGGTTTTGAATATGGTATTTTGGTGACAGAAGGGCAGATCGAGTCCGAAGGCAAGATTTGTGAGCAAGATCAATTGTTCCGCTTCCATGATAGCGATGTTGCTAATAATAAAAGTATCAAGTTGGTCGCAAAAAAAGGCACTCGCGTGATGTTTATCGGCGGTGAACCACTAAATAACCAAGTCCTACTATGGTGGAACTTTGTCGCCGACAACAAAGAAGAGATTGAGCAATCTATCATCGACTGGAACAACGGTCATGAGCGTTTCGGCAATGTCGATTCAGATATGAAACGCTTGCCAGCACCAGAACTACCAGAAGGTTTTAAAGGTTAGTTTGTTTAATTAATCTTTCTTTTTAGAGCGCATTAATAAGATTTTATTACAAAAAGGAAGTATTGATTAAGGTCAATCTTCCTTATAATAAAGCAGATTTATTGACAGTACGGTTGCCTAGCGTTAGTCGTACTCGCGATTTATACACTCTTAATCACCAATATTGTTAGTCACTAATATTGTTAGTCACTAATATTTTTAGTTAATAATACGGAGAATTTTATGTCAGACCTAAAAACCCTAGAGCAAGTAGCAGAAAAACGTCGTTCAGTTTATGCCTTGAGCAATCAATTACCAGTTTCAAATGATGAAATCGTTAAATTGGTTGAGCATGCAGTGTTGCATACGCCATCAGCGTTTAATTCGCAATCAACGCGCATCGTTGTTTTGTTCGGCGATGACCATAACAAACTTTGGCAAATCACCGAAGATACCCTACGTGATATCGTGGATAATGAAGAGCAATTTGCGGCGACCAAGCAAAAAATGGATGGCTTCAAAGCCGGCGCTGGTACTATTTTGTTCTTTGAAGACCATAGCGTTGTCAGAGACATGCAAGCTGCTGCACCTTTATATGCGGATAAATTCCCAATTTGGGCGCACCAAACCAATGCGATGCACCAGTACATTATTTGGACGGCGTTAGCGAGTATTGATGTCGGCGCCAACTTACAGCACTACAATCCAATTATCGACAAAAAAGTCGCTGAAGAGTGGAATATCGATGAGCATTGGGAGATGAACGCGCAATTGGTATTTGGTGCTATTGAACAACCCGCAGGCGACAAGGAATTTAAACCTCTTGAAGAGCGTATGAAAGTATTTGGTAAATAAGCTATTTTTAAAACAGCTAGCAAATAGGAAAAGCGCCACTCAATTGATTATTGAGTGGCGCTTTTTTGTCTGTATTACATGGGAAAGTTAAAATAGTAACAGTATTAAATACCATTTATTCAGCTTTTCTTACGGCGCATTAAGCTATTAGCTACCCATGCTGGACCAATTAGCAAGAACTGCAAATCTTCAAAGAAAGACGGTTTTTTGCCTTCAATTTTATGACCGACAAACTGTCCAATCCAAGCAACCACAAAGATAGCCGCCCAAACCTTAAAGCCCCACGGCAGTAGCGTCATCACTGATAAGCAAATGAGAATAAACATGCCCATTGCCAAAAACAGCGGCGTCGATAAACGCATATAGAAGATTAAAACTAAGGCGCTCATCACCAAGGTGAACCAGACCGATAGCGACATGCCCATGCCCAAGATACTGACGAAAATAGTTGGAACACAGAGCCAATGGATTTTTTTATTGACTAGGTTTTGATGACTGACAGAATATTCACTGAGCCATTGCTCAAGTGTGCGTTTTGACATACGGCCTTGACGGGTACGAGACATACTAACCTCCCTGTTAGCAAATAAATGAGTAAACCGACTTATTAATACCAGTTGTAGCACTAATTGGCGCACTCTGCCATTTTATCTGGTAAACCCCACAGTCAAATTATGCTAGCTTATTAACCTCATTTGTCTGTTTTTTCAACTTTTTTATGGTTTGCTAAAAGTATTGATTAACGTACTGGTTGGGCTAATTCCCTAGAATCTTGCTCGCTGCGGTACCATTCATACAGTCCGACAAAGGAGTTGACTTGGTAGACCATGGTTTGAATGGCAAAGATATAATTGCCCGACATCAGGTTAACGGTCAGCCAAACGAAATTGGATAAAATCCATAACCACCAGTTAAATGAATAACGCAGAATCATCGCTGCTTGCGCAGTGATAGATAGCACAAAAGCAATAACGTTAATCCAAAAGAAAGAGATAAAGCCCAAAAATTTACTATTATCATCTTCAACGACGGCGTAACCATAGCTAGCAAGTAAGTTATTTACTGTAGGAAACAGCGCCAAACCGATGACCATAAAAGCGATGGTTAATAGCCAAATCCAGCGACTGGCAGATTTGGGCACCATATCGCCATCGGCGTCGGTATGCTTGGACCAATAAAAAATCCCATAAAGATGACTAAAAAAGTTAAATAACGGCGCGAGCATCAAACCAACGGCGCCAGAGGTGGCTTGAACCACAAATTCACCTGCGGTTGCCGCCATCCCAAAACCATTACCCAAAATATTTTTGCGAAAAGATAATGACACCACGCAAATCAAACCGATAAATGACACGACTAAATAAAACCAATCAAGAGTATTGTGTTCGGTGGTCAGCCAAAAGCCTGCTGAT
>NZ_DAINDI010000021.1:3272-13873 GCF_036731945.1 Psychrobacter sp.
AAGGCAATGACACCGCAAATAAACCATAGGACAATCCATTGAATCGCCCATTTCCCGGTGATGTTGTCTAGAAGCTGAATACGCATAACGTCTTTTTCCTCAAAGTATGAAAGCTATTATCGTTTTTTTCTTATTTTAGAGTTATTTTTTTTAACAGCATTTTTTCTATGGTTTTTCTAAGTTTGTTATTTACCATAGATAAGCTTATCAATCATTAATAAAGCCTGCTGATAGCGGGCATCATAATCGGGCTGATCAATCATATGTGGCTCAATATCATGACGGGCAAAAATATCTAATAAGCGCTGCTCAAAGCGTCCGCGATCTTCAGGCGTGCCTAATGAGCGCATGCCATCGTCAACCCAGGGCGTATTGTTATCGAGCATAATGGTATGGTCTAAGCGAAACTCATCGATACATGCGCTCACAAAGGGATGGGTACGACCTTCGTACTCTTCACAAAAAGCCTGCGTAGTGACGAAATCTGTATCAATAATGGTTACAGGCGCCGTTGCTCTAGCAGCGGCAGCGCGGATAGCTTGGGCATGATTGAGAGCAATGGGACCATAATCGCTATACTGCAGACCAATCTCGCTACCTCCCAAATCTGTGCCGACATACAGCCGTCCCATCTCTAGCGCAAAGCTAGCCCCATAATAGTTGGCAAGCTTATGTACCAATGTCGTCTTGCCTGAGCTTTCACCGCCGACGATGGCAACTGTTTTGGTATAGTCGCCGCGTACTTGTGGGTGCAGCGCCGACCAGTGCGCAACCGGATTACGTGCAATCGCATAAGAATCAAATTCAGATTGCAATGGCGTCGTGACTACTGGCATGACTAACTGTCCAGAAATGTCCGACTGCGCCAAAGGATGGTTATCTGCGACAAATAATACCGTTTCTGTTGGCAGTCCTAATGCGTCTATCAATCGTTGCAGCTTGGCATTGCTAGCCGCAATATCGATGCTGACATCGGCAAAGCTTTCATGTAGCGGCAGCTCAATTTCATCAGTGGTATGAATATGGATAAATGGCAAGTCTGCGCACGCCATCTGTAGCCAACGCGCCTTATCTTGCAAGGTAATATTAAAGTCTGGATGCGGGTCAGGGTGCGCCATAATGACAATATGCAGGGTTTTCGCTTGTCCTGCAGCGTCCAATATACTGCGCATTTGTCCTAAATGTAGCGGTTCAAAATGTCCAATCATTAATCCTGACTCGTACATAGCTTTCCTTATGTGCTGTTTTTATTTTAGTTATGATTCATCGTGGCAATTCATATTTGCTAAGCCTTGATGATTTAATAGCATGGTATAAAGGTTTGGATAGATTTACAGGTAGGTTATTGTAAATAGGCGTTATTTTAGAAAGGGCTTTTAATATTAAATTATCAATAAATAATAAAGATTTTCGACCTAAACAGATTTAAAGTGATTGCTTGAGCTTTTTAAAGTTGTAACAGAATATGTAATATAAGCGAAACAAATTGAATCATGAAACATTTTGAAATAGTTATTTAAAATCAGGGGTTTAGGCGCAATTACGAGAGCTTAGAGTAAGCTTAAGTAGCATAAACTCACAAAGCACGTCTATATCATCAACAGATAAAAAGTCAATAGTTGCTATACTTATTCGTAAGTTCAAAAGGGTTATGAATTTTTATAACGTTTCAAAATAAATTATAGAAAATAACGTTAAATAATACATTTAAAATAAGTATAAATAATAAGAGAGGTAATTGATTTGGCTAAGTTAGCAAAATTACATCGTTCAAGAAATAATCGTATGATCGCAGGTGTGATGGGTGGTATTGCAGAATATGTCGGTTGGTCACCAACATGGGTGAGATTACTTTTTGTGATCGTCTCAACGATGAGCGCCGCCGTTCCAGGTATCTTAATTTATATTATTTTATGGATAATCATGCCTAAAGCAAACGCTGAGTCTTATCAGTAAGAGCAAAGTTAAAAAGTTAAGATGAATATAAAATTTGACGAGTATTAAGTTCTCAATATTAAAGTCACAATATTACAGACAAAGTCATCTGAATGACGGTAAAAACATAAAGTACAAGGCTAAAATAAAAATAACAGCCCATGAAAAAACAAAAAGCCTGACTCATCAGGATGCCTGCGACACACTTTTCCTCCTGCCCGAATGCTCACGCATTTGGGTATTTTTTTATCTTGTTTTTATATCTATCGGCTTAACAATGCTTATAGGTAGATTTTGACGATGAACCAAGCAAATAACTGACTATTTGAGCGATTTAGACAAATTTAATTGCGCTAAATATAGATAAAATAGTCAATTTTTAGTAAGGTGAGCAGGCAAATAGAGCCGTTGCCTAATAGGTCATACGCGCGCTATCAATATCTTATTTTATAATATCCATTCCACCGCGGCGTTATGACATGCCCCAAACTATGACAATCCAAACTATGACATCTCAAGCGACAACTTCAATGACCGCAGAAAAACCTGCTCAGCCGATGACTTTTCAAGATTTAATTCTCACCTTACAGAACTACTGGGCTGATAAGGGCTGTGTAGTCTTGCAACCATATGATATGGAGGTCGGCGCTGGTACCTTTCATACCGCGACATTTTTGCGCTCGCTAGGTCCTGAGCGCTGGAATGCGGCTTACGTGCAGCCATCGCGCCGTCCAACTGATGGGCGCTACGGTGATAACCCGAACCGTCTACAACATTATTATCAATTTCAGGTGGTTCTAAAGCCCAATCCACCCAATATCCAAGAGCTGTATTTGGATTCACTGCGCGCTATCGGTATTGATCCATTGGTACATGATGTGCGTTTTGTGGAGGACAACTGGGAGTCGCCAACGCTTGGTGCGTGGGGACTTGGTTGGGAGATTTGGCTTAACGGCATGGAAGTGACGCAGTTTACCTATTTCCAACAAGTTGGCGGTATCGAGTGTTTCCCCGTGACAGGCGAGATTACTTATGGTCTTGAGCGCTTGGCGATGTATGTACAAGGCGTCGATAGTGTCTATGATTTGGTCTGGGCAGACGGTGAATTTGGCCGCGTAACCTATGGTGATGTTTTCCATCAAAACGAAGTTGAGCAATCAACCTATAACTTTGAGCATGCTGATGTGCCAATGATGGGTCAGATGTTTGATTTTTATGAGCAACAAGCCGATAAATTAGTTGCCGAAGGTTTGCCACTACCTGCCTATGAGATGGTGCTAAAAGCCTCGCATGCCTTTAACTTACTTGATGCGCGCGGTGCGATATCGGTGACAGAACGTCAGCGTTTCATTCTGCGTGTACGTACGCTTGCTCGCAAGGTTGCCTTTGGTTACGTCGAAGCACGCGCGAAATTAGGTTTCCCATTAGCTGATGAAGCGCATCGTCAAGCGGCGCTCGATAAGTATTTGCCAAAAGAAGAAACCACTGAGAATACAGAAAATAATCAAGCTACTGACAACAACCAAACTAATAATCAATAGGAGCATCCCATGAGTACTATTTTATTTGAACTGGGGTGTGAAGAGCTACCTCCAAAAAGTCTAAAACCTTTACGTGATGCGCTACAAGCGAGTGTCACCGAGCAGTTAAGTGAAGCTGAAATTGGCTTCGATAGCATCAAAGCCTTTGCCGCGCCGCGTCGTTTGGCGATTCGAATTGAGGGTATCAGCGATAAGCAGCCTGATCGTAGTGAGCAAAAACGTGGTCCTGCGATTAAAGCGGCTTTTGATAGCGATGGTAATCCAACGCGCGCAGCGATTGGTTTTGCTAAAGGTTTAGGTATCGACGCCAGCGAGCTGATCACTATTAACACCGATAAAGGTGATTATGTCGGCTATGAGCAGATTATTCAGGGTCAAGCGACGACTGAACTGCTACCTACTATTTTCCAAACCGCGCTTGATAATTTGCCTATTGCTAAGCGTATGCGTTCTGGCGCGAGCCGCAATGAGTTTGTACGTCCGGTACAATGGGCGGTATTGATGCAAGATGATGCGGTCATTGATGCGACTATCCAAGGACATCAAACTGGCAAGAAAACGCGCGGTCATCGCTTCCACAGTCCTGACTATCACGAGATTACGCATGCTAACGATTATGAGCAGCTGCTCGATGGTTTAAAAGTCGTGGCGGATTTTGATAAGCGTCAAACGTTGATTAAAAACCAAGTCAAAACGCTAGCCGATGAAGTTAATGCCGATCCGATCGTGCCGCAAGATTTGTTAGATGAAGTAACCGCGTTGGTTGATTTCCCGATTGCGCTACGAGCAAACTTTGAAGCGCGCTTTTTACAAGTGCCGCAAGAAGCGCTTATCTCGACCATGCAAGCCGATCAAAAATATTTTTGCTTGACCGATAAGGAAGGCAAATTGCAGCCTTACTTTATTTTTATCACCAATATTGAGTCAAAAGACCCGAATCAAATCATCGAAGGCAACGAGAAAGTCGTGCGTCCGCGTTTGGCGGATGCGGAGTTTTTCTTCTTGCAAGACCAAAAGCAGCCTTTATTTGCTTTGACTGAAAGCCTAAAAACGCGTGTCTTCCAAGATAAGCTCGGTACGATATGGGAAAAATCTGAGCGTATTGCCAAGCTTGCTGCCTTTATCGCTACACTGATGCAGCAGCAAGGTCGCGATATTAATGTTGATGAAACGGTACGAGCTGCAATATTATCCAAAGCGGATTTGGCCAGCTCATTGGTCGGTGAATATCCTGAACTGCAAGGTATCGCCGGTACGTATTATGCGCGCTTAAATGATGAACCTGAGGCCGTCGCCGCAAGCTTAGAAGAGCAGTATTTGCCTAAGTTCAGCGGTGACGTATTGCCGCAGACACCGATTGGTATTTGCTTAGCCTTGGCAGATCGCTTAGATACGCTAGTTGGTATTTTTGCCATTGACCAAGCTCCGACGGGCTCAAAAGACCCATTTAGCTTACGTCGTTCAGCGATTGGTATTTTGCGTATTTTAATCGAAAAGCAATTACCAATTAATTTAGTGGCTTTGGTTGAACAAGCAATTAAAGGCTATAACACGAGCGATAATAGCAAGATTGCCAAGATGGGCGACACCTTTACCCAAGTGATGGCTTTTTTAAACTCACGCTATCGGGCGATGTATACTGAGCAGGGCGTCAGTGTCGATACGATTCAAGCCGTGCAAGCGATTAACCCGCATATGCCGCTCGATTTTGATCAGCGTATTCGCGCTGTGCAAACGTTTAGTGAATTGCCACAAGCCGAAGAGCTTGCCGATTCAAACAAACGTGTTGCCAACATTTTAGCGAAATCAGAAGTAAGTGTCGCTGACACTGTCGATGAAGCACTATTATCTGAAGCTGCTGAGCAAACGTTATATCAAGCGGTTCAGCAAGCACAGATGGCGGTCAAACCTTTGCTAGAAACTGCTGACTATACGCAAGTATTGCAAACGCTGGTCAGTTTGGATGCGCCTTTGTCAGACTTTTTCGCTGACGTCATGGTTAATAGTGAAGATGCGGCGCTGAAAAACAATCGCTTAGCACTGCTTAAGCAAGTGCGCGCCTTATTCTTAACCGTCGCTGACATCAGTGAGCTGCAGCTATAGTTTGTTCATTATAGTTCGACAGTGATAGACTTCCGTTAGTTTAAGCATCTATGCGCTTATTCTACAGCGTTAGGTTTATAATGTCTTAGAACGTATCCAAAGGAGCACTGACGTGTTGGCCGTTATCATTGTAATTCTTATTATTTGGGCTGTGATGTGGGGCTTTTATAAGTTTATGTACCCGCGGGCGCCAAAAAGCATGATGCCAAAAAAGGGTGATGTGACCACGCCGCGCCAGTGTGATTTTTGTGGCAATAGTTTGGCTGAGTATCGCGGTGTGCTTGAACCTACACCTACTTTAAATAGTAATAATGATATGGCCGCTAATAAAGAATTATTCTTTTGCAATTATGAGCATCAGGCGGACTTTCATGCTGGTAAGACTTATCAAGCAGATGCTTAACTTGTAAGCCATAAGTCGTCAATCATAAATCGATAAGCTATTATCACCATTTAAAAAAGCGCTTAACTCATTAGAGCTAAGCGCTTATCTTTTTAGAATACCTATTTAATATTGAGGCAAATTTATAGAACAGAATGGGCATCTTTCATAATTTTGTTGAGCAGTGCTTCAGACTGTTTGCTTTGTTGCAGACGATCTTCTTCGTTTCTTTCATAAGTTTGAATTTTTTCATATAAATTTAAGCAGGTTAATACCAGTAGGTTTTCTTGGCTAAGACCTGGTGCCTCTTTTCTTGACTTCAGAGCAAAGTCGTTGATATAAGAAACTGCCGAGTGCAGCTCCTCTTGTTCATGTACGGGACAAAAAATAGGGTAGGTTACGCCAGCAATCGCTACATCGACCTTTTTAATTTGCGGCTCAGGGGCGCTTTCAGGTTTAGCAGCGCTACTACTTACCGTGCTATTAGTTGCCTTATTGCTATTTGCATTACTATTTAAATTATTGTTTGCACTGCTATTTTGAGTGTTCGAATTATTTGGCATGGCTTTTTGTGGTTGCGTGGTTTGTGTTTGACTGTCTTTTGCTGGAGTGGCTGTTGATTGAGTGTTTGTGGGTTGAATGTTGTGGGTCTGACTGCTTTGCAGTTGACGCTCTACAGGGTTTGCGCGGTCATCGGTCATGATAAATCCTACAATATGTGTCATTAAAGTGAATGATTAACTGTCATTGCTATAAATAGGGTGCTGATAAACCTAATAAACTTAAATGCTGAATAGATAAAGTTAATCAGCAAAATTGCTCAAATTAAGCATGATGAATATCAACGTCTGCTTAACTTTCGGCTTGGTCAATACGTGTCAAACGCTGTAAGACCACTTGGGTACGCTCAGCGGCCAATTCATTTTTCTTCTTCAAGTCGCTATTTTGTTGCTTAATATCGCTATACTGCTGTTTTAATTCATTATTACGCTGCTGCAGTGCATGGTTTTGGTGCTGTAATTGCTCGATTTGCTTGTTTAATTTGTCTTGTTCTTCGCCAATCATATGATGCGCTTCGGCAAGGCTTTGGTAGCGCTTATCAAGATCGTTTAATTGTTTTTTGGCACCGTCACGCTCGCTATAGCTACTATCGAGCTTGGTTTTAAGAGCGGTAAGCTCTTTTGGGTCAGTCACTGGTTGTTGTTTGAGGCTGCTAAGTTCAGCACTGACAAGCTGATACTGTTTTTTAATATCGAGTACCATTTTTTCTAATATTCTAAGTTGGTCATACATAGTCAGTTTTTATCCTTAACAAGTAAGCGTAAATGAATTTTGTTCTCTGCGTTTAATAATGCCATAGGTGACCGCATAATATCTATATCAACAAAGTAATTGTATGGCGCTTTGCTTTGTGACTTTTATCACTTGCCGCTTTATGAATAATATCGGGCGGCGTCTGTTGGTATTTACCACTATTAATCAATCACTAGGACATCTATTATGAATGACAATATCTCTGGCTGGAATACTTGGTTGGCTGCGTTTGATGGCTGGACGGACGTGTCTATCAGCGAGGTACACGGCTTGATGACAGGGCTGATGACCGCCTGCAATGCACCTGACGAGCCAGTTTGGGCAAAGGTGTTTGAAGAGTTGAGCTTTGCGCCGCTGCCTGATGCCGCATTAACCTTGCTTACCGAAGAGGCAGAAGACATTGTTTTTCAGTTAAAAGACAAAGACGATGCTTATGCGTATATGCCACTGGTGCCAGATGATGAACACGATCTGTACGAGCGCGTGATGGCGCTGAAACAGTGGGCAAATGGCTTTATGACCGGTTTTGGTATTACCGATTGTGGTCTAAGTGGCGATGAAAACGAGATGCTGTCGGATTTGGCAAAAATTGGTGCGATTCGATTAGAAGATGATGAAGACTTCGAAGGTGGCGAAGAGTCTTATCTGCATATTTTTGAATTTGCACGCATGGTACCGGTTAGTTTTGCTACGCGTCAACGCAAGCCTGTGAAAGATATTGCTCTAATTGCTGGCTTGGCTATCGATGCCAAAACCACCAAAGAGCTACAAGCAGAAGGTAGGTTGCCTAAACCGATGCCGCCGGTCGTTGATGTGATGAATCAAAACCGCCCATCATAATTAACATGATAGGATAAAGGGAATGAGAAATAGCTGAGATTGATGCCAGAGAAATGGTACTTGGCTATTGGATAGCTATCCAAAATAATAAAAGGGAAGCGATGATGACTACTGATAATGAGATGACTTATTTACGCCGCTGCGTAGAGCTCGCTGCTGAAGCCTTAGAGGCGGGCGATGCGCCGTTTGGTGGCGTGTTGGTCGATGGCAATGGCAAAGTATTACAAGAAGATCGTAATCGTGCCAATACGGTCGATGCGACTTACCATCCTGAAATTGCTGTGGCTAAATGGGCCGCTCAAAATATGACCCCTGAGGCGCGGGCAAAAGCCGTGGTATATACCTCGGGTGAGCATTGCGCCATGTGCTCCGCGGCACATGCGTGGGCGGGGCTTGGTCGTATTGTCTATATCAGCTCATCAAAACAGCTCGGTAAATGGATGGACGAGATGGGTGTGAGCTCAACATCACCCATCCATTCATTAAGTATCCAAGAAGTGGCACCGAATGTACCCGTCGAAGGTCCGATTGCCGGTTTAGATGAAGAAATCAGAGCCCTACAGCAGCGTTCATTTCAAAAAGCTTAAGCAAAAAACTTAAGTAAAAAATCTGCTTAAAAAGGCTAGAGCGTGTCCTCATTATTACGCTTATTAAAAAAGCTGTGTCTTTTTATCTTAGTACGATAAGGAAGTCTTATGACGCTAAAAAATTACGATAACGTTGCAGAACGAGAAACGCCCAATACTCATTATTCTATTGGCAATTATCCAAATGACAGTATTGACTGGCTGACAAGATTAATTGCGTTTGATACGGTCAGTCGCCATTCAAATTTGGCATTGATTGACGATGTGAAAGCGTATTGCGAGCAATTGGGCTTAACGGTAGATTTAACCTTTAATGATGCTAAAAATAAAGCCAATTTATTCGTTACGGTACCAGCTGGAAAAGATGCCGATGAAGTGAATCATGGTCTGGTACTATCGGGTCATACCGATGTCGTACCGATTGACGGGCAAGACTGGACGTCTGAGCCGTTTACCGCAACCATTCGTGGTGACAAGCTATACGGTCGCGGTGCTTGCGATATGAAAGGTTTTATTGCATGTGCGTTGACACTATTGCCGCAAGCAGTAAAACTCTCTAACGCAGGTCAATTGCGTCGCCCATTGCATTTGGCATTGTCGTTTGATGAAGAGGTCGGCTGTTTGGGCGCACCGCTGCTATTAGCGGATTTAAAAGCGCGTAATATTACCCCTGATTACTGTATCGTGGGTGAGCCGACTAATATGACGATGGTGGTAGCGCATAAAGGCATCGCGGTTTACCGTTGCCGCGTCCATGGCAAGTCAGCGCATTCATCATTAACTGCCCAAGGTGTCAACGCTATTAGCTATGCCAGTCGTTTGATTGGTTATGTTGATACTTTAGCAGAAGAAATCAGCCAGCGTGACGATAACGATGGCATGTTTGATGTGCCTTATTCGACATTGTCTGTTGGCACCATACAAGGCGGCACCGCGACCAATATCGTCCCTAATCTGTGTGAATTTACCTTTGATTATCGTAATCTGCCGCATATGACACAAGACGATATCCTCGCACCGATCCAGGCAAAGGTTGCAGAGCTCAGCGCACAAATGCAAGCACGCGCTGCCGATACTGGCATTGAACTGCTACAAGAAGAAAGTGTACCAGCGATGACCGATAGCGACAGCGCTGAGCTACAAGCATTAATTATCGCTCTGACCGGTGACGATACACGTCATAAAGTCGCTTATGCAACTGAAGGCGGTCAGTTTACTAATAGCGGCATCCCAACGATCATTTGCGGTCCTGGTAGTATTGAGCAGGCGCATAAAGCCGATGAATATGTCGCGCTAAGTGAAATGGCACGTTGTGATGAGTTTTTACAAAAGCTTCTAAACAGTTGCGCTATCAGCTGATAAAATAGTCAACAAGCATCTTTATTACAATTTTATGGCAATATAGATGCGCATGACTTACACCGTCTTTATGGCGGTGTTTATTTTTTCAACATGACGCATGCTTTTCAACATGGCGCATGTGTTATTTAAATTTTTATAAAAAAGTAGGGGTTCGTTGATGTCTTGGCATCTGTTTGCGGTATTTTTTGCAAGTACGTTTTTTATCTCAGCGACCCCCGGTCCAAACATGCTACTGGCATTCCAATATGGCCTTAATTATGGCGTCAAGCGTACTTTATGGACGCTGGCAGGTTTAAGCCTTGGATTATTTATTTTGCTGTTGTCCACGCTTCTTGGACTCGATGTTATCAGCCGTCAATCGCCATGGTTACTGACAGTGATTAAGACTGTTGGTGCGATTTACCTTATTTATTTGGGTGTTACATCGTGGCGTGATAGTGCCAGTAGCAACTTGATGAGTGATGCCAGCGAGCTGAGTACAGAAGTTAATAAAGAGCTAAATACGGCTACAGAAATGGCAGATAAGCCTATGCCGCG
>NZ_DAINDI010000021.1:14009-18030 GCF_036731945.1 Psychrobacter sp.
GAGACGATTTGGCAGCTGATTTATACCATTGGCGGTAAAAAGTTGGCGGGGTGGCTCGATATTGGTGAGCGGTTGGCATGGCTCAATCGCGGTTGCGGGGTAATATTTATTTTAATTGCCGCGGCGTTATTGGCTGAGGTTTTAAATGGTTTCTTGGTTTAGGAATTAATCAGGTTTATGTTTAACGTGATTTTTTAACAAGTGACACTTTTTCTAGAGAATTTTTATATAATTAAATTAATTATTGACTTTATTTGTTAAGGCGTTATTATTATCCCATTGATTTATAGCGCTTATCTTTTATAGGTGCTATATCATCCCAATTAATCTGCTATTGTCGCTCTGACATTGGCCACAACCTACGGAGGAATCATCGTGTCCTATTTAAACATTAAAACGTTTTTAAAGATTGAACGTATAAATTGCATGACAGCAATGACGACTTCGAAAAGGTTTGGCTGAATTTATATATCAGCTATGAGTGATATCTTGTTTATTGATATTAACGCATAGCCTTCTATATCTACTCACTCTATCCCTCTTCTAGGTACGCTATGTTAAAATAGCTCGTAATCGTGCTCGGCATTTCCGCGCTTGCTGTTAGCTGTTTATCCAAAATTTTACCTTACTGTTATTACCAATATTCTCGCCCCGCTCACGCTATTATTTAGTAAATAACTATTTATGTGTGTGCTATCTAAGCTGGCTATTTTTAAGCTGAATATTTTGGTAGCGTAAAAATTCTTTTTAAAACGTCCATCATAAATTAATCATACATTTTTATTGATTTTTTAATTAATAAAGAAGCGGTATTTTATTGTCTATTTCTTATGAAAAATAACTTATTGAGTGTTTTACTTAATGGTAATCAATAAGTAAATTATAAAGTTAAAGAAATAGGTAGATTAAAATATATTTTGTATGGTAATTAAAATAATAAAATGGAAATAATACATTATGAGCATTCAATTAGTATTAAATGAAAATAGTAAATCTGGCGTACCAGTCAAGATTTATACCTCAGATATTGAGCAAGAGGCGATGCAGCAGTTACGTAATTTGGCTCAGCTGGAGTTTGTACATTCGCATATCGCGGTGATGCCTGATGTACACGTTGGTAAAGGCGCTACCGTTGGAAGTGTGATTCCGACCAAATCCGCCATCATTCCTGCTGCAGTCGGTGTTGATATTGGCTGCGGTATGAACGCGGTGCGTCTATCTCTGACGGCAAGTGATTTGCCTGATAGTTTAAGGGCATTACGCTCAGTAGTGGAGCAGCAAGTGCCAGTTGGCTTTAATATGCACAAACAAATCCAAGCCAAAAACTCAACGCTTGACCCGTTAGGTAAACGCTTAAAACCGATTACTGATAAGCATCCAGATTTGCTCAAGATGCTCAAAGGCTTTGAGCGCACGTGGGCAAAGCAACTTGGCACATTGGGTGGTGGCAATCATTTCATTGAGCTGTGCTTAGACGAAAACAATGATGTCTGGGTCATGCTGCATTCTGGTAGTCGCGGCATTGGCAACTGTATCGGTCAGTACTTTATTAATCTTGCCAAAAAAGAACGTCAATCGCGCTTTGGTCATGTGCCAGATCGGGATTTGTCTTACTTTGCTGAAGGTTCTGATAGTTTTGCTGATTATGTTGAGGCGGTAGGCTGGGCGCAGGATTATGCGCTAGAAAACCGCCGTGAAATGATGCGTTTGGTCATTAAAGCCATGCAGTCACCACAAGCGGGGTTGCCACGTTTTCAGCTGACCAAAGAAGCCATCAATTGCCATCACAACTACGTCAATGAAGAGGTACATTTTGGTGAGCAAGTCTATGTCACGCGTAAAGGCGCTATCAGTGCCTACCAAGGTGAGCTGGGGATTATTCCCGGCTCTATGGGCGCAAAATCCTTTATCGTCCGAGGTCTTGGCAATGATGAATCGTTTTGCTCGTGCTCGCATGGCGCAGGGCGACAAATGAGCCGAGGCAAAGCCATACGGGCATTTACCATTGATGAGCTCAAAGCGCAAACCGAAGGCGTTGAGTGCCGTAAGGACAAAGGCGTCATCGACGAGATACCCGGTGCTTATAAAGACATTGAAGAGGTGATGGCCAACCAAGCCGACTTAGTTGAAGTGGTGCATACGCTGAAGCAAGTAATGTGCATTAAGGGTTAGTTGGTTTTGCAAAACAAATTTAGAGATATTAAAAATATAGGTAACAATATGAGCTTAAAACAAACCTTAAAAAAGGCCAAACAGATTGAACAGCAAGATGCTACAGCCAATCAAAACTTACTTGGTGCTATAAAACCGCGAAATTATCTGGCGTTAAATCCACTGCTCAAAAAAGGCGGTATTCATGAAAAAGAAGATATTGATATCGTGCGCAAAAAACGTCGCCGCGAAACTAAGCAGCAATTGCGGAAGACCGATTGGTTATCGTAGTAAAGACAATCAATTTTAACATCCACGCACAAAAAAGCCGCTCCCTACTTAAATAGAGAGCGGCTTTTTTATTTATACAGTTTTTTATAAAGGGTTAAGCCAATACCTCGATAAGCTCGCCTTTTACCATATGCGGACTGACAAAATCGGTCACGCGTACACTGACGATTTTACCCAGTAGCTCATCTACTTTATCAACGTCAAAAGGGAACATCACGGTACGGGTATTGTCCGCTGTGCCGATTAAGCAATCAGGGTGACGATTGGCCACTTGCTCGACCAAGACGCGAGTGGTAGTGCCGACCATTTCATGGGTTTTGGCAAGGGTTGAATCGATAATAACCTGTTGAAATTCTGCCAAGCGTGCTTTTTTGGTTGCGAAACTCACATCGTCAGGCAATTCTGCGGCTGGTGTGCCCGGACGCTTAGAATAGATAAAGCTATAAGAGTGATCGAAGTTTAATTCTTTTGCCAAATTCAGTGTATCTTGGAAGTCTTCATCAGTCTCGCCAGGGAAGCCAATGATAAAGTCACTCGATAGGTGAATGTCAGGGCGTATGGCTTTGAGCTTATTAATCTGATTGATATAAACATCAATGGTATGGTTGCGTTTCATCGCCGCCAAAATAGCATTTGAGCCACTTTGAACCGGTAGATGCAGGTGTGACACCAGCTCTGGCAACTTGGCATAAGCATCGATAATATCATCGGTGAACTCTAGCGGATGGCTGGTGGTATAGCGAATGCGCTCGACACCATCGACATGCGAGACATAATGCAAGAGCTCAGCGAAACGGCAAATACTGCCGTCGTCTTTTTCGCCGCGATAGCCGTTGACGTTTTGACCAAGTAGGTTAATCTCGCGCACGCCTTGAGTGGCAAGGCTATCAATTTCTGCCAAAACATCATCAAGCGGACGCGACAATTCTTCGCCGCGCGTATAAGGCACGACGCAAAATGAGCAATACTTCGAGCAGCCTTCCATGATAGAGACAAAGGCTTTATAGCCCTCTACTCTTGGTTCTGGTAAAAAATCAAACTTTTCAATACTTGGGAATGACACATCCACCGTACCGATACGGTTTTTAGGCGAGATAGAACGCTGCTCATGCGACTGGTCATACAGCTCTGGCAGACGGTGTAAGGTTTGTGGCCCAAAAACCATATCAACATAAGGTGCGCGTTTTTGGATATTATCGCCTTCTTGCGAGGCCACGCAGCCGCCAACACCGATAACCAAATCAGGGCGTTTTTCTTTTAATTTGCGCCAGCGGCCCAATTCTGAAAACACCTTTTCTTGCGCTTTTTCGCGAATTGAGCAGGTATTCATTAATAGCACATCGGCTTCGTCAATATTATGGGTAACTTCCATCCCGTGTGAATCGCCCAATACATCAAGCATTTTGCCAGAGTCATAGACATTCATCTGACAGCCTTGAGTGGTGACAAAGACTTTTTTCGGCGTACCACTGCCATTGACTGGAGTTTGGGCAGTAGACACTTGAACAGAGTTTGACGCTTCGAGTGCCATAACGGCAGGCGCAGTAACCCTGGTCTCAACAGTAGCGTCATCGATGCG
>NZ_DAINDI010000021.1:18055-20856 GCF_036731945.1 Psychrobacter sp.
TAAATACAGTAACACTCATAAGCGAAGTCCATGATTGACTAAAAATATAGCGGGGTAGGCGATTAACCGGTGGCGTATTTTATCATAATCTGGCATCAATGTGAAAAGTTAGCATGGGCTTAAACTGTTCACGCCATTTGATTATTTATAATAGTATCAATTGCTTATCTATTACCATCACTCAGATAAAGGCTTTTAGCCCAATTAAGCCTAGTAAAAGCGCCGTAACACCTTTGTGTTACGCATGGCTATCCAATTTATTAACGAAAAGTAAAGCTGATGGTTGAATGTGCAACGAGTATAGTATGATGCAGACAATCATATCCGCACTATTGTTTAAATGAGCATTTTAAGCAGGGTGAAAGATACTATTTCAAGCCTAGATTTAAACTGTTTATTTAGCCAAATTATTTAGACTTATTATAAAGAGAGTCCGTATGTCAAAGCCGCAAGTTGCTCAAAGTATCAAGGATAAAGATGCCAATTATCAAAATCATATGCCTAAAAATCATAAAACAACGATGTTAAAAACCAGTGTGCTGAGTGTGGCAACGGCGATGGGGGCGCTGGCATTGTCACAAGGGGCTTATGCTGAGCTTACTTGGGGTAATAATACCAGTAGTAATGTCAATAGTTATCCGCAACAAGGCAGCTACCAACCGGACAACTATCAACCACAAAGCTATCAACCTGATAACTATCAAGCGCCAAGCTCGCAGCCAAACAGCAATTATCAAGCAAACAGCGGTTACCAAGCGGATAGTGGCGCAAGCTCATTTACAGCAGCGGCAATTGCAGCAGAACGCGGTGATGTCAACGCGCTTTATAATTATGAGCAGGAGATGAGTGGCGGTCTATTTGCCATGTATCCGCCTTATTGGCGTATGAACTTGGACCTAAACTCACAAAGCCCAGCGGCGGTTACACAGTTTGCCCGCCAGTATCCAGAGACGGTAATGGCAGAAAAGCTGGTTGCCGATTTTGCAGAAACCAAAGCGGGCTCCAATGATTATGCCGCCGTACGTCAAGTGGCAAATCTCATTACCAATGCTGATGACAGTGAAAAGTGCGCCGTTGCCCTTGGTTTTAACAATGGCGGCGATAGCATGCGCGCGATGGCGGCTAAGTCTGATGTCTGGCTAACCACCAAAAAACAGCCAGCGCTGTGTGATCAATTGGCGCTAGAGATGAATAATAACGCGCTGATTAGCAACCAAGATAGGGTGTCGCGCCTTAAACGTATGCTGCGTAAAGGTAAGACCGGCGATATTATGGCTTTGTCATCAAAGTTGGGTACACCGATTCCTTACTCGTCGTTAAGTGAAATTCAGCTCAATCCCTCAGCATTTTTTAGCCGTTTTGCTCGCGAGCCAAACAGCCAGATGAATCAATATCTGTATTTGTATGCCATGGGGCGCTTGGCAGAAAAGTCTTACCGTGAGGCAGCGCTACAATTAGATTTTGATGTGAAACAAGACAATCAGCGCGCAGCGAAGTTATTAAATGATGACACCCGTCGCTATGCTTATCGCATTCTTGGCGTTCAGCGTATGAACCACAATACTGACGATGGTTTTAATGTGGAAGCGGTCGATTGGTTCCGTAATAGCTTAGATAATGATTTTAGCTTTGAAGAAGCCGAATATTATGCCATGGCGGCGATTCGTTTTAGTCGTTGGGAAGATGTGGTCGAAGCCATCTCGAAAATGGATGCTGAAACGCAAAAAACCAATCAATGGCAATATTGGTTGGCGCGTGCTTATGAGCAATCAAGTGATGCCAACAAACGCAACACTGCCAAAAAAATGTATCAAAATCTTGCAAAAAGCAATGAATACTATGGTTTGATGGCCAAGGATAAAGTCGGTCAACGTTTTGATGCCAGCCGCTTAGGTGGCAGTAATTTGCCTAACGTTAGTAGCACCGATCGTGCCCGCGTCATGCAAAACCCGCACTTTGCACGGGCATTTGCCTTATATAACGCCGATGCCAGCCGCGCTTATGCCAATCGCGAGTGGAACTGGGCGGTGAAAAAAGCGCGTGACAATCGCGATAATAATTTGATTATTGCGGCCGCGCGTCAAGCGTATGACATCGGTTGGCTCGATCGAGCAATTTATGCCATTGATAATACTGAGACAGTAAATAACTTGGCTCTATCACATCCGATGCCGCATCAATCGGCGGTCGTACGCTACAGCCAGTCGGCAGGTATCGATCCGGCATGGGCGTATGGCATCATGCGTCAAGAGAGTCGTTTTGTCTCGTCGGCGCGCTCAAACGTTGGCGCGAGCGGACTGATGCAGGTCATGCCTGATACCGCTAAATATATCGCACGTAATTTGGGCGAAACTTATAGCGCTAGCCGTGCCAATAGTGGTGATACCAATATTCGTTATGGCACATGGTATATGGGCGATATCTTTGGTAAATTGAATAGCCAGCCAGTTTTGGCCACAGCGGGTTACAATGCCGGACCCAACAATGCCAAACGTTGGCAGCCAGTTTATGGCTCACTTGCGGCCGACCAATATGTCGAGTCAATTGCCTTTCCTGAAACGCGCAATTACGTCAAGCACGTGATGGAAAACGCCACCATCTATAGCAGTTTGCTGGGTCGCGGTCAGCCTATTAGTCAGCGCATGGGAACCATTCCAGCCGCCTTCTAATTCTCTTTATTCTCTTAAAAAGCCATTAATCGCTCGCTGTTAATGGCTTTTTTATGGCGCTAGTTTAACAGCAGTAACCGCTTCACAAATCCATGTTTACGTTTCTGCTATAGATTAAAAAAAGCAATTTGC
>NZ_DAINDI010000021.1:20866-43517 GCF_036731945.1 Psychrobacter sp.
GTTTGAGTTTCCGTCTGAATTTCCTGTTGGCTCACTTCCAGCCTGCGGGCTTACTCCCAGAAGGCTAAATACTTTCAAGCGACCTAATGTGATTAGTGCCTTAGTCTGGATTTTGGAAATCAATGAATCCTAAAAGCTCCTATTCGTCATTGCTAGATGCTTTAACTTCTTATGATTAAAAAATATTTCAAGTTGCCCATATCGTCGCAAGCTAAGCGTCAATTAACTCTTCAGACAAAGGTGGGCTCGATGTCAAAGACAGCGCTATCAGAGCATTTTCATAAATATTGGTTACGTACAAAGTATGACAATAAAGGTAATGCTGCACTTGGTATAAGCGCTTTGCTATTGTTGCAGGGTGCAATAACGCTGCCAGCCCAAGCGGCGAATGCCAGTAAACCGGGTCAGCGAGTGTTGATGATTGAGATGACGCCAGCGTTATGTAGCTTACAGCCAACGCGCGCACGTATGCGTCAGTGTTTAGAAGGCTATTCGCTTACCGTTTCAGGTCTCGATATGGGCTATGGCGAGCGCTGCGGCCGTGGCAGTGAGCCACGCTTGACGCCCTTACAATTAAAAGTTGTCAACCGTATCATGCCTGATACCACGGTGCGTACCCAAGCATGGCAACGCTATGGCGCTTGTAGCCCTCTTAGCGCCAGTAGTTATTTTCGCCAAATTACCAATTATGCTGGCGACTTAAAGCTACCGAATGAGTTAAATACAGGCAACAGCTATACGGTGTTAAAATCGCGCTTTGTCGGTCAGATGACCCGCTTGAATAATGGTATGTCAGCGAATAGCGTGGATTTGATTTGTCAGGTAGGCACGCGCCGGCAAATGGTATTGACTGATGTGCACGTATGTTATGAAGGCAGCTCATTCGGCACTTGTAGCAATGTCGTCGACAACTGCGGTAGTAAGTTTATTATTTCAGGCGGCAAATAATTCTATTTTGACATTGAGTTATTGCGCATTAACCACCTTCTTTCTGCCTTTAATGAATAAAACAGTAAAGTACAAATGGCAAAAATATAGGCAATTTTTCTTATAACTCCCTCAAAATCTTAGCCATTATTCTGTCTAAAACGCTTTTTCGTCGTCTTTTAATACTTCTTTTGCACCTTTCTTGAAGTTCCTCTAACGCCTTATTCCTCTAATGTTGTGCCAAGAATCTCATTATCTATCTGTATAAAATGTAACAATATAATTTGTATTGTCCGCAAACGCGTTCGCGCTTTCTCTAGACGGTTAATAGGCTGAGGTGCTACACTAGTGAACGGTTTATGACTGCTATATTCAGCGAGCAGGTCGCTATCTCAAACGATATTCATCAATCAAAACCATCTATTACAACCATCCATTAGAATTGTGAATTATCTAATCTATAATTAGGGAGTATTCAATGTCAATGAAACAGCCTTTACGTGTTGCCGTCACTGGTGCCGCTGGTAATATCAGCTATGCTATGTTATTTCGTATTGCATCTGGTGAAATGCTAGGTAAAGATCAGCCAGTTATCTTGCAATTGCTTGAAATCACGCCAGCTCTTGACGCCCTAAAGGGTGTGGTCATGGAATTAGAAGACTGTGCATTCCCATTATTGGCGGACATCGTGCAAACTGATGATGCGACTGTTGCCTTTAAAGACGTCGACTATGCACTATTGGTTGGCGCGCGTCCTCGTGGCCCAGGCATGGAGCGTAAAGATTTGCTAGAAGCCAACGCGGCGATTTTCTCAGCGCAAGGTAAAGCATTGAACGATGTTGCTAGCCGTGACGTAAAAGTATTGGTGGTCGGTAACCCTGCCAACACCAACGCTCTTATTGCTCAGCGCAATGCACCAGATCTAGATCCACGCAACTTCACTGCTATGACGCGCCTAGACCACAACCGTGCCATCGCCCAGTTGGCTGGTAAAACAGACAGCACTGTCAATGACGTGAAAAAAATGATTATCTGGGGCAACCATTCATCAACTCAGTACCCAGACCTAACGGCTGCGACTGTCAATGGCAAACCAGCATTAGATTTAGTGGATCGTGAATGGTACGAAGCGACTTATATTCCAGAAGTACAACAACGCGGCGCTGCCATCATCAAAGCTCGCGGTGCGTCATCTGCCGCTTCTGCTGCCAACGCTGCCATCGCGCATATGCGTACGTGGGCTCTAGGTACTGATGAGAACGATTGGGTCTCTATGGGCGTTTACTCAAACGGCGAATACGGTATTGCTGAAGGCTTAATCTATTCATTCCCAGTGACTTGCAAGAATGGCGACTGGTCTATCGTAGATGGCGTTGATGTCTCATCTGATTTCTCAAAAGAGAAAATGGCAGCCACCGAGCAAGAGCTTAGCGAAGAGCGTGATGCTGTAGCACACCTGCTTCCATAAGCAGGTCCATTTGCTAAAGCTGATATATAAGCATGAAGCTAAATCATTATTAAGCTAAATAATCGTTAAGCAAAAAAGCCCTCTTATTAGAGGGCTTTTTTGTGGCTTAAATAATAGATAATACAATTGATAACGTTAGGTAAACGTTGATTTACAGCTATTCAAATAAAGCTTGCTACAATAAAGTGGTAAATCCAAATAATAAACACAATTAAATCTGTATCATTTAAGGAGAAAAGGTATGTTGGGTGAACCAGAATACAATATGAATGCGTTATTTGCACAATTAGGCTTGGATAATTCGGATGAAGCGATTGATAAATTCATTGCTGATAATCAATTGGCCAAAGGCGAAGAGCTAAAAAAAGCGCATATATGGACCGATAGCCAACGTAAATTTTTAGAAGAAGAGTGGAATAAAGATGCAGCATGGGTTGAGGTTATCGATGACTTAAATGTACGTCTGCATCCTGAAGCATAAAAATAATAATAAAGTATAGACATAAAAAGTAGTACCGTAAATAAAAACCCACAAACGTTATGAACGCTGTGGGTTTTAATTTAATCATCCGATAATCATAGCTAGCCATTTAATCAGGCTGCTGAGCACGCCATTCGAGTAAATCAATCACGTCATTATGAATGCCTGCCTTTAACGCCTCTAAACTTTCATAATGGCGCTCACCATGCAAATAGTGCAAAAATCGTACTTGCAAGGTTAAGCCGTATAAGTCTGCTTGTAGCTTGGGAAAGTGTACTTCTAAGCGCCAATCATGTTCTTTATCTACTGACGGTCTGATACCAAGATTGGCAGTACCAAATAAGCTATGCGGACGGAGACCTTTCACTCCTGGATTTTCGCTATCGGTAAGTGCGGTTAGACTATCTGGTATGACATTGCCATTGTCATCGAGGCTAACAACATCGACAGCAAAAATGCCATGTAACGCAGGTTTGATGCGTTTTAAATCAACGTTTGCAGTAGGGAAGTCCATGGTACGACCGATTTTATCACCACCAACGACAACGCCTGTCATCGCATAGTCGCGTCCCAATAGGGCGTTAGCCGCGTCGATATCGCCAGCCATCAATAAATCTCGTATACGCGTCGAGCTAATGCGCGCGCCTTTACCTTTATCATCGATAACGGTGTGCAGATTGGTCACATCTAAGCCATAATCGCGTAGAAACTGACTGTCACCAGTACGGTCATGACCAAATTTAAAGTCATCACCCAATACCAAGGCTTGGACGTTTAGGCGCAGTGCCAAAATATCGGCGAATGCCTGCGCTGATAGTGAGCGAAAATCGCTATCGAAGCTGGCAACAATTAGCGTCTCGATGCCGTATTCTGCCAGCAAAGCTTGCTTTTCGGCAAGATTGGTGAGGCGAGCAGGCGCGATCGCTGGCGCAAAAAACTCACGCGGTTGCGGCTCAAATATCATGACAGCTGAGCCAAGGTTTTGCGCTTTGGCAAGCTCACGCACTTGCGAAAGCATCGCTTGATGACCTAAATGGACGCCATCAAAATTACCGATAGTCAGTACGCAGGGGGGCAACGCTACTGGGATAGTATTGGCCGGTAAAGCGTTTGGCGACGCCATCAGTTGCTCAAGAAAATAGGTGTTCATAAATGTCAGCTATGATAAATAAGACCAATAAAAAATGAAAAAACACACCGCGATTAAAACAAACTTTTAAAACAGATGTGTCTAAAAGCAGCCATTATAAAGTAAAATAGCCCCACTAACATCCTATAGTCTGTTGTTAATCAAACAACCATGCTAACAGCTAAACGTCTATTAATCACTTATCCCTATTTTATTATTATCTATGAATATTCATGATGGAAACGCTATGCCTGCTGCTGTCTCTACGACTGATTATGATAATGGCTATGACTCTATACAACCTATATCAGCCGTCTATAAACTTA
Organism: Psychrobacter sp.; assembly: GCF_036731945.1. Classification (GTDB taxonomy): domain Bacteria; phylum Pseudomonadota; class Gammaproteobacteria; order Pseudomonadales; family Moraxellaceae; genus Psychrobacter. The sequence continues at coordinate 25,198 of NZ_DAINDI010000021.1, forward strand.
ACGAGCGCTTTATAGTGCAGCTCGCCAGTCAAGACGACTTACCCGCAATTTTAGCCATTTATAACCAAAGTATCGCCGGCAAGCAAGCAACCGCTAATCTTACACCCGTGACTTGCGCAGAGCGGCAAGATTGGTTTGATGAACATCTAAATAGTGCCACGCGGCCGATTTATATTGTTAGAGCTGTGGTCGAAGATGCAGAGGTAAGTGTCGAAGAAACGGTATCGCCAATCGTCGCTTGGGGCAGCTTTAGCGATTTATATACACGACCGGCTTATCATATCAGCACGGAGATTAGTATCTACTTGCATCAAGAGCATCATGGTCAAGGATTGGGCAGCTTTTTGACGCGCTGGATGCTAACGCAAGCACCGAGCCTAGGTATCCAGAACGTGGTTGCGCTTATCTTTGCCCATAATCAGCCAAGCTTAGGATTGTTCCGTAAACTTGGCTTTGAGCAGTGGGGCTATATGCCAAAGGTTTGTGATATGGAGGGTTTTATTGCCGATGTCGTGATGCTTGGTAAAGCGGTCATTGCCGATAGTAATGAGAAATTAAAATAGCGATGACTAATGAAGATAGCAGTGACCAGTAACCATGCCAGATAAAGGCTATTTAAAGAAGAGCAGTCAGACGCCTTATCCTAAAATCTTCCATTTGCCGCCGGTTTTTTGTAGCTCATAAGTCAATGGCGCAGGCTCACTTTGACCTCTTAACATAATCTCACCCATGATGGTGGCACGGGTTTTATCATCGTTGTATTTAGTATCAGTAAAAGTCACCCCATCAACCGTTTGCTGAAATGCGGATTGCGTTTTGGCAAGCTCTTCTTCAAAGTTTGCCATGTCGACTTTATAATACGTTGCAGCTTGTTTGGCGTCACCATAATACAAACTGTCTAATGCTTTTTTAACCGTATCTTCTGGCGTGCCATTTTGAGTCGGATTGGTCACCAAGCTTTTTTGCTTACTATCAGCAGTTACTGGATTGATATTATCACTTGTGATGATGGTTTTATCTTGAGTGCTATCTGTTACTTGCGCATCTTCACTCATATTATCCATACCCACTGATTTTGCTTCATCAGTCACAGTGTCATTAGATGTTTTAGAGATTGCTGTAGTGTCTTCATTGTTATTAACAGCAGTCTCATTGTCGACCTTATCATTATTGCTACAACCACTTAAAAGGAGTCCAGTAGACAGGATGCCAACAGTCAGTAGGCTTGGTAAGCGTGACAAGGTTGTTGATAAAGCTGTCTGTGAAGCTGATGATTTGATCGTCATGTTAGTCCCCGAAATTATGTATTTATCAGTAATTATGGCAACTATTAACGTTATTCACTGTCAATTCTCATACCAAGCTTGTTTTGGTTTGGTAAGTTGAAAATGCTGCTATCCATGTTTAAGGTGGCGCGGACGGAAACCTGTTGCTAATAAGACGACGCCATAGACCACCGCGCCGACGACACACATAATCAGTAGCGCGACAATACGTTTCCACTGCGCATCATTGGTTGGGAAATAGGGTAGCAGGACATAAAGTACCGCAATCATCGAGGCGGTAGAAAGCCCAAACTGGGTAAACAGTTTTTTCCAATGACTGCCAAAGCGGAAAATCTCGCGCTTATGCAAGAAGTAATATAATAAGCCTGCGTTTACAAACGCCGCTCCCGTGGTTGCTAAGGCCAAACCACCATGTAGCGGTATATCTAAGAAATAAAAGATACCGATAAAAATGACACTAAATACCATATTGGCAAAGACGGAAATAATACCGATTCTGACTGGCGTTCTGGTATCTTGACGGGCGAAAAAGGCGGGCGCGAAGATTTTAATTAACATAAAACCTAAGATGCCGCCTGCCATACTTTTTAACGCCAGTGAGCTCATTTGTGCATCGCGTAGGGTAAATTCGCCACGTAAAAACAGCGCTTGCATGAGTACGTCAGAGAGTATAAATAATGCTGCCGATGCCGGAACGCCGACCAAAATAATTAAGCGCGCTGCCCAGTCGATGGTCTTTTTAAAGCTGATGTCATCTTTTTGCGCTTCGCTTTTCGATAGGCTTGGTAAAATCACTGTACCGATAGCCACACCAATTAAGCCAAGGGGCAACTCGCTCATGCGCTCGGCAGCATACAGCCAAGATACCGAACCGCCAATCATTAATGAAGCAAAAATAGTGTTTAATAGTAAATTAATCTGCGTGACAGAAACGCCAAAAATAGCGGGCAGCATCAGCTTTAAGATACGGCGTACGCCTTCGTGCTGAAAGTCTATTTTTGGGGCAACCAGTAGTTTTTGTTGCGAGAGCTGTGGTAGCTGTATCAACAGCTGCAGTAAACCTGCGATAGCAACAGAATAACCGAGCGCCATGATAGGAACATCAAACATCGGCGCAAAAACCAATGCGCCACCAATCATACATAGATTTAGCAAAACAGGCGCAAAGGCGGGCGCGGCAAAACGCCCGTAGCTTTGCAAAATGCCGCTGGCAAAAGCGGTCATAGAAATAAACAATAAATACGGGAAGGTTAAGCGTAGCAGTTCAGCAGTGATAGCAAATTTATCAGGCTGATCAGCAAAGCCTGGGGCAAATAATGTCACCACCCAAGGGGCGATTAAAATCACCACGACCGTTAGCATGGATAAAACCAGCAGCAGTGCCCCTGATGTGCGACTGACTAAAATCTGTACCTGCTCTAGGCTGTATTTTTCTTTATATTCAGACAGTACAGGGACAAACGCTTGGCTAAAAGCCCCTTCTGCAAACAGGCGGCGTAAAAAGTTGGGTATCTTAAAGGCGACCAAAAAGGCGTCCATTAGACCACCGGCGCCAAACACACCTAACAAAACGACATCGCGTACCAAACCTAAAATACGCGACAGCATGGTCATACTACTGACCACCATGGTTGAACGAAATAATCGACTTTTTGCCATGAGAACCTATTTTGCTAATTTGTTTACTGAAGGTTGTTTAGTGATGCTTGTTTGCTGATACAGCGTTGTTAAAAAACTGACGGATTATAGCACTTTCATTGTCCTGATAAATGGATTGAATGGAGAATAACATCTGTCGTTTACAGAAATTTTAATAAGATTATTTACTCAATCTTGGTTGTAAAGTGATGACTGACTTGCAAGATGGCGGGTAACCATTTCACGCAACTTTGTCCATTCAAAATAATCACCGGGGTCGGTTTTGCGACCGGGCGCGATATCACTATGACCGGTAAGATGCCTGCGAGTTTTTGGATAAGCGTCATAGATAGCAACGATAACTTGGGCAAGCGTTTCGTATTGAGCCGCGCTAAAGGACACAAAATCTGAACCTTCAAGCTCAATGCCAATGCTATAATCATTACATTCAGGGCGACCCAAGTAGCTAGAGCGCCCAGCATGCCACGCGCGCTCATTAAAATTGACAAACTGGGTAATCGCGCCATCGCGCTCTATAAATAAATGTGCTGAGACTTCTGCACCTTTAATGGTTTGAAAGTAAGGATGCGCCTCCCAGTCTAATTGATTGGTAAATAAAGCTTTGACGTAGTTTAGACCGTCAGTATTGCACGCCCCAAATTCATTGGGTGGCAAGCTGATATTGTGAATGACAATAGTATCAATCGCGACATTTTCAGGTCGTTTATTATGATTGGGCGAGGCAAGCCAAGTCGCAGCGGATAATCGACCGGCATGAATAGTCATTGACGATGCAGTGGACATAATACTCTCTTTTATAATGTGATAAATAAGTGCGCAGTCAATGCTGCTGATTATAACTTTTTATTAATAAATAGCGCATTCAACTAAAAATAGTGATTTAAAGTAATTTAAGACAGTGATACATCATATCACTCTAACAATTCGATAGAACTCATAACGCGATATGCGTATGACTCCTACAGTGCGAGATGTTACTCATGTCCATATATTCAAAACATTCAAACCTTTTGCCGATAGATTGTACGCCAACGAACACCCCAATGAACATTGGCAGGCGAGCGCGTTTACCGCTTACGATAGCTGCACTACTACTAAGCGCACAGGCACAGGCGTTTTTGCCAACGCCCGCGTCTCTTATAACGACAGCGGAGTTGGCGCTAGATACTACGGATGCTAAATCACAAAATGCCGAGCCAATATTAATGGCTTATGCTGAGACGGTTGTTGCCAAAGCAAATGCCGAAACAAATAATATCATCAAAGAAAGTCACAGCCCAAAGATAGAGGTAGCTTCTTCTACATCTCATACTAAAAATATTAATAACGCCAATACCGACCAGCTACTAGCCTCATGGCGCACGCAAGCAAAAGCAAAAAATCTCAGTCAGCATACGACATGGCGACGGTTATTATATTTCTTTGATGATCAAAAGAATTTAATCGGCAAGAAAAAAGACAGCAGTATCGTTGATGATGCAGCATTTTACTTAAGCAAAAATGGACAGCATGATTCAGCGGCCGAGCTTGATGCCTTGCTGGTTGCCCTTGCTGACGAAATGGCTGCGACTTCGGATAATAGGACTGCTAATAGCAAGTTTTCTAATCCTACCGCTCAAAATTCAGTACAAAACTCAGTGCTATGCCGTTTCCCAGCGCGCGTACAATGGCTGACTGATACACTCAATATCGACAAAAGCGGCTTGCAAACCGACTGTCCAGAGCTGAATGACTGGATGCAAAAGCTGGCACCTGAGCAGCTGTCTATTATGTTTGCGCAAGAATATTTAGACAATCCTATTTCAGCCTTTGCTCATACGCTATTACGTATTGACTCTAAAGCCAGCGTTGCCGATCCAAGCCAGATCCATCATGCCGTAGCGTTAAATTATACGGTAGGCGGTGACTCAAGCGATAACTTTTTGGTCTATGCCATCAAATCGATGAGCGGTGGTTATGACAATTTGATTGAAATTGACCCATATCCAGAGAAGCTCGCGAAGTATCTGCAAGAAGATGAGCGCGATGCGTGGACGTATCAATTGGCTTTGACCCCAGCGGAAGTGCAGCAGATTATGCTGCATGTCTGGGAGACTAAAGATTTGAAGTTACCGTATTACTTTACCACTGATAACTGCGCCTCTGAGATTTTACGCTTGATTGACGTGGTACGCCCGCAGCAGCATTTATTAAGCCGCCTGCCTTATGCGGTGATTCCCTCAGATGTCGTGCAATTGCTCGATAGTGAAAACCTACTTGCCAGCACCAATTATACGCCCGCCGATAGCACCTTGCGTCAAGCGCAGTTAAACAAGGTTAAAGAGCAGCGTGCGCAATTGGGCTATCATAATAGTGCTAAGCAGACGCTGAATGAGATTAAATCTGCTCAGTCTAATGCTGTCTCAAGCATAGCCGCTGACGGTCAGACATTGCTCCCACGGCTTATTACAGTAGCGGATAACAATCCGATAGACAGACATCCCTTGCAACTGGGATTTATCGGGCTAGGGCAGCGCGGTGATAATAATTATATTGATTTAGGCGTGCGCGCAGGTTATCACGATACCCTTGACCGTCCGTCAGGTTTCCCGCAGTTCTTTGATTTAGAAGGCGCAGCTGCAACCTTGCGACTATATGACACTGATAATGATAAAGCCAATCAGCCAAGCAGTGTGGTTTTGCAAAATGTGACTTTGGTACGAGGTCGGTCGTTCAATCCAGTCAATTCTGCCAAAAAAGGTAAAACTTGGGGCGCAAGTATCGAAGCGACACGCGTAAATGACGGCTCACAGCAGGATGGTAGCGATCATTTAGTCGGCAGTTTAGGCTATGAGACGGGTTGGTCATGGGCGTTTGGCGCCCCTAGCGCGGGCACAGGCGAGATGCCGCCGCAGCTATGCTATACGTTTTTGGCAGGTACGGCGCAAGCAGGCCGCGGTATTAACAAAGGCTATCGCGTTGGCGCAGGCGTCAATGCCGGTTGCCGTTATCAGATTAACAATCAGTTACGTGCGCAGGCTGAATTGCAACTGCCATATTGGTATCATGGCAGCAGCGATGAGTCTAATGCCCGTGGGCATTATTGGCAGCCAATTTCAAGCTTAGGTTTGCAATACGATATTGATAAAAAACAAGCGTTACGTATCAATGCCAACTACGAATGGCAAGATCGTATCGATGCTAAGGAAGACATACAGCTGTCGTATAGACGCTATTTTTAGCATCTTTTATGGAAAGCCTTTTTATAATTAAAAGTTCTTTTAGGCAGTTATTAGAATAAATAGTCATCACAAGCAGTTATCGAACAAAGGATAAATGATGAGTACGCAAAGTTTACTGATTATTGGTCAAGGTGATATCGGTTTAGCCGTCACTAATAAGCTCGCTCAAGACGGTTTTAACGTCATGGGGCTGGCACGTCGTGAGCGTCATCATTATGCTCTAGATGCTAACGCTAAATTTTTGCAAGCCGATGCGTTAACGCTTAACGCTGAGCAGTTGCAAGACTTTACTGCAATAGCAATTATCGTCACCCCTGATGAGTATTCGACCAGCGGTTATCATGACAGTTATTTGGCCATCAGCCAACATTTGGCAACATTGGCGGATAAACTAACCAACCTTACGCGCGTTGTTTTTATCTCGTCAACGGGTGTCTATGGGCAGGATAATGGCGCATGGATTGATGAAAACACCGCCCCTGTAACGCCTGAGCGTGAAGCTTCGCAAGTGATATTGCAAGCGGAACAAGTATTGCAACAAGGTTTTGGTAATAGGGCGATTATCATTCGCCCGAGTGGTATTTACGGACGCGAGCGCCTGATGCGGCTGCGTAAAGCCCGCGAGAAACAAAAAGAGCCAGTCGCCGCCGAGCATTGGAGCAATCGCATTATGGATCGTGATTTGGTTACTATTATTGCTAAAGTTATGACCATAGGCACGCCAAAACCACTTTATATCGCCACTGATTATGCACCAGTCACCACTTTTGAGCTTAGCACTTGGTTAAGTGAGCAAGTAAATGCAGTGTCGCCTACTCTTGATGATAATAAAACAGCGGTTACGGGGAAACGCTTGCATAGCAACATTCCGTTAGCTTGGCTGGACTATCCTGATTGGCAAGCAGGTTATCGAGATATTTTGCAGCATCAAGAGCAAAAACAACATCAAAAGTAAGATGACTGTTCGATTGCTTTTATTTTTACATCTTTTAAATTGGTAAGCCTAGGGAAAATCTATGACCCAGCATTCTACTTCTGACGATGGTTTATCCAGTGCTGATTTTATGGCAGCAGAGGAGCAGTTTGCAGAAGGTCATGCTGAGCAGTCCGCTCATTTAGCAAATAGTCAGCAGCCGGCGATTGTCCATCCTAATTTTGATCCAAAGCGCTTGCCAATTGATCCTGCTCGGCCATTGACTGACATTCCAGAGCCTGCGCGGCGCTTAAATGGTCAGCTGCGCCGCTTATATGGCAGTTCGACCCGTTTTTATCAGCCCAAAACGGACAGCTTATCGAAATGGGCGCTAGTGGCTTCAGAAGCATTGGCCGAGCATTTATCTCTGCTCAGTGCGGCAAAGCTGATTGAGCTGCCCGAGAGTTTTTATCACAATTATAGCGATCAGCCGTTATTATCGCCATTGACTGATATGACGTTGCTTGATATGGCAGATATTCAACGCGCGCTACAGGCATACCCAAAGCTGACACGTTATGGGCTTGCAAGTGTCGATAGCATAAATACTGATAATAATATTAATAAGCCTTTAAAGACAGAATCCCTACGAGCATTGACCAGACGTTATAATCCTGATGAGCTGCTTAATAGCGTCTATGCTGACGATTGGCAAGTGGTATTGCAGCCACAGCAGTTTGACAGCGGCGCGGGCAGTTTGGCGACCGATATTATGGCTTGTAGTGTCGCCGTCCATGCTTTAAAGCAATGCGGTACGCGCAAAACCATCAATCACAGCTACAGCGCGGCGCAAATTTGTCAGCATCTGCGTAGTTATTTGCTCAGTCAGATAGTGTTTGAGCCCGCACAGCGCCATGCTTATCGTCAAGTGCGCTTATTTACGGGGCATATTATCGTTGCTGCCTATCATTTAGGCTGGGACATACAAGTCAGTCACGATGGGCAATGCTACTTTACTATCTCATCGCGCTGCGGATTATTAACGCGTTATGCGAATATGCAAGATTATGATATCAACGGTTGGTCAAGTTAAGCCGACGCGATTATAATGCCTTGCACAACTTTTTGATTGTTCAATTTTCATTTTTCTTTGCTGACAGGAAGACCCTATGCTGAATGCCGCCACGCTTAATAACGCTCAACATCCACAAGACGCCTCATTTTCATCGCATCAATTTATCCAATTGGCTTTAGACAATCAGGTCTTAAAATTTGGCGAGTTTGTGCTTAAGTCTGGACGTATTAGTCCGTACTTTTTTAACGCAGGTTTGCTGGCGTCAGGTGAGATGTTATCGTTATTAGCGCGTGGTTATGCCGATGCCTTAGCTGAAAAAATGGCTGAACCAATGAATGGGGCAGCCGAGCAAGAGCTGGTTATTTTTGGAGCGGCTTATAAAGGTATTCCATTTGTCGCAGCAACCGCGCAAGCGTTATGGCTACATCATGGCATCAATGCTAAGTGGGGCTATAACCGTAAAGAAGCCAAAACTCATGGTGAAGGTGGTAATTTAGTGGGTGCTGATGTCAATGGCAAGGCTGTCTGGGTACTTGATGATGTGATTACCGCTGGCACAGCGATGCGCGAAGTGGTTGAAATTTTAGAGCAAGCGGGCGCCAGGGTGGCTGGTATTATCGTTGCGCTTGATCGTAAGGAAAAAGGTTTGGCGGAGCGCTCTGCCATTCAAGAGTTGGCTGAAACCTTAGACGTGCCGGTACGCGCCTTGGTCGATATCGATGATTTAATCAGCTATTTAGCAGGAAGTAGCACAGATAAAGATGCCGCCCAGCTTGCAAAAATGCAGCATTACCGCGCCCAGTACGGCGTATAATTTATCGCAAATGTGGCTGCACTCAGGTCATGTTTAAATAAAGTTTAAGTGACATTTGAGCCATACGCTATGCCCTCAATATCTTTGAGATGTTTGCTTAAATAATTAATACTATAACGAAAGTGAGCCTTATTATGAGCCAAGAACAACAAAAAAAATCGTTAAAAATACTGGTCATTATGGATCCAATCGAGCTGGTCAATTATAAGAAAGATACCACGCTGGCGATGATGTGGTCGGCGCAAGACCGGGGGCACAGCCTTGGCTACTGTCAGATTCATGATTTATGGTTAGACCGTGGGCAATTGATGATTGATAGCCAACCGGTGACAGTCAAGCGCGACCCCAATGATTTTTATGCCTTAGGTGAGAAAGCGACAGTGCCGGTCAGCGACTATGATGTGATTTTGATGCGTAAAGATCCGCCGTTTGATATGCGTTTTATTTATGCGACTTATATGCTTGACCATGCCAAAGCCGCCGGTGTATTAGTGGTTAACGACCCACAAGCGATTCGTGATTGTAATGAAAAGCTCTTTGCGACTTGGTTTAGCGATTATATGAGTCCAACGATTGTGACCAGTAAACAGGCGCATATTCGTCAATTTATCGCTGAGCAGCAAGATGTTATCGTCAAGCCTTTAGATGGTATGGGCGGCACGGGCATTTTTCGTTTGACCGCTGATAGTCCAAATATCGGTGTGACGCTGGAGATTTTAACCGAGCTTGAGACCCTGCCAATTATGGCACAGCGTTATTTGCCAGAGATTAAAGAAGGCGATAAGCGTGTGCTGATTGTCGATGGGGAAGTGGTCGATTATAGCTTGGCGCGTATTCCGGTAAAAGGTGAAACGCGCGGAAATCTTGCTGCCGGTGGTAGTGGGGTTGCGATGCCGCTCACCGATATCGAGCGCCAAGTGGCAGAGGTAGTGGCGCCGATTGTCAAAGAAAAAGGGCTAATGTTCGTCGGTTTAGACTTAATCGGTGGCCGTATCACTGAAATTAACGTCACCAGTCCAACCTGTGTGCGTGAGATTGATGATCAATGCGATACTGATATTGCAACTGACTTTATTATCGCTATCGAGAAAAAACTGGCTGTTTAAGCTATTTATTCTAAAGTATTGGTCTAAATAAAGCCTTTAAACGATAAGTTTAGGCAACGCCGTAAGGATAGAGTAATTTATCACTAAGCTATGTGCACAATACTTAAAAAACAGTGTGCTAAGCTATAACGATAGACCGTATCTCTTAATAGCACTTTTAAAAAGTGATAAAAAATCATGAAAAATGATTTTTTGACCTATTAAGTGAATTTATAAAAGCCAAGCCGCGATGAATCACGGCTTGGATTTTTATTATTCATACGGCACAAAATGCTGTCTATCCGGCAGCGATTTACACTATACTATGCGGGCTTTTATAAGGCTGTTTTGGTTCGATAGATAGCGCAATCAAAAGATAATAAGTCTTTCATATACATAAAGAAAAGATAGGCAGACGTTCATGAAAACACCGCATATATTAATGATGGCTGCGGGGACAGGCGGACATGTATTTCCAGCGCTAGCAGTTAGCGAAGAATTGACCAAGCGCGGCGCGGTTATTCACTGGCTGGGTACGCCAAATGGCATGGAAAATCGCTTGGTTGCCCCAACTGGCTATCCTTTTCATGCGCTTAATATGCAAGGGCTGCGCGGTAAAGGCGTAGGGCGTTTGCTTAAGCTACCGGTTAATTTGTTGTCAGCGACAATGGCGGCGATCAAGGTCATCCGTGGCAATCAGATTGATGTGGTTGTCGGTTTTGGCGGATATGTCACCGCACCCGGCGGTATTGCGGCGCGTTTGACCAAAACGCCGCTGATTATCCATGAACAAAATGCCATTGCTGGCATGAGCAATCGCTATTTGGCCAAGATGGCGACCAAGGTCATGCAAGCGTTTGAGAATACCTTTGCTAGTAGCGAGAGTGATAGCAAGATAGAAACGGTAGGGAATCCCGTGCGCAATGCTATTAGTGGAGTTGCCGAGCCTAGTGTGCGTTACGATGTCAACGACAGCTCCCCGCTTAAATTATTGGTGGTTGGCGGCTCACTTGGCGCGCAAGTGTTAAATGAGACGCTGCCAAAAGCATTGGCTTTGCTTGACCGTCCGTTTGAGGTGCGTCATCAATGTGGACGCGATAATGAAACCGCTACGCAAGCGGCGTATGATAGTGAAGCATTAAGCGCTCATCAGTTCACTGTGCAGCCATTCATCGATGATATGGCAGCGGCGTATAATTGGGCGGATATCGTGGTTTGTCGAGCGGGGGCATTGACGGTGACGGAAATTCAAAACGTTGGGATAGCGGCAATATTTGTCCCGCTACCAAGCGCCGTTGATGACCATCAGACCGCCAATGCGCGCACCTTGACCGAGCACCAAGCAGGGATTTTGTTGCCACAAAGCGAGCTGACTCCTAACAAGCTGAGTAATGAGCTCAATATGCTAGATAGACGCGCTTGTTTAGAGATGGCAGAAAAAGGCCATGCGCTTGCCAATCGTCAAGCTTGTCAGCGAGTTGCCGATATTATCTGGCAGGCGTTATAAAAGCTGATTGTTTTGTTTATTATTTTTATTACTTATTATTAACCAAATTTGTTCGTCTTCAATAAAGAGAAAACCCTATGCCGACCTCTGCTAAATCTTTAACTAAACGTTTGATTGAAATACCAGAAATGCGCCGTATCCAGCATTTGCATTTTGTTGGCATTGGTGGCTCGGGGATGTGTGGTATCGCTGAAGTGATGAACAATCAAGGTTATACAGTCAGTGGTTCGGATATTGCTGAAAGCTTGGTGACGAAGCGCTTAGCAGACATTGGTATTGATATCGCGATTGGGCATGATTCCAAAAATATCGCCAATGCCGATGTCATCGTCGTCTCGTCTGCCATCGACCGTAGCAACCCTGAAGTAAAGGCAGCGCTTGAAGCGCGTCTGCCCGTGGTACGCCGTGCAGATATGCTCGGCGAGTTGATGCGCTATCGTCATGGTATCGCTGTAGCGGGCGCCCATGGTAAAACCACTACTACCAGTCTGTTGACCACCATGATGGCAGAAGGTAAGCTCGATCCGACTTATGTCATTGGTGGTAAATTAAATGCTTCTGGTAAAAATGCTGCGCTTGGTAGCAGCCGTTATTTAATTGCCGAAGCCGATGAATCTGATGCGTCGTTTTTAACTTTGCATCCGATGGCGGCGATTGTCACCAATATTGATCAAGACCATATGGAAACCTATGGCAACAGTTTTGATAAATTAAAAGCCGCTTATATCCAGTTTTTACAAAATATGCCGTTTTATGGTTTAGCGGTGGTCTGCGGCGACGACCCTGAATTGTACGCTATGATTGATGATATCGGGCGTCCAGTATTAACCTTTGGGCTTGAGCCGTTTAACGATGTACAGGCGGTTGATTTGGTCAGCGAAGGTACAAAAACTCACTTTACCGTCTTACGACGCGACCGTGAGCCACTACGTTTGACTTTAAATATTCCCGGTGTACACAACGTTTATAATGCACTGGCTGCTATTACCATGGCAACCGATGAAGGCGTCGACGATGAAGCGATTACCCGCGCCCTGCAAAAATTTGCCGGTGTCGGTCGCCGCTTTGAGCAGCAAGCTTCTGTAGAAATAGACGATGGTAACGTCTTGCTGATTGATGATTATGGTCACCATCCAAGAGAAGTCGATGCAACCATTAAAGCGGCGCGTCAAAGCTTCCCTGAGCGCCGCTTAGTCATGATGTTCCAGCCGCACCGCTATAGTCGTACGCGTGATTGCTTTGATGATTTTGTCGAAGTGCTTTCAAGCGTCGATGAGTTGTTGTTATTGGACGTTTATCCTGCTGGTGAAACTCCGATTGCTGGCGCTGATACCAAAGCCTTGGCACGTAGTATCCGTTTGCGCGGCGCCGTTGAGCCAACGATTATCGATAAAGCTAATATCGCCCCGGTCATGCAGCGTTTGCTCAAAGCCAATGACATGCTAATCACCCAGGGGGCAGGAAATGTCGGACAAATAGCCGTCGAATTGGCTGCCAATAATCTATATATCAAACAAGCCGCAAAAGAATTTTAGGAATAAGACTCATGACTATTAATAACCAAGAAAACATTAAACAAGAAAACATTAAGCAAAAAAATGAAAGTAATATTGATAAAAGTATCAATGCAGACGCTAAAGCTACGATTGTCAATCCAGATCTGGCGTTAGCAGCGGCGGCACAAGCACAGCAAGATAATGCTGCAAGTCATGAGCAAAACGATAAGGCCGTTCCTAGCATCGCAAACAGCAAAGTCAAAGACGCCAGTCAGTTTGGTAAAGTTGCCGTCATTTGTGGCGGCAGTAGCAACGAGCGCAGCGTCTCATTAGACAGTGGAGCAGCCGTATTAAAAGCGCTACAAAATCAAGGTGTAAATGCCACTCATTTTGACCCAAAAGATCAAGATATTACCGAGCTACGTAAGTTTGATCGCGTTTTTAATGTCTTGCATGGTCGCGGCGGCGAAGACGGTCTGCTACAAGGCGTGCTGCAATGGTTTAATATTCCGCAAACTGGTTCTGGTATTTTGGCATCAGCGCTTGGAATGGATAAAGTCCGCACCAAGCAGCTTTGGCAAGGCTGCGGCTTATCAACCGCGCCATTTTCATTGTTAACCGTGGATACCGACTGGCAGCAAGTGGTGAATATGCTTGGCTTGCCGCTGATTATCAAACCAGTCCATGAAGGCTCAAGCATTGGTATGACCAAAGTCAATAACCTCGATGAATTGCCTGCCGCTTATGCAACGGCGGTGCAGTGCGGTGACGCGGTGATGGCTGAGCGCTGGATTACTGGGCGCGAATTTACCATTGTTATTATCGATGACGAAGCTTATCCGGTTATTCGCCTTGAGCCTGCTGATATCACCAACTTCTATGATTTTGAAGCCAAATACAACCGTAACGATACCAGCTATTATATTCCTTGTGGGCTAAGCGCTGCTGATGAAAAGCACTTGCAAGATTTGAGCTTGGCGGCATTCCGTGCTGTCGATGCTAAAGGCTGGGGACGTATTGATGCGATGCAAGACGAAGCAGGCAACTTTTGGCTACTCGAGATTAATACCGTGCCGGGTATGACCAGTCATAGTTTAGTACCAATGGCTGCCAAAGCTCGCGGTATGGATTTTGATGCTTTATGCTGGCATATTCTAGCGCAAACTTTATAGTTAGGAATTTAGCAGCATATAAAATTGTGCGAATGCTTTTTAAATTGACTATATAAGCTCTATTTGATCATAAGTTGTATTTGATCAGCGTCATATTTAATCATTAATAGTGCTATCTAATACAGACAAATGTATCGCTAGCCCTGCTATAACACAGCTTCATGTAAACTTGTGTAAATTCGTGGTTAGTAGTAAGGGTTGAGCTATTGTTTAAACGTAAAATACGTTAATATTGTAATTATTGGTCTATATTAGTGATATTTATGGTTATTTAAGCAATTTCTTTAAGTTATTCATTAAATAAGAAAAATGTTACGTTTTAATGCGCCTAACTGAGCCTTATCGCTCGTTTTGGACAAATAAATTGATAATATGGCTGTTTCATCGATTGCTGCACCGATTAGCAGATTTACCATTAATAATAAGTACTATTAGCATTATGCAAATAGTTTAAGCAAAAATAGGGACGACATGTATTATGACTCAAACTGTCAATGACATCGCTGACTTGATGAGTGATAAAACCTCGCACCCTAAATCTAATTTGCAAATACCCTCTATGCTCAGATATTTTTTCACAGTATTGGTGTTAGGTTTGCTGGTGCTGATATTGGTCATGGGCGGTAAAGCATTGCGTGATGCACCGCCCGCCGCTATCCACGTCGACAATAGAGGGCTGACCGTAGCGCAATATCGTGCGTTACAACAAGTGATGAACCAACAAAGCGTGAGCAGTTTTTTTACTTCTGATTTGCAGGCGCTCAGAGATATCTCTACCGGTCTTGCTTGGGTTGATCAAGTCAGTATCAGCCGTGATTGGCAACAAGGTATTGTCGTGAAAGCGCTGCCAAAACAGGCCGTGGCAAATTTTGGTACCGAGCGTTTAGTCGATGCAAAAGGCGCAGTTTTTGTGCCAGCTGATAGTAGAGAGCTGACGCAAGAGCAATTTGCGACGCTGCAAGGCGATATAGCGCAAGCGCCAGTTATCATGCAGCAGATGCAACAAGTTAACGACTGGTATGCACCGCTCGATATGCAAGTTGAGGATATCATTTTATCGCCAAGAATGACGTGGCTGATTCGCTTTGATAATGGCTTACGTGTTATCGTTGATAATGAAAACACTGCGCAAAAACTGTTGAATTTAAGTCAACTGCTTGGTAATCAATTAAGTAATCGCCGCGATGAAATGCAGTCTGTCGACCTTCGTTATAAAAATGGATTTACTATCGCATGGAATTTGGCGCCCCCAAAAGATGGTGAAACACCGCCATAAAATAGCATCGTAAAACCATACTAAGCAATAAAAATAAAGCACCATAGATTAAGAAAGCAATCGATTTCCAATACCCGTTTGCTTCTTGATAAAGAGAGTTTACTGATAATATGACCGCGTGATCATAACGCATTTTCAATGATTTAATGGAGACGTCATTTGCTCTCCTGTTTAGCGATAATTTGTCTGGTACCATGAAAAATACTGAAAATCTGGTTGTTGTCCATTTAAGTGCCACGGCAGTCTATGTCGTTATTGGTAATGTTGTGTCTGCAAAAGACATACGTATTATGGGTGTAGGACAAGTTAAAAATAACGACTTCTATCAAGGTCAGATAAAGCATCGCGAACGCTTACAAGGCGCTATCAGACAAGCAATTCAAGAAGCCGAAGACACTGCCAATTGCCGCGTGCATAGCGTTTGGCTGACCTTAGCGACTCCTGAGCTGTTAAGTAAAAACAGTGCCGGAGATGTTAGGGTAGAAGACGAAGTTGTCCGTGCCCAAGATATGGTGCAAGCGTTATCCAATGCTAAGTCACAAGATTTGTCGCCTGATTATTATTTGATGCATTGTTGCCAACAAGGTATTTATATCGACAATCAAGCGTTTATGGTTGACGATGCCATTGACATGGTCGCACACAATATCACCGTCATGTATCATATGATGATGATGCCTGTCTCTAGCCGTCAGAATATTCAAAAACTTTTGCAAAGCTGTGACGTCGGTATCGACCACATCGTTTTTGATGCGGTGACCAGCGCAGAATATAGCTTGATGCCCGATGAGCGCCAGCAAGGGGTTTGTTTGGTCGATATTGGTGCCAGTACCACGAGTATTTGCGTCTATAAAGAAAATAAGCTGATTTTCACTCATTGTATTGCCACTGGTAGCCATGAAGTGACGATGGACATTTCAGCCGATGTCGGTATCTCAATGATAGAAGCTGAGCGCCTTAAAAAGACACACGGTACGGTTGATGTCAATAGTGTCGATCCCAGCTCATTCTTTCTATTTAAGCCGCAAGGCTCGGGTGACGAGATTAATATCGGTACATATAATCTAGCGCGTATTATTGAAGCGCGCTATGAGCAAATATTTACCGAGGTGGTGCGCCAATTACATGATGCCGATTTGTTAGGCTATATTGATAAAGGGCTGGTACTCTCAGGCGGCGGCAGCTCTATTAAAGGCATGATACCTTTTGCCAAAAAATTGCTAAAAATGCCAGTAGTATTGACCAATACCCATCCTGCGATTAGCGCTTATAATCACTTTGATAATGATGAATCGTTTAAACAGCTGAATATGCAGGTCAATGATCGTGCTTATCAAACCGCATTTGGTACCTTACTATATAGTCAGAGCGAGCAATTTCGTCGTAGTGAAAAAAGTGAGCCAGAAGCGATTCAAAAAAGTCGCGTGAAGGGTGTTTTTCAAAGTGCCGGACAACGTTTTGCGAGTGTACTCAAAAAGATATTATAATTCTGCTGGCAAATTTGCCTCTGTTAAGCAGAGAAGAGTAAGTCACAGCATAATAAGCAAACAGATTAATAGCAGCACCCTGTACCATAACGGCATATATTGGCAACGCATGACTATTTAAGCCATTGCCCTGTTTTAATTAAATACGTTTATATATAGTAAGTCGATAGCGCGCCCTATGAGTGTGTTACTACGTATCGACCATCACGCTATCTGCAACTGGAGAAATCTTTTTATGTCAAAATACACCATGCCAGATGATAATCAGCTTCAAAATAACGGCCAGGCAAGCTTCACTGTATTCGGTGTGGGCGGCGGCGGCGGTAATGCAGTTGAGCATATGGTACAACAAGGGATTAGAGGTGTAACGTTTGTCTGTGCTAATACGGATAAACAAGCGCTCGATCGTCTAACAGCGCCGCATAAATTGCAACTTGGTGCCAAGACCAACCGTGGTCTCGGTGCAGGGGCAAACCCAGAAGTCGGTCGTGAAGCTGCAGAAGCAGATGAAGAAGCTATCCGTGCGTTACTTGAGCACTCAGATATGGTGTTCATTACCGCTGGTATGGGCGGCGGTACAGGTACGGGCGCCGCTCCAGTGGTTGCGCGTATTGCCAAAGAAATGGAAGTCTTGACCGTAGCAGTTGTAACAACGCCATTTAAGTTTGAAGGTGGTAAGCGTATTAAGGCTGCCAAAGCGGGTATTGAGCAGTTGACCAATTTCGTTGACTCAATCATTACGATTCCCAATGATAAGCTTATGAGCGTCTACGGCAACATCTCTATGCAGGATGCTTTCAAAAAGGCCGATGACGTTTTATTGCATGCGGTACAAGGTATTGCAGAAACCATCGCTAGCGAAGGTATGATTAACATTGACTTTAACGACATTCGCACCGCGATGACGGCTAAAGGTCACGCTATGATGGGTATTGGACGTGCTAGCGGCGATGATCGTGCGCGTCAAGCAACCGAGAAAGCCATCAGATCGCCATTGCTTGATGATTTACGTTTAGAGAATGCCAAAGGCTTACTCGTTAACGTTATTTCTTCTGAGTCATTATCACTCGATGAGATGAGTAAAATCAGTGTCATTGTTGAAGAAATCACCGATATCGACGATGCCCATATTTTCTACGGCTCTGTTATTGATGAAAAAATGGGTGATGATTTGCATGTGACGGTTATCGCAACGGGTCTGACCTTAGATGAAAATGCGGGTCAAGAGCCTGAAGTCGTGGAGCAGCCAGTACCTTCTGTTAATAGTACACAGCCTGTGGATCCGAACTTGCATACCAGTGCGCTAAATAGCCAAAAACAAGCCCAAGC
>NZ_DAINDI010000021.1:43527-44795 GCF_036731945.1 Psychrobacter sp.
TATCAAGAAAGTCCCGTACGCGCAAATGTGACGCAAGAACAGCCTAAAACTAAAACCAACAGCATTCAAGATTATCTTAAGCGTCAACAGAATAAATAGTCTTTAACAAAGCAATCATTAGATAGTTTGAATAAAAAAGCCAGTATTTCGATACTGGCTTTTTTGTTTTTTAAAAAAGTAAAAAAATAAAAGGTTGATGGTTAATAAATAGGCTTTAGTCATAATTTAGCTAAGATTGAGCATTTGTTACGTTATAAAAATAAACGTTAAAATAATGACGATAAGTGTTATCAATCAAAGAGATAAGCAAATTAACGCTTTTTAGCGCTAGCGAAATAGGGTCGGGTAATGCTACACTATGGCAATTGTAACAAAATATGTGAGAAGACAGCCATGAACCAACGAACCATAAAAACAGCAATAGCCGTTACAGGTACTGGTCTTCATAGTGGTCAACCTGTTGACTTAGAGTTTCATCCGCAGCCTATTAATACTGGCATTATTTTTGAGCGTTCTGATATAGCAGGTAGCGAACCGATTCCTGCCAGTGCCTTTTTGGTACAAGATACCATGATGTCATCGAACTTAGTATTTGGTGGCACGCGTGTGGGTACCGTTGAGCATTTGCTCAGTGCGATAGCAGGGCTAGGGGTTGATAACCTATTAATCCGCGTATCAGCGTCGGAGATCCCGATTATGGACGGTAGCGCCGCGCCATTTGTAGGTTTGCTACTGCAAGCAGGTTTCTGTGAACAAAAAGCAGCAAAGCGTTTTATTAAAATTGTGCGTCCTGTCCGCGTCAAAGTTGATGACAAATGGGCAGAGCTGCGTCCTTATGATGGTTTTGAGTTAAATTTCGAGATTGATTTTGACCATCCTGCTATTAATAAAGATTTTCAGCATGCACAACTGCAGTTTTCGACGCAAAATTTTATTGAACAGTTAAGCTCAGCGCGTACTTTTGGTTTTTTACGAGATATCGAGGCTCTACGCCAAAATAACTTGGCGCTAGGTGGCAGTATGGACAATGCGATTGTTATTGATGATGCCAATATTCTTAATGAAGAAGGTCTACGTTTTAACGATGAATTCGTGCGTCATAAAATTCTCGATGCTTTAGGCGATTTATACCTCATTGGCTATCCTATTTTAGGTCGTTTTAATGCTTATAAATCTGGTCACGCATTAAACAATATGTTGGTACGCGAGATATTATCCGATCCTAGTAACTTTGAAATTGTAACTTTTGATGACAATGTAAGTTGTCC
>NZ_DAINDI010000022.1:0-19996 GCF_036731945.1 Psychrobacter sp.
CATCTTGCTCGCGTTTGCCTTCAACTTTTAGAATGTGCCAGCCAAATTGCGTTTTGAATGGTGCAGAATAATCGCCGACTGGGGTATTCTTCATCGTTGCTTCAAACGGACCAATCATTTGCTCTTCACCAACCCAATCCAAATCGCCACCGCGTCCTGCTGAACCGGGATCATCTGAATAAGTTGAAGCTAGGCTCGCAAAGTCGGCACCTTTACGTAATTGCTCGTAGAGGTCATTGATTTTTTGCTCCGCCAAAGCATCGGTTTGTAGCTCATCGACTTTGACTAAAATGTGACGCGTATGCCACTGCGGCACTAGCATGGTATCACTGGATTTTTTATTAGCCAGTTTGATGATATCAATACCTTCTGGGGTCACTAACGGCGCACTGACGGCGCCAACTTCAAGCTTGGTGATTTCACTGGCAAGCTCGGTTGGTAGTGCAGCCGCTTTATGAAAGCCCATATCGCCGCCTTGCAGCTGAATAGGGTAGCTGCCTTGACTTGCGGCAATGGCTTCTGTGACATCGACATTTGGCGCTTGCAGTCGTGTGCGCAGACGCTGCGCGACTTTTAGTGCTTCTTCACGCTGGACGTCCGACAGACGGCTGTAATCGTCCATATAGGGGATACGTACGTGAATAGTTTGATATTCGCTTTGACTCAAACGCTTGGCTTCAGGAGAGGCTAAAAAGGCATCGATATCTTGTTCGCTAATGCGCACGCGGCTTGCGATTTGGCGCTGCTGCAAGGCTTGAATCGCGGCATCTTCAATCAATTGCGCGCGTAGGGTAGCATAACTGCCTGGTTTTGCAGCGTCCAAACGTTGTTGCAACTCGCCAAGGCTGCTGAGTCCTTCTGCTTGGGCGATTTGAGTCAGACGCTGATTGATGGCAGCTTCATCAGGGTTGAGACCAACTCGTTTGACCATTGAGAGTTGTAATTCACGCATGATGAGGGCGTTTAGTACTTCAGACTGCAGCTGGGCTGAATTGGCAATCGGTTCACCAGCCGCCTGCGCCCGTGCTTGGGTTTGCGCCATAGCAGCGATGAGATCACTTTTTAAGATAGCGTTTTCATTGACCAAGGCAATGATACCGTCCGTACTATTGGCAGGCGTCAAACGTGCGGCGCTATTTTCTCCAGCTGCGACATTTGCTTGTGCTTTTGCAGGCTTAACGGTGGCTGCTTGCGCACTTAGGCTCAGAGCAATAGCGCCCGTTATACCCATAGAAAGCAATACAACTCGGCTTGTCTGACGTAAAGAAAAAAATCTCATGATGCTCCTCATCAATGTCATTGCATCGGATGGTAATCGGTTAAGCCTTAGCCGTTGCTTTTTATTTAAGTAGCGTCTAAGGCTGTTTATAATAGGGTGTAAACACTGCTATATGCTGTTATAGCACAAATGTTACTTGATACATAAACCATCAATCATACGTGAGTCTAAGGATATAGACGACGTTTTATTCATCTTTCCAGGCGCTTTGAACCGGCTCAAAGCCCAACACTTTATCAGAAAGTAAGCGTGTTAAGCGGCTGCTACCGCTACCAAGACCGTTGAGTCTGATTTCTGCCATAATCGCTTGTGTGGGTTTGTCTTTGATGTTTAAGTCATTATAGTAACGACGACCATAAACTGCAAAACCAAAACAGCAATCCTCATAATCAACACCGATTAACGAGTCGAGCATCTTATCACGATTATAATCGTATTGACCTTGCGCCAATACGCGCCAGTTATTATTAATTGGGAAAACCGCTGATGCGGTAAACGCCGATAAAGGTAACTGATCGGTGTTTTCATCACGCATACGCTTCACAAAGCCGACGTTAAATAAACTGTTGTCAGATGGCTGATAACGCAGCTCAGTAGTAATATAGTTTAAATCATAGCTATGGGTAAGCGCGCCGCTTACATCGACCCAGACGTTATTATAAGGCTGGGTACTGGTATCCCACACCAATCCTGAGGAAGAATTCGTCAGCACGGGTTTTTGGTCTTCGAGGGTCACGCGCCCATCATCGATATAAAACTGCTCTGCGATACTACCATCAAAACGTGTCACACCCGTTGCGTCGATGTAACGATAATTAATACCGGGTGTAAAGGCATGCAAATCTTGCAAGCGGTCATGACCTAAAAACCAGCTGTCCGAAAACAGTTGCTCGTAGTTGATAGAGGCAATACGGGTATTAAAGTTAGGAATATCGTTTTGGTCTTTATAGGGCGAGTAGGTATATTTTAAGCGCGGACTGAGCAAGCGATAACCGCCTAAAGTATCGTCAAAGGCGCCGAAGGGTGAGCCCGCTTGAGAAAAGTGTAAACCAGCATCGACACTGACTTGAGGCACAAATACCGATTGGTTGCCGTCATCTTTGCTCAAATCATTGTCCGCCAAGCTGTCTTCATCGTAAGAGGTATACAGATGCTGTAAGCTGAGCTTAGGTTTGATATAGCCCCAAGATTTTTCCATCGGATAAACAGCGCTTAATTTATTATAAAAACGCGTGCCACTTTTTTCATTTTCAGAGCCATCATCGATGGATTTTTTAAAATAAGCTGAGTCACTTACCCCTGTGATATCAAAGCTTTTTGCCCACGGCAGACGATAGTCAAGTTTAAGCTGTGGCAAGCGCGAGTATGGCTTGTCTTTGTCTTGTAATGGCTGTCCGTTATTGTTAAACGCATCGAGCGTTTGGAAAGTCTCGACTTTTAATTCACCATTGACATAATCGTTATAATAATTCACCCGCGCACGGCGTGGTAGGTTTAACGTATTGTCTGACAAACCCAAGGTGTCGAAGTCGTTGAGATAATCGGCATCTGACACATAGCTATATTTTGCGTCGCCACTTAAGCGTGGAATACTGGTAGATGACCAGTAATGATCGTAAAAAAAGCTGCTGCGGTCTTCGCCGTCATATTTTTTATCATTGGGCAAATAAGAGCCGTTAAAAATTCCTTCGCCGTACTCCTCAGTTAGATAACGAAACTCACCGGAGAGCATGGGGTTACGGTTGGTATAAACACGAGTATTAAGGGTGGCATCGTAGTTCGGCGCTAAATTAAAATAATAAGGTACGTCAACTTCAAGTCCGCTTTCACTACCGACACTCGCGCTCGGTAATAAAAAGCCGCTGCTGCGTCTGTTGTCTATAGGGAAATTAAAATAGGGCAAATAAAATACCGGTACATCAGCAATTTTAAACGTTGTGTTGTAAGCTTCGCCGCGGCCTGTTTCGGTATCTAAATCGATGCTTTTGGCATCAAACTGCCATTTGCGGTTGGTCGGCGGGCAAGTACTAAACATCACTTCATCAAGCTCATACTGCGTCTCGTTAGGGCGGTTTAAGCGCTTGGCATAGCCGTGCGCTTGCAGCTCTACGCTAGCAAAAGCCACGTCCTTAGCTGTTGATTGTCCGGTTTCGGTATTGTAGTTTAAGCTGTCGGCGACACCGATAAGACCGCCAGTTGAGGCTTTATCACTGAGGCTAGATTTACCGTTTTGGACATTAATATTTTGTCCGTTGCCGTTTTGAAATGCGCTATTTTGCACACGGCTAGCTGGGGTCGTGCCAGTAGCGTTTTTGTTTTGTCCAGTCGCTTGGTCGGTAAACATCACTTTACCCTGTGCGGCAGCCACATTGTTGTTCAAATCGAGTACGATTTTTTCTGCTTCGATATGCTGCGTTCCTTGGTCAACGATGACATTACCAGAAAGCTCGGCGTAGTCGACATTGTCGTAATAGCCATAATCTGACTCTGCAAACAGCGGCGCTTGATTATTAGGAATGCCGTTTAAGTTGGGCACTGGCTGGCCGTTAGGTGCGCCCGTTTCATTGATCGCACGTTGGTAATTAGGATTTTTCTTAGGATAAACCCATTGACCTTCGCAGCGCTGGGCGCTATCGACGCTATTTGGTAGCAGTTTTAAGTCGTTGCCTACAGGTTCAATGGTTTGCGCGGCAAAAGAGTTTTGAATATCTTCGTTATTACTATTTGCTACGTCATCATTGCTATTATTGTGTAACGTAGCGGGATCTGTATCAGGCGTTAATTCATAAAATTCTGCTAAACGCATCAGGCTGTCTTGAATACTTTCGTCATTGACATCAATGCTGCGCTTATTGGATTTAGCGGTGCTGTTATTGACAGGCGCAGTGGTATTATTTGCTTTAGTAGCGTTATTGACGGCATTGTTATTAACATTATTGCTGTCACTGCTGTCACTGCTGTCACTGCTGTCACTGCTGTCACTAATTGCCGTAATGTCTACATTATTATCAAGAGCAGGCGCAGTTGTTAATTGACTGTTTAACGCTTTATTATTAGCATCAGCAGCGCCATTTTGGGTTTGATTGGCCCTTTCAGTAGAGAGGGTAGACAAGGCGGCGTCACTACTATTTTCAGTGATTAGTGGCTCAGTCGTCTGTGCATCAACATTATTATCGACAGGATTAAGAGCCGCACTGACCGTCAAGCTGGTTAAGCCCAAGGCGCCAAATAAAATCAAACGGATGCTTTGGTAAAGCGGAGAATATAACAAGGGCACACCTATGATTGTAGAGCCTATTGGATTGCGATCGTTAAATGACAGGCTGTATTTTAACGTTATTTCACGGCGAATAAACCTGTCATTAAGACGATAATCTCGAAAATCGGAACGTTTTACATATAATGACGACTAATCATAGTCAAAAAAAACCAAATCAGCTACACTATTTACCAAAATTTATAATATAGCGAATTATACAGACCTTTTTACGGCTACATAGCCAGTAGAGTTTGTCTGCTTAAAGCGGCTGCGTTGCTCAGTTGCACGCTCATTATTTTAACAACTATTTGCCCCACATATCACTTATTTATGGCTGATATTTAATTTGCGATACTTTTTATGACGGATAAAACCATGACAGTGCCTAGCGTACCCGCTACGCGCCAGCAGCAGTTAGAGCAATGGCTGCAAGACGTGTTTGCCAACCAAAAATTTATTCTTGATAGTCTGCCGGGCGATGCCAGCGCGCGCCAATATCACCGTATTCAACTACTTGACAATGATGCTGTCGAAACAGGGCGCTATATTGTCATGGATTCAGCCGATGAACAAGACGCGTTGCTGCAGTTTATTAATGTCGCAAAACTGATGGCGCCAGCAATCAATGTCCCGACGCTCGTCGCTCAAGACGTGGCAAAAGGCTTTTTGGTATTGCAAGATTTTGGTGCGGTAGAATTTGCTCATCTGCTGGTCGATGCGCCAGCCGCTCAGGTGAATGATTACTATCAATCAGCGCTGCGCACTTTGGTGGCCTTGCAAGCGGTGCCAGTGGCGACCGCAAAGACGGATCATCAATTACCAGATTATGATACCGCGCTATTAAACCGTGAGATGGATTTATTTAGCGAGTGGTTTATTCCTTATATTGGTATAGAGCTTGCGCAAACGCTTTGGGATAATCTTAAATCGGCTGTAATCGCTGAGATTTTGGCTCAGCCGCAGGTTATTGTGCATCGTGATTATCACAGTCGCAACCTTATGCAAGACCAAGCGGATCATACGCGCTTGGGCGTGATTGATTTTCAAGATGCGGTGATAGGCGCGTATAGCTATGATTTGGTGTCTTTAGTACGCGATGCTTATGTAGAATGGCCAGAGAGTCAGGTATCAAGCTGGATACAGGACTGCTGGCAATTGCAAAAACAGGCAGGGCTGGTAACGGCTGATAATGCAGCGCAGTTTGAAAATGATGTCAATGTCATGGGCGTACAACGGCATTTAAAAGTGCTGGGTATTTTTATCCGCCTGTTTGAGCGTGATGGCAAAAGCCGCTATTTGGCCGATATTCCAAAAGTCATGCGTGACCTGATTTTTGAGCTAGAATGGCTGGCAGAACACGGCAATTCCAATATGCAGCAGGCAGTCAGCCCGTTTAATGAATGGCTGCGAGAGTCTATCTTGCCTGCTTATCAACATAAATTTGTACAACAGTATATTTAAACAGCATGAGCAAAATAAAAGCGATGACAGTATTCATCGCTTTTACTTTGTTCAAAACAGTCGATAATGAATAATAGGCAATCATACAGCCAACAACAAGGAGCGTGTATGTCGGTAATAACGCAAGCGATGATTTTGGCGGCTGGCAAGGGTACGCGCCTGCGTCCGCTCACACTCGAGACGCCAAAGCCTTTGGTGGAAGTAGGCGGGCAGCCGCTTATTGTCTGGCATATCAAGGCGCTACAAGCCGCTGGCATTACTGATATCACTATCAATGCCTCGTGGCTTGCAGACAAGCTGATGCAGACGTTGGGTGATGGCGCAGAGTATGGCGTGACGCTGCATTGGTCAGATGAGGGCGATGAGCCGCTTGAGACTGCTGGTGGGATTTTTAACGCGCTGCAAAACCATAAGCTGCGCGATGAGCCTTTTATCTTGGTCAACTCTGATATTTGGACGACCTACGATTTTGCGCAGTTGCGAGATTACCAGTTAGGCGCTGACCAACGAGCTCACTTATTATTGATTGACAATCCTGAGCATAATAATGGCGGCGACTTTGCTATCAATAATGGACTGGCAAGCGAGCAGCCGATTGCCGATGCGGACAAATATACCTTTGCTGGCATCAGTATCATCTCACCAAGACTGGTTGATGGGCTGGTAACAGGACAACCGGCAGCGCTTGCGCCCTTGTTAAAACAAGCAATGCTAAAGTTCCAAATTACCGCTGAGGTGATTAAAGACAATTGGATAGACGTCGGTACGCCCGAGCGTCTAACGCAAATCAATGACTATATAGAAAATCACGGTGTCGATAATCATCGCGGCGCTTAAGCGGTTTTACGACAGTTAAAGTTAAAAAAAGCAGCGCTGAATATTTACTATTCAGCGCTGCTTTTTTATGGCGCTAGGTTTTGATAAAAGAGATTTTATACACCCATTGCCAATTTTATTAATTGGGCAATGGTAAAAACAACCAAAAAACCCGCCAAATATAAGCCTATAAACCAAGCCCATTGCGATTGTTTTTTACTGAGTTTTTTCATCACTGTCTCCAAACTGCCTTTCCAATCTAAGCCATTTTCTAATAATCAGTCATTACGCCTTTATGAGCGGATTAAGCTAAGCGCGGCTACTATCCTTACTAGATAGATAATAGCCGCAGCTTGTTTAATACATATGCTCGTGGTCGGTTTTACCTTTAAAAGTATAATACGCGAAAGCCGTGTAGCTTAAGATAATAGGTAACATAATACCAGCGCCGATGAGCATAAAGGAGAGCGAAGTATCAGCCGCTGCTGCCTCATAAATTGTCATTTGATACGGTACGATATACGGGAATATTGCCATACAAACGCCGATATAACCCATCAAAAATAACGCAACGGTCAATAAAAATGGACGATACTCGCGCTCAGTGGTTAAATCTTTACGCATAAAGAAGAATAAGAGCAAGACGATAATTGGCATCGGCGCTAGATACAACAGCCCTGGTAAACTAAACCAGCCTTCAAGCGCTTCGATATCTGAAAAATACATGAATATCGTCACCGCAATCATTGCGACGATTAAGGCGGTGAGCAGCCAACCTGAAACTTTGCGTGCCCAGACTTGCAGCGTATGTTCGGTTTTGATAATCAGCCAAGTAGAACCCAGTAGTGCATAACCAATCAATAGCGCAAAACCGCACATGATAGAAAAGGGCGAGAACCAATCAAAAGGGCCACCCGTATACAGACGATTGCTGGCCTCTAAACCTTGGACCAGCGCCCCAAGCATAATACCTTGGGCAAACGTCGCAACGACAGAGCCGATAAAAAAGAAACCGTCCCAAACGTAGCGATGGGCGGTGGCTTTGAAACGGAATTCAAACGCCACGCCGCGCATAATTAAGCCAAACAGCATAAAAATAACCGGCAGATAAAGACCGCTCATAATGATGCCGTAAGCGACAGGGAAAGCGGCGAATAAACCACCGCCGCCCAGTACCAACCAAGTCTCGTTACCATCCCAAAAAGGCGCGATAGAGTTCATCATGCGGCTACGGTTTTTATCAGAGCCTGCAAACGGAAATAAGATGCCGCAGCCCAAATCAAAACCATCCAGTAAGACGTAGATAAAGACTGATAGCGCAATCAAGCCACCCCAGATTAAGGGTAAATCTAATACATCACCATAGTTAAACATTAGCGTAACCCTCCATCATCGACGTCGTCAGCAGGTTCATTCAAACCTTCTTCAGGCCCTTTGGTTTTATCAGCAGCGCGCTTATCACCGCTTAGCGTGCGACCTTGGGCTTCGGTGACAGAGTGATCATAGAAATGATCATCCGACGGATCCTCGTACGGTTTGGGTCCTTGTGCAATGAGGCGCAAAATATAAAAGCTGCCCGCGCCAAACACAAAGGCATATAGCACAATAAAGCCAATCAAGGTTGTCGCCACTTGCTGCGCTGCGATAGGTGACATACTCTCAGCAGTACGAATAACCCCATATATCGTATAAGGTTGACGGCCTGTTTCGGTCACAAACCAGCCGGCAAGTAGCGCTATAAAGCCAAGCGGCGTCATCATCATCCACGCACGGTGGAAGAGCTTACTCTCAGGATCGAACTGCTGCTTTTTAAAGTACTTATAAAGGCTAAATAAACCGATGAGCACCATTAACATACCAATACCAACCATGATACGAAATGCCCAAAATACAATCATAACGGGCGGTTGATCTTCTGGTGCCCAATTTTTAAGACCTTTGACCTCACCATCTAGTGAATGGGTGAGAATCAAACCGGAGACATAAGGAATGCTAAGCTCATAGTTATTGGTTTGGTTTTTTTGGTCGGGTATCGCAAACAGACGCAATGCCGCACCGCTCTCATCTTCCCAAATCCCCTCCATCGCCGCGACTTTAGCTGGCTGATGCTCAAGAGTGTTTAAGCCATGCTCATCACCGATGAGGACCTGCGCTGGCGCCACAAATATCGCCATAATCATCGCCATGCCGAGCATGACTCGACCATGCTGCCGATGCTCAACGTGCTTTTTGGACTGTAAATAATAAGCGCCAATACCGCCAACCACAAAGGCGGTGGTTAAAAAGGCTGCCGTCATCATATGGGCATAGCGATAAGGGAACGAAGGATTAAAGATAATTTCAATCCAGTTGGTGGGGTATAACAGACCATCAGCGCCCAGCATAAAACCTTGCGGCGTTTGCATAAAGCTGTTGGCGGCCAAAATCCAAAATCCTGAAATCATGGTACCAATGGCAACGATAGCGGTGGAGGCAAAATGCATACGTTTGCTCACCCGTCCCCAACCAAAGAGCATAATTCCTAAAAAGGAGGCTTCTAAGAAAAACGCCGTTAAGACTTCAAACGCCAATAATGGCCCTAAGATATTACCAGCTCTGTCGGAGAACACGGCCCAGTTGGTACCAAATTGGTAGGACATGACGACGCCCGATACCACGCCCAGTCCAAATACCACAGCGAAAATCTTAACCCAATGTTTGTATACTTCAACATAAATGGGCTCGCCAGTTCTTAGCCAGCGAAATTCAAGGACGGTCAGCCAACTGGCAAGACCGATAGAAAAAGCGGGGAAGATAATATGCCAGGAAATAACGAAGGCAAACTGAATGCGTGCGAGCATCAACGCATCCATTTGATCAATCATAAATGTAGCGAACATAAACGGTTACCCTTATGTGTTAGCTGAATAGCGTTGGCTTCCATGATACGCGCAAGTCACTGTCCGTAACCGTCCATCAATCAGGGCGCTTATTATTACGGGCAATCGCTAAGTAGTAGTTAGCGGCAAATGTAATTAAGATAAAAATTTAACTAAAATAGCGTTCATTACCCTTATGTTTTATTCATTACCTTATGGTAAGACTCAAAAATTTTAGGGCTGACTATTTAGCCAAAGTAAATAATTTATATCCTTATAAACTATTAAATATTCATCAAACGATCGTTTTATTCATAGTAAACGTTTTAGTATTATGCGCTTCACCTTACGCACACGCAAGTTGCACAAGTGTGCTATCACACACCTATGCGTTCATAAACCACTTACAATATTAGCCAATAATCTTTGAAATAATAGTCATTGTTTAACTATTGTTATCAATAGATACCAAACAGTAATATAAAAAAACAAATTTTAATAATAAGAATTTAAAGCTTTTTATATAGGTGAAATTTAGTTTGCATCTTGCTGCTGTAATTGTTGATGTAAAATACGGCGTAAGGTCAAAATAGTTTGTGGGTTTTCTTGGATGCTATGACCGCCGTTGATAACCGTCTCTGACGCCGCACCATCGAGGTGAGCGCTGGTGTAGGGCACGATACCATCTGACAGCTGCTCGGTGAGTGCTTGCCCAATCTCGCCATCGACTGTCACGGCGGCGACCAGCGGTTGACCTGGTAACTCATCACTATCCGTTAACAGCGGGTTGTTATCATCGATGCCGATAGCGTCCTCTGCATTGTCATCCTCTGCTACTTCTTCGGATAAATCGAGCTTTGCCCCAGCAGGCTGCATTTCTGCCAAACCTCGGGTGATATCGGCATCATTATTGGCGATGATTGAATGATAGGTGATACGGTCGTTGATACGGATATCTTTGGTTAATTGAATAAAAGACGATTTGTCACTCAATTGACTGGCGCCATTTTGTAAATATAGCGCGCCGAGCGGGTTTTGGGCCAAATCGCCTTGGATAGCCAAGGCTGCTAAGTTATCGGTGACCGTTTTTACCAAACCAACGGGCAGATACACGATGCGGCGTAGCGCGCGCGTGAACCAGCGGTCGGCATAATCGGTACCGCGAAAAGGCGACGATAAAAATACCGCCGTATCTACTTGTGGCAAATTTTTAAGCTCAAAACGCTCTTTTAGCTGCTCTTTGCCCGCAGACTGCTTGATCGCCTCACGTATTTGACGTTTCTCATTCATCGACAGCGCATTTTGGTCGTCAAGTCGGTCCAAATCATCGAGCAAGTTTTCGTCAGACAACATCATACGCGCAATGATACCGCCCATACTATGACTGATAATGACGCTATTTTTGCTGGCGATATTTTGCCCCGTAGGGTCGGTTTTCTCATAAGCGGTATTGATGAGCTTTTGGATTTGATAACGATTTTCCAAAATAGGCAAGTTAGTTGGATAAAAAATCTGCCAAACTTGATAGTTATTGCGCAGTTTGTCGTCATTAAAAATATCGTTGGTTAAATTGACCCATGTCGCTGGGCTTGAGGCCAAACCGTGCAGCATAATGATGACGCGCTTATCAGCATCATAAGGTTCGAGCATAAAGAGCTTGGGTAAACTGGTTTCTTTTTTACGGGTAATCAGGTTTAGATAACCGACGCCATCGAGCTGGTTTTCTGCCAACCATAAGCCGTAACCTGCTGAAAAGTTTGCCGCCAGTGGATAATCGTCACCTAAGATATTGGCGCTCTCGCTGCGGTAAGGATTGTATAAATGAATATCAAGCTGTTTGCTGCTCAGGGTATCAAGCACGCTATTGCCCGTCGGCTTAATCAGCCCGGTCATTAGTAAATGTCCAGTCGGATAAATCCGCGTACTGGCATCATCACTGTCCAAGCTATCCTTTGAGCGCTCTTTCGAACTTTCGTTTATATCGCTGGCTGTTCGGCGAGGGCTTTCTTGATGCAGTCTGCCCGTCCTATCTGCTAACGACGAGATTAATAATTGACGAATGGTAGTGGTATAGCGGTCGTCTAATGAAGCCACCAAGCTGATACCCAGACCTGGGCGCTTACTAATAGAGTTTAGTCCAGAGAGTCGCAGCTCATAGGTCGAGACCAAATCGGTTAGGGCAGCGGTTTGTTGATTGGCATTTTTGAGGTAGTTATTTTCGTTGGGCAAATAGACATTGAGATTGTAGTCGTCTATGTGCATTTTCATGACTTTGATTTGGTCAGTTGGTTGCCCCTTGACGGCCGTAAGATTGGCAATCGCTGCTTGCTCGCTACCAATCCCCTTGCTTGCCGACGTCGGTAAGTATTCTACCTTGGTATTACCCATCATTTTACCGCCACCATCAGCCGTTTGATAGAGCTGGGTAATTACATCGTTACTGGCGGCGTTATAGATGTCTTGGGTTTGGATATCCATTTCACTTGGAATACGACTTTGCGCGTGTGAGCGTCTGGTTTCTTTATCCGCACCTTCAAAATCATGCTCTAAGCTGTCATAAAATAAGTATGTATAACTGGTTTTAATGGCATCAAACAAGCGTTCTTGATAGCCAATCAAGCAGCTATCGGTTCTTTTTTGCTGCGCCTTGGCATCAGTGTCGCTTAAAGGCGCGTTGGCATAATAAGGGTCAATTGGCGGGCGGGCGAGGGCATTGCGGCAGTCTTTAGATTCGCCAAGCTGGCGCGCTTTAGCGTAGTGTAATTCAGCAAAAACTGCCAAAGCTGGGCGGTAATGTTCATTGAGCATGCTGTCGGTAAGCTGCGTTAGGCAGAGGTTAAACTGCTGCATACACGCTTGCTCATTGAGCCCTGCTGATAATAAAACTGAAGCGGTATCGCTACTCAATTTGTTATCGGTGACGATATTGCCACGCTGGGCGGCGATGGTCTTTGCTGAGGGCTGTTTATTGACGGAGACGGTGCTACAGGCAGGCAATAGCGCCATTGCTGCGACCACTGCGAATAGAGCAAAAGGCGTCTTGTTTTTATGCTTATGCTTATGTTCTAGCGACGGCATATCGTTGGCAGGGTCAGCAAATATCATAGGTCATTCCAGTAATAAGTATCAGCAACGCATCATAAATAAGTGATAAATATCACCTTTATATAGCAGCATGAGTGTAACGTAAGTCGAGCTATTCGACTATTGTAGTTGTTATCTTATAGTCAGCTATCTTATATTCATATAGCATGAAATACTATCGAAAATATGGATAGGCAATGCTTAACAAAGCCCACTTAGATATTTCTAAATTAAGCACAAAAAAGCGCGCTCACATTATTAATCATAATTGTAGCGCGCTTTTTTACAGCTCTTTAGAAAACAGTGTGAGCTATCATTTTACCAAATAGCTAACACTTTACGTTTCCATCACAAAGAATTAAGTGCTTGGTTTGATATTAATATCTGGGGCAGGGATATCCCAAATATAAAATTTACCATCTTCGATGAGCTTGATTTGTTGACGAATAATAGCGTTGTCAGGGTTTTGTTGCGCCAAGCGGCGTAAACGCTCTAATGCCTTATCACGGCGATCACTTAACAAGTCAGATTGCGCAAGACTCTGCTCAGCTTCGGTATAACCAAGAGTAACGGCTTGATCAAGATATTTTTGACCTTCTTTAAAACCGCCCCCTTCTGAGAGCATCATGCCATAGATAAAGTTGGCCTCGCCGCTATTTGGTTTCAGTTTGATGGCGCGATCAATATATTGTCCGCCACGTACCGTGTATTCTGAGCCTAAATCTAAGTTGCGTCCCATGCCATTGAGTTTGGCGGCGCGAACTAAGACATCGTACGAGGCATTTGGCGCTTTGGCATACGGCTCAATCCATTCAGTCAAGACTTTGATTTTTTCGCGGGCGTTGTGGCGCTGGGTGCGGTTCGGGAAGTTTGGTGGATAATGGCGCGCATTTGGTGAGACTTCTTTGATAAAGTCATCGAGTAAGCTGACGTCCAGTTTATCGGTGCCAAGTCCTTGCTGCTGCGGTATGAGCACGGTAGGGACAAAGCTGATATCTGAAATACTCACTTGCGGGGCTGGGATGTTTGGCAGCTGACCACTGCGTAAATCAATCCCCGTCGCAGTGATAGGACCACGCTCATAAACGCGCGTCGTACCGGTCAACTCCGACGTATCTGGTGTTGGTACGGCTGGTGGTTGGGCGGCATTTTGCGCCGTGTTTAAAGGCACACGGTTTGGTTGGACAATAGCCTGCTGGACATTCTGGGCATTGCCTTGTTGCGTATTGCCTTGCTGCGTATTAAGGGCTTGATTATTAGCTGATTGCGCGACGTTAGTTAGTTGAGCGGTGTTCTGCTGAACGTTATTTTGAGCGTCAGTCTCAACTCCAACATTGGCTTGAGCATCAGCTTGCGCCGTGCTGATCGTTGCATTTGGCTTGGCTAGGCGAATGATACGTTTACTAGAATCGATAGCGCTAGGTACTGCTGTGCTGCTCGTAGCGGGCGCTGCGGCGGTATCCGCTTCTTCAGCTGCATTTGCCGGTGCTGATAGTAGCATGGCACAAGCGGCTGCTAGTGCTGTTAGAGTCGCAAACCTAGGCGCTTTACTAGAGTGGGGCGCTTTACTAGAGTAGGGCACTTTACTAGAGTGCGATGCTTTATTAGAAATAGGCGTTTGGCTGATGGCTTTCATAAAAATAATTACCTTGTTTAATCGTTGTCGTTTATCAGTTGTTGTAGTTACTGACTTGTTATCTATTCATCCATTGATTGATCGTTAGGTTTTGGCATTCCGTAAAATCGTACAAATTTTTCATACCCTAGCAAATTAATCTGACTGCTAACAGTAGTAGGATTGTTAAAAGCACAGAATAATACCGTCTGTAGCCACTAAAAAAAGGATGCAGATTAGTAGCGCTTTGCGTATTATAGATGATAAACGCTTATAAATGATAAGCCGTGGCTTTCATGCGATTGGCCATCCAGCGCATCGTGTGGCGTACTAGTGGCGACAATGCCGCGCCGCCATTTGCCAGCGCCAACTCGCGATGATGTAATTCTTCAATATCCATTTGCGCCAGTATTTCTCTTGAGCGTTGATCTTGCGGTGGCAATTGACCGATATGGTCTTGTAAATGCTCACTAACTTGCGCTTCGGTTTCGGCGACAAAGCCCAAACTGAACTCATTAGAAATCGCCCCTGCTACCGCGCCAAGACCAAATGACATGCCATACCATAAAGGCGTAAAAATACTAGGATGGCTACCAAGCTCATCTAATCGTACCTCGCACCACACCAAGTGATCGACCTCTTCTTCAGCAGATTGCTGCATGGCTTGCTTGACGTCATCGTTTTTAGCGGCAAACGCTTGCCCGTGATACAGCCCTTGGGCACAGACTTCGCCCGTATGATTGATACGCATCAAGCCTGCGACATGACGGGCTTCGTTGATACTCAGCTCAGGAATCTCATCACTGCTAACAGGCAGCGGGCGCGTGCTAGGATTTGAATGCGGTACGACCGCTCGCAATGCTTTATCTACGCCAAGTAATAGCTGGTCAATTTTTGATAAGGAACGCTGCGCCATGATTCACTCCTGATGGCTGTATGAATTATAAATAGAACTTATGATGAATAGGTTTAAGCTATTTAATAGGCCACTAAGCCTATCAAACAACTATAGCAAACAATAGACAATCTCGTCAGCGAAATTATTGGCTTGCCGATTCATATTGCGTTTGGCGCTAGTCGTATCGATTCTGCTCGTCATCATGGGTTTGGATAACGGCCTGTTTGACATGTTTATTAAGCTTGAGATATAAAAATATACCAAAGATAATATTTAATAAGCCGGTGACTAAAAACAGTTGCGGCAAATTTAGACCCAGCGCATTTAATACCACAATCGAAAAGATCGCCGAACACACCATAAAAATGGCGTTAAAGATATTATTGGCACCGACGATACGCGCGCGATGGCTTTTTGGCGCATAAGCCTGCATAGAGGCGTATAAAGGCACGATATATAAACCGCCGCTAAAGCCCAAAAAGAACAAGTCGGCAAACACGCGCCAGCTACCGCTCATACCCCATAAATCACTGATACCAAATAAGGTAGCCGAGCTGACATTGAGTTTGAGCCCTGACAAAGAAAAATATAAATCAATGGCAAAAATGCTAAGACCTGCAATGCCAAAAGGCAGTAAGCGCAAGCTGACTTGGTTTTTGGTCAAGGATTTGCACAGTAGCGAGCCAATCGACACCCCAACTGAAAATAGCGTCAATAAGAAAATCACCACGGATTCATCACCATGCAAAATGACTTTGCTGAATTCTGGTGTTTGGGTCAAAAACGTCGCGCCATAAAACCAAAACCAGCTATTACCAAGAATGATAAAGAATAAAAAAGGCAACGAGTATAAATAACGCACCGTCGCCATACTGGTGGTAAAGATATTCCAATTAATCTTCAAATCAGGCTGCATCGCTGGCATGGTGGGAATAAAACGGGCGGCAAAATAGCCTATCGCCGCAACAAAAAGCACCGTCACACTTATCCAAAATAGCGGCTGGGTAATTTGGGTCAATACCCCAGCGATAATCATACCAAGCAAAATGGCAAGCGAGGTGCCCATTTGAAACAAACCATTGGCACCGACCAGCTCATTTTCCCTCATCGCTTGCGGCAAGTACGCATACTTAATCGGCCCAAAAAACGTCGATTGCGTCCCCATCAAAAACAGTGCCACAAATAACAGCGCGTACCACTCAAAGACAAAGCCGACAGCAGCAATAATCATGATGCATATTTCAAGCAATTTGATTAAGCGCGTCAGTTTTGATTTTTCAAACTTATCGGCAATTTGCCCTGCCAATGCCGAAAATAAAAAGTACGGCAAAATAAACAACATCGCCGCCAAGTTATTTAAGATACTGACTTCCATGCCCAATTGGCTGGCCGCAGTATAGGTTAGCACCAGTATCAGCGCTTGCTTAAAAATATTGTCATTAAAAGCACCCAAAAATTGGGTAAAAAACATGGCATTAAACCGGCGATGTTTAAAGAGTTGAAACTGATTGGCCATGAAGATTCCTACAGATGGGTCGCGGCTAATAAAGAAGAAGATAAGCTTTTATGTAGTTATTGGCAGATAAACAATTATCAATACTATCAAAAACTTATCGAAATATAGCATAGGTTTTATCGATGTTACGCCGTATAATAGCAAGGCTTCGGTAAAAATACATGCGCACGGTGCTATGATTTGAGAATTAACTAAGTTATGATTTGTAAATTTTAGCCGTCCAAACCTTTAATGTCAGCGAACTGCTCTACGTTTATTCACCGGTAAGACGAGGCGATTGCCATCGATCGTCACTTGTGCCGCGTGAGGTGATAGGAAATAAATATGAAACACCAGCCTTCAACTCTAGCGCGACACTCATCGGAGATACCGCCTGCTGCTGCGTCAAATTCGCCGCTGTGTTCGGCTAAATTTGCTCATCCTACTCATATAAATCCTATGGATCACCCTCGTGTTTATTTTACGCGTACGGCGCTATTTCGGGCATTGACCACCAGTTTGGTTGGTTTTGGGGTCAGTGTTGCTATCGCGCCTAGTGCTCTTGCCGCCACTGATTCAAATAATAATACGGTTAATAATGCAAGCAGCAGCCAACTGATCAAAAATAGTGGCAATGATGCGACCACTGCACAGCCGCAACGACAATCGCAGCCACCAACGCCAAAACCACCTTCTAACTCTTCGGCTCAGTCCTCGTCTAAACGACCACTTTCTAAAGATGCTTATGAAGACAGCCAGCTTGATATTGCTTTGGACGCCTTACGTCTAAAAAAAGCCGTGGAAGAAGGTATTATCGATCAATCAGTATTGGATGATTATAGCGAGCAGAACTTAGGTATTAAAAATCCTAACAAAAACGCCACCACGCAAGCAAATAACACGGATAAGTCCCAGTTATCAAATAATGATATCGATAGTGTTAATGACTTTGCTAGTGCTATCGGTAATGGCATAGATAGTCTAGGCAACAACCAAGCATTTGACCGCAATGAAAACTTAGAGCAGCAAGTTAATAGCGTGCAGCAACAAGGCTATCAGATGATGACGCCTGACGAGATTGATCGTGAGTTGGCGGCGATGGATAAGCAAAACGCTCAAGATATCGGCAATATCACTCAAAGTAATGCCGTTAATAATATCGATGGTATGCGTTATGACGACAATGACTTTCAAGCTTTAGATGGCGCATTTGATGCGCCTGTTGCAAGGTTAGACGATAACACGCCGCCAATTGGGCTCGATGTGAGTTTAGATGCTACCAATTTACCTGCACCGAGCAACCTTGAAACCTTGGGTAGAAATGAGGCCGCTGCTAAGCAGGCGGAGACAGATGACGTGATGTCGCGTCCTATTGACGTCAGCGATTCGGTTGCTAGTGGCACTGGCGATAGCGCGACTAGTGTGGACATGGATAGTGGGATAGAAAATGCCCAGTCGGACAGCATCAATCCTGATGACTATTTGCCTAACTATGAAAACGATGTCAATGCGGTAAAAGAAAGTATCGAACAAGCGGCGAAACCCAAACCGATAGCACGTAATAAAAAAGGCAATATTGTTAAGCGTCTTTATAATCGCTTTTTTAACGGTGGCGTCGTCACCCTACCGCATGTTGAGACGACCATTTATTTGCAACAAGCCGCAGCAGATAATTTAAAAGATAATAGCAAAAACAACACTCAAAACAGTACAAGAAATGCTAAACCAAAATTAACCAAAGCCGATGATGATATTCAGCCCTTTAAGAATATCAAAGCCGCTATTGATGATACCACCGTGCAGTCAGTGGTTGATTTCACTGCTGCGCTGCCGCGTCTACGACAAAGCGCCTTAGATGCTGCCAAAGCCGTCGGCTACTATGATGTGACCCTACGTTTGCGTCAGCCAAACACCGATACCATTGATGTCATTATTGAAAAGTTAGGTGAGCCGGTACGCGTTGATAGCCGCATTGTTGATATTCGCGGCGAGGGCAGCGAGCAAGAAGAGTTTGCCAAGCTGGAAAAAGACCTACCGCCACAAGAGGGCGATATCTTTAATCACCGCGTTTATAAAGACAGCAAAGCGGCGCTTGAGTCCCTCAGTGATACCTACGGTTATTTTGATCAATATTGGCTCAATAAATCGGTCGATATTATCTTGCCCGACAATACCGCCGATGTGTCGCTGGTTTATAATACTGGCGATCGTTACAAGTTTGATGAAGTGGTGTTTTTTACTTATGATCAAGAGTCGGGTACGCTGACCCGCGATCCTGAAAAGCTACCGGTTGAATTGTCGTTATTAAAGCAGCTGGTTGACTTTGAAGAAGGCGAGCCGTTTTATCGTCCGGCCGTGACCAAGTTTAGTAACGATTTATCGGCGACCCGTTATTTTAATACTGTTAACGTCGAGACGATTTTGCCGCCAGACGAGCGCACAGAAAGCAGTACTTTAGCCTTTGATAATACCCCTAATAGCAGTAGTACTGAGACTACCGATGATGACTTCGATAGCAATAATATCGAGCAAGATGAGGCAGTCAAAGCCGAAAATGACGCTGAGCGTTACGCTATCAGCGGTGAGACGGTCAATCCAGCCGATATCGCTGCCATCGAGTTTGAAGCCGATGAAGAAACCTTGGGTAAACTGCAAGCCATTAGACAAAAAGCTGAACGTTTAAGCCGTCTGCCGGATGATCGCGTCTTGGATGAAAAAGACCAAAAAGCCACTAGTATTTTGGGTAAAATCAGCGACTCTATCAGTAATGTCGCACAAAAAATCTTCCCTGATGAAGAAAATATCCTTGCCGATGAAAACTTCGTCCCGCCAACGCTTGCTGGACGTAAAACCCCGCAGGATGTGTTAGAAAACAAAAAAGTGCCACTGTACGTCTTTGTCTCGGCAAATAAACCACGTGATGCCCAAGTTGGTCTCGGTTATGGTACCGATACTGGGGTGCGCGCCACTGCCAAGATAGATTATAATCTGATCAATCGTAAAGGCTATCAAGCAGGGGCAGAAACCGAAGTTTCTCGCATTACCAAAAATGTCGCCGTGTATGGCAGTCGACCATGGAAGCATCCGCTAAACGATAAGTTGGATGCCCGTTTGACCTATGAAGAAGAGGTCATCGACCAAGGCGAAGGTAATTTTGACTTATCTACCCGAACCTTAAAAGCAGCATTGGCGCGTAATATCCGCCGTGAAAACGGCTGGGATCGTAGCTAT
>NZ_DAINDI010000022.1:20036-24555 GCF_036731945.1 Psychrobacter sp.
ACGCTTTGTTATTTGGTTATGGCATGAGCAAGACAGACGTCGATAATGCTGCCAATCCTACTCGCGGGTTCCGTCAGTATTATGCGCTTGAAGCAGGTTCAGAAAGTCTGCTAAGTGATACCGATATGGCAATTTTACGCGCGGGTGTGAGCGGTCTTTATAGCTTCGGAGCTGACGATAAACACCAAGTGCTGGGCAGTTTAAATACCGGTTATATCTGGGCGGATGATTTTTACGAAGTGCCTTATAAACTGCGCTTCTTTGCTGGCGGCGATCAAAGTATTCGCGGTTATGATTACGAAAGCCTATCACCGATTGAGAAAGGCTATCTCACCGGCGGACAAATCCTGGCAGTCGGCAGTGCGGAATATAACTATGAGTTTAGACCAGGTTTCCGCGGCGCAGTCTTTACCGATGTTGGTAATGCCTATGACAAAGATTTTGAAACCGATACCAAAGTTGGCGTCGGCGTCGGTATCCGCTGGGCGTCGCCGGTGGGTGTGGTACGTGTCGATGTTGCCGCTGGCGTGACGGAAGATAGCATCCCTGTTAGACTGCATCTGTTTATCGGGTCTCCTTTATAAATGGCTGCTATAAGCACGCCTAACACCAGTGCTTATAGCAGTCTTGATAAAAACGCAAAAACCGCCTTATTTTTCATTCTAGCGTTTGCTGGTAATCCTTCTTTAACATAGCTGAGTGTCATGTTGACCAAAAATACCCCGCCAAATAAGCCCTCGGATGAAGATCCAGCACAGCGCGATGCCCGCGCTGTTAGACGTTGGTTTCCCCTGTCTTTTTTGCTCAAATTAACGGTTCTTATTTTGATTGTACTGGCGATTATGTTCGCCATATTTTTATATGCGGTCGGTACTGAGTCAGGCACAAAATTCATTTTAGAAAAAATCAGTGCTGAGACGGGGGTTAAGTTTAAATACGGTCGGGGTAATCTGCGCGATGGTATTTGGGTCAGTGATATCGATATCAACGCCACTGAAGACCTTGAGATATTGGTCGATAAAGCTTATGTCAAAATAGGCTGGCGCGCGGTATTTGCCAAAGAAGTGCATCTACGCGATGCCGACATTCAAACCATTGAGATTATCAATAATAAGCCACCTACGGGCGAGCCGTTTGATTATCGAACGCTTAGCTTGCCAGTCAATTTGCGCTTTGATCAAGCAAAAATAAAAACCATTATTTATAAACAAGTCACTAAAGACCCTATCGTCGTGCATGATATCGAAGCGCGAGATTTGACGTGGGTTGGTAGCGTGGTGAACGTCGGGCGCGGTAAATTACAGTATGCGGATATTGTAAAAGTCAGTGCTTTAAAAGGTCAGGCAGATTTACAAGGCGACTATCCTTTAGATTTGAGCGGAATTGTCGAGGTAAGTGCGTTAGAAAAAGCCTATATCGACCCTTTAAATATCACCGCAACCGGTACGCTAAAACGTACCGTTGGTAAAGTACGTAGCCGTTATAACGACAGCGATGTCAGCGGTGATTTTGTGGTGCAAGGCTTAGATGAAGGTTCGCCGTTTCAAGCGAAACTTAAATGGGACGATATTTTAATTCCTTATGCCGATAGCCAAAATATCCACCTAAAAAGCGGCATGGCGACCGCGTCGGGCGTCATCTCGGAGATACGTCTGCGTATCAATACCGAGCTGACCGCCAAAGATATCCCATCGGGTCACTATCAAGGTCGCGGTATTATCGCCAACAGTCAGCTGCGCGTTGATCGTTTGGATGCGCAAGTACCAGCAGGCAATTTGACATTGCAAGGTATTTTGGACTGGAAAGAGAGTTTTGATGCGGTAGTCCGCGCCACAGGCAGTAATTTTAATATTCGACAGGCGATTCCAGATGAATATGCCGACTTTAAACCCTATGCGCCGCAAAAGCTCAATGGTCGTTTATCGGTACATTATCAGCATAAAAATAAAAATGGCAATCTAGAGATGGATGCAGATTTGCGTCAGCGCGATGGCGAGCATCTCAATGCCAATATCGTGCGCGGCAAAACGCCTGCTCGTGGTCGCAGCGCCAATGCTAAGCAAGTCACGCCTTGGTATATCGATGCCAAGTGGCAAAATCTGGTACGCCGCAATCTGCCAAATATCGGTAATGTCGACAGTCCAAGCGGAAAAGCGAACGTCATTATTCGCGGCTCGAATTTATCGGTCGATGGCAAAGCGGTGATTAATGAGTTAAATGCCGCCCCTAAAGGCAACTACGATGTGCGCGTGCGTAAAGCTGGTGACGTGATTAATATCAACCATCTTAATTACAAAGGTATAGTAGGCGACCTATCTGGTACAGGGCAGATTCAACTGGCCAGTAAAAAACGCCCGCTAACGTGGCAAATTGACGCGCGTACCAATGGCTTATTACCCAAAAAATATCGTAGTGACTTACCGCTTGAGCGCCTAACAGGACGTATCAATGCGCGCGGGCGCATGCTCAATATCAGTAAAAACCGCATCAAAGGTCAGCGCCATATTATTAGCTTTACTAATACCGATTTAAAAGCAAACCTTGATGCCAGTCAAGATAGCCGCGCTATTGGTATCACAGGCAGCGGTGATGCCAGCGTCGATATTATCGGCGGCGAGCTGTCGGTTTTTGATGCTCGTTTTGATGGTCATATTGATACCGCTGACGTACCAAAGGGCAGCTTATCGATTGATGCTGCTGGTACACCAAAATTGATTCGTATTCGTAAACTCAACTATAACGGTGAAGCCGGCGCGGTAAAAGCGAACGGTGTCATTGACTTACGTCAAAACATTGGCTGGACAGTCGATGGCCGCTTTGACAAATTTAACCTTGGCTATTTTTTACCCAATAATGCCGCCATTATCACCGGTGATTTAAAAACCAGCGGCGTGTGGCAAACGCCGCCAAAGAACCAAGCTAATGCTAACGCAAAGGGTAAGCTGAAAAACTTCGCGGTGAAATTCGATGGTGTATTAGATGCTGAGCAACTGCCAGCCGGTAAACTTAGCATTGACGCCAGTGGTGACGCGCAGCTGATTCGTATCAAGCGTTTCCGCCATGTTGGCGCCGCAGGTAGTATCGATGCCAATGGTACGGTTGACGTGCGTAAAGGTATCGCTTGGGATGTCAAGGCGGTGATGAATCGCTTTAACTTGGGTTATTTCTTTAAAGATATCCCAAGTACCATCACTGGCACTATTGATACCGATGGGCGCTGGGGTGACAATCAGCAAATCGTTAATATCAAACAAGTTAACCTAAGTGGCGTGCTAAAAGGCCAGCCACTCAGTGCCAAAGGTAGTCTGGCGGCGAAGCTGCG
Source organism: Psychrobacter sp. (assembly GCF_036731945.1). GTDB lineage: Bacteria > Pseudomonadota > Gammaproteobacteria > Pseudomonadales > Moraxellaceae > Psychrobacter. The sequence goes on from NZ_DAINDI010000022.1 coordinate 23,359, forward strand.
CCTACCAAAAGACTTAAGTAGTTATTTTAAACGCTTACAAGCACAGGATGCACAGGCACAGTATCAACAAGTTAATGCGCTAATCGATAGTTTAAATGCCAATAATTTGGTGCTACGTTGGGGCGACAATTATCTTACTGCCAATGGCAATGCTAAGCAGCTACAAGCTAAGATTAATATCACCAGTCTTGACCAGCTCTCAGATAAGCTTGCTGGTAAAGTGACGGGCGGCGCAACCTTGTCGCAGCCGGCAGGACAGGCGCTGCCCACGATTTATATTGACTTGGTTGGTGAGCGACTAGCGCTACCGGGCTTTATTTTGCGTCAAGGACGTATCCGCGGTAAGCTGGTCAATTTGGCCAATAGCCCAAGCCAGCTTATTATTAGCGCCGAAGGTTTGGATGCGGCAGGTCAGAGCTTTAAAAAGGTCAATGCCACTTTTAATGGCACTGAGCAGGCGCATGTGGTCAATCTTGAAGTGGCAAATGATGAACTTGCTATCGCCGCTCGACTCAAGGGTGGCTTTAATCGCGATAAGCTCAGTTGGTCAGGCGTGATTGGTAAAGGGCGTATCAAATCAAAATATGCGACGTTAAACCAACTACAACCTGCACAATTAATTGTCAATTTGCCCAAAAAGCAGGGTAATAACTCTACCGACTTAAAAGTGCAGCTTGCCGCCCACTGTTGGCAGGCGACCGACCAAACGGGCAAGCTGTGTTTGCGTGAGAATCTCATTGCTTCACCAGCGGCAGGTCAAGTCAATTTAGCGGTACAAAACTTGGATACTTCGCTATTCTCGGTCTTTTTACCCAAAGATATCGATTGGCAAGCGAAAATTAATGGTAAAGCCATCGTCGGTTGGCAACGTGGTCGTCCGCCGACGATCAATACCACGCTGTATTCTGACAACGGCAAAATCGGCTTGATGCAAGATGGCGATAGTCAGCCGGTTACCTTGCCTTATAAGCGTGTGTCGGTCATTGCTTTGTCGGTCCCTGAAGGCATCAAACTGCGCACGGACATTAATACTGGTCGCGGTGCGCGTGGCTATGCTGAGGTTATCGTTGACCCTTACAAAACACCGAAACCTATCTCGGGTGCGCTGGTGCTCAATGAGCTGAATTTGGCAGTGTTTAAGCCTTTCTTCCCCGGTATGCGCGTGCTCGAAGGCAATATCACTATGGCAGGTGGTTT
>NZ_DAINDI010000022.1:24565-25061 GCF_036731945.1 Psychrobacter sp.
TGGCCGTATTGCAATGCTTGATTTACCTATCAACTTAAGAAAAGTCAATGTCGATGCCAAAATTCGTGGTACGCAGGCGAATATCGACGGCACTTTTAATAGTGGTACCGGTACGGGTAAGCTGACTGGTACGGTAAATTGGCAACAAAAACTGCAAGCCAAACTCAGCATTATTGGCGAGCGTTTAGTATTGACCCAGCCGCCATTATTGGTGGCTGAGATTAACCCTGATATCGACATTATCGTGCGTCCGGGTGACCGTTATGTCAATATTACTGGCGCGGTCAGTGTGCCGTCAGCGACCATTCGTCCACCAGAAGCCAGTGAAGATATCATTACCCAAACCGAAGATGCGGTTGTGCTTGATCGCCGTTTGATTGGTAATATTGATGAGGTTTTAGCCATCTCAAAACCTTGGTCAATCAATGCCGACATCGGTATTGACTTGGGCGATGACATCAATTTCCGCGGCTTTGGTGCGGTGATTCCGTTAGCA
>NZ_DAINDI010000022.1:25071-25978 GCF_036731945.1 Psychrobacter sp.
CCCAAAATGGCACAGGCGTTATGCGCGCCAAAGGCGTCGCGCAGGTTTCTCGCCGTACCAATGTCAATATTTTTGGTCAGAGCTTAGAGCTGAATTACGGTCAGGTGCGTTTTAATGGCGACGTGATGAAACCAAATCTGAGCATTGAGGCGGTTAAAACCATCAGCGGTAAGACCGTCGGCGTACGCGTTAAAGGCAATACAGAAAATCCAAATATTATCGTCTTTAACAATGCTGGCTTAACCCAGCAGCAAGCGATGAATGCCTTGATAACGGGCCGTATTAATAATAAGAGCGCGACGCAAATCAGTGAGCAAGGCTTTAAATCGCAGGTGACTAATAACCTTGCGGCGGCGGGACTAAGCTTTGGGCTGAGTGGCACGCGCAATCTGACCAATCAAATAGGCCAAGCGTTTGGCTTCCAAAGCCTAACCGTTGATGCATCAGGCAGTAGTGATGACACCAACGTCAACGTTACTGGTTATGTGACCCCTGATTTGTATATTCGCTACGGAGTCGGGGTGTTTAATGCACAAAATAGCCTATCTATCCGTTATCAGCTAACGCGCCGCATTTACGTCGAAGCAACTTCAGCGGCGGAAAACGCGGTCGATGTGGTTTATAGTTGGCAGTTCTAAGCACTTAAGCTTTTAATAGCCTTACTATACTGTCGATTTTTAAGTCGCTTGTTAGTGGTTCATTTAATGCAATAAAAAACGCCTTTTGATAAAGGCGTTTTTTTATGCGGTGAGCAGTTGATTTATTTGGTTAAAATTAAGCGGTTATTGCGCGTTAAGCGTAAGCGATATTCTTCGCCTTCGTGCTCGATACGCACTTCTTTGGTTAGCGCAAATAGGTGCTGTGATTGCAGCGTAGGCAAGCGGTTTTCGCGGCAGTTTAAATAACG
>NZ_DAINDI010000022.1:25988-33753 GCF_036731945.1 Psychrobacter sp.
TGCTCATAGTAAATTCCTTTTGATAAAATAATTAAAGATAAGGCAGTGGGTAAAGTAAGTTATTAACGATAATAATTATCATTTACATTGAAAGCTTTTGCAAGCTATTTGATAAAATAAATCACAGTTATTATGTAAACTTATATAAAGCAGCATTTACAAACGCTATAAATCAAAACAGTCGTACCATTATAAAGGGCAATAGAATGCGCAGTTATTTAGAGAATTCAAGCAAAAATTCGTTCGCTAAAAATGAGGCAAGTGCCCATAAACTGCTAAAAATCGTCAATGTTGCGGTGGCGGTCATTTATTATCAGCATCAGTATTTGCTCGGTTTTAGAAATGCATCGCAGCATCAAGGTAATCGTTATGAGTTTGTAGGCGGCAAGATAGATGCTAATGAAACCGCTCAGCAAGCGCTGATACGCGAAGTCGCTGAAGAGACGGGCATTGATATCGCAAATAATACTGCAGTGAAACTCGGTCGGCTGTATCATGACTATGGCGATAAGCAGGTATGTTTGCAGGTTTACAAGGTAGCACTAAGTGCGCAGCAGTATGAACAGCATAGACATTGCCAGCAGGGGTTGGAGGGTCAAGCATTAACTTGGGTGGATAAATCGAAGTTATTAGCAGGAGATTATCAACTGCCAGCCGCTAATAAAACCATTCTTGCATGGTTGCGCTTACCACAACAGATAGCAATTACTTATCCATTGGCACACTTTAACGACGCGGCTGATCCAGCAGCAGCTTGGCTACAGTTTCATGCAGCGCATTTGGCGCATGATGCTTGGGTTTATGTCCGTCCAAAAGCCATGGATGCAGATAATAATATAGCGCAGTTATTACGCTTGCGTGCAGATATACAGGCGATTGTACCAGCTGAATTTGAAAACGACCAAGTACATAAGCAAGCTATAAACCACCAAATCGTTGCAAAGCAGTTAACCCAAACGCAGCTTATGCAGGGGTCAAGTGATATTAATAACGATATTCACCAAAGCCAAAATGTAATTCACGACGATTTGTCTACAAACCATTTATTAAACTATCCATTAATCATTAGCTGCCACGACGCCCAAAGTATCGCTGCCGCTAATAAGTTGGCTCATAGACGTTTAGAGCAACAATTGCCGCCCGTTATCGGTATTTTTCTATCGCCAGTTTTAGCAACCCAAACTCATCCTGATACAGAGCCACTTGGCTGGCAAGCATGGTCAAAATTAGCAGAATTAGCCGATATGCCAGTGATTGGACTCGGTGGTCTATCGCCAGAAATGAGCGTAAAAGCAGAGCAGTATGGTGGTAGTGCCGTTGCTGGTATCCGACGATTTTTGCGGTAATTTTTAAGATGGTATTGATATTATTTTTGCGTATATGCGCAGCCAATAATAAGACCAAGCATGCAAGGAAAAGAGCAAATGTAGGGCTATATAAGAGTAGGGCTTAATAGGGGCAAATCACTGATTTTAAATCTATTTTTACACAAGGTAACTATGTATTGCTTATATGGCGTAAATACAGAATTACTTACAAACCGTTGCGTTTTCCTACATTGCTACACTATTTTGCTCAGCCCTTTGCCATTACTATAAACCTGCAAATTACCAAAGGGCGCAAAATCAGTTTGTTAAGGGCGATTCATCTAGCAACTTTTTATCTAATCACTTGCTGTCCAATCACTTCTTATTTATCGTGATTTTATTCATCGCAGCGCCACTTGAAGGTATAGTAAATATAAGTAATCCAGTATTTAATTTTCACTCATCTGTCTTTTATATTCAAAGTGATTGTTGAGAATTATTTATACTGAGTTAATCGCTATAAAATTTGATAAATGAAAATTTTAACTAACACTATTAATAAATGGTACTCCTATGAAAACCAATAAGTTACCTAAGTCAGCCTGGCCTGATTCGCAGGCAGCTGGTTCTCAATCACAGCGGACTAAATCAAGTCAGCACTACCTTGATAAAAATTATTTAAAAAAAGGTTATCGCAAGACAGATAATACGTCACAATCGAGTGATGCCAGCAATGACGCCAGCTATCACAACGATAGCGCCAACGACATGTCAGTAGACGATGTCGCTCTAAATACCTCGGCAACAGATAATGAATTTGGCTATAAGAAGAGTGGACAAAACGCGCCTATAGCCGCCACGCCTGCATTGATTCAGAAAAGCAATCACCGCCAAGATAAGGATAATACAAGTTTTAAAAGCACTCAAGTGCAAAGCCGCAGTTTTCAAGATAGCGGCGGATACAAAAAAGCGCCTGCTTATAAAAAAGTAAAAAAGACTACTGATATCAATAATACCGATATCAATATTGACGCTGCTGTAGACAGCTCAGCGAAAAGCTTAATTGAAAGTAATAACTTCAATAAGTCTATTACTGCTGAAACTGTTGATACAGACGACTTCAATGAAGATATGGGTTTACCAACAATACCAGAGCGTATATTTATGAATGGACTTATTAAGCATACAGGTATTGCCTTAGCCATTATTATCCCATTGGCTGCGTTCTCAGCCTATGCAGCAACGCCCGTCAATACCACGGCTAAAGCTGGGGTGACAGCGAACGCAACGACGGATAAAACCAGCACAGAAACCTTATCCATTAAGCCAAATGCAATTATCCATAAATCTGCTAGCGTGCCAACTACAGTTGATAGCGTTGATCTAAAAAAATACGCTGGTACTTGGTACGAGATAGGGCGCTTGCCGATGTATTTTCAGCGCAACTGTGCCAGTGATGTGACGGCGACGTATGTTGAAAAAACTGACGGTTCAGGCATTAAGGTGATTAATCAATGTAAAGCACAAGATGGTTCAGCCATTACTGCAGAAGGTTTAGCAAAACCCGCTGATGCTTCAGGTAGTAAATTAAAGGTTACTTTTTTACCGTCGTGGATTCGCTGGTTGCCTGTTGGCCGCGCTGATTATTGGGTGCTTGCTCGTGATGCAGATTACAAAACGGCATTGGTTGGCACGCCGGATAGAGAATATTTATGGTTACTAGCTCGTTCGCCAAATGTTAGCCAAGAAACTTATGCAAAATATCGCCAAATTGCCCAAAAGCAGGGCTACGACTTAAAAGAATTTAAACTTACCCCGCAGACCAATCAGACCGTAAAGTTGGTTCCTTAAGCTTTTTATCACTATGCATGGCATAACCATATAAGTATTTTATAATTATCCTATTTTTGCATAGGTTATTATTAATTGACAATAGAGCAGCAGTGCAAGCTGCCTTTATTTTTATCAAGCAACTTATAAAGCTATGAAAAACGCGATAAGTACGTCAAATTCGGTTATCACTAGCAAAATAGGGCGTTTTAGGCTAAAATCTACCTTATCTAAAGACGGTGACGATAAAGACTGTGGCGATAGTTGCTAATAGTTACTATTGCCAATTACTACTGCCAAAGTCGAGCATGACCGTTTTAATATCATTATTTAAGTAATGATGACCTATCTATTTATATTTCTTCTTACTTTACTGCTATCTAATTACTGACCAAAAGGATGTTTCTCGTGAGCAACGCTGATACCTTACGCCAATTACATCAAGACCATTTGAGCAATTATAACCAACAAGAGCAACAAGCCATTGAGCTTATGGGCTTATTAAATAAGCTTTATAATGAGCAAGATGTACAAGTGACATTGTTTGGTGATACGCTAGATACAACCTCTGTGGGTCAAATACTGGCATTGCATCAAAAAGTCGCGCTACGTGATAAAGGTGCTAAACCTATCGCTGTCGCGGATACTTTAGCGATGGTTAAAACGCTTGCAGAGAATAAAGACATCCAAGCGGCGCGTATCGATATTGGTCAATTAATTGCTAATGACAGTGATTTACAAGCGGCATTACAGTCTATTAAAAATGACAATGCAGCTAGCAATGGCGCAACAGACGTGGTGCTGTATGGTTTTGGCCGTATTGGTCGAATCTTAACGCGTCTTTTGTTGTCACAAGCGTCAAGCGCTAAAGGCTTACAGCTAAAAGCCATTGTGGTGCGTCCAGCAGCAGCGGGCGATTTGGCTAAGCGTGCTTCATTGCTGGAGCGCGATTCAATCCATGGTAGCTTCGCTGGTGGCGTCGTTGTCGATGATGAAAACAATGGTTTGATCATCAATGGTCGCTTTGTGCAAGTGATTTATGCCAAAGACCCAAGCGAGATTGACTATACGGCTTATGGTATCAACGATGCATTGGTCATCGATAATACTGGCATCTGGAAAGATGAAGACGGTCTTGGCAAGCATTTGCAATCGACTGGTGTGAAAAAAGTATTGCTAACGGCTCCAGCTGGTGGTGAGATTAAAAACGTCGTTTATGGCGTCAATAACGATACGGTCGGCGATGACACTATCGTTAGTGCAGCGAGCTGTACCACCAACGCGATTACCCCAACGCTCAAAGTTTTAAATGATGAGTACGGTATTGAGAATGGTCATGTTGAAACCATTCACTCGTTCACCAACGATCAAAACTTAATTGATAATTATCATAAAGCTGATCGCCGTGGTCGCAGTGCGGTATTGAATATGGTTATCACCAGCACTGGCGCAGCAAAAGCGGTTGGTAAAGCGCTACCAGAGCTTAGCGGTAAATTAACCGGTAATGCGATTCGTGTACCAACGCCAAACGTCAGCTTAGCGATTTTGAACTTAAACCTTAAAACGGCGCCAGCCAGTGCTGATGCGTTAAATGAGTTTATGCGTAAAGTGTCTAATAGCAGTCAGTGGCAAACTCAGATTGCTTATACAGATTCTACCGAAGCAGTATCGACTGATTTTGTTGGTGATACGCATGTCGGTATCGTCGATGCGCAAGCGACGATTTTGACAGACAATCATGCTATCGTTTATATTTGGTACGATAACGAAGTTGGCTATAGCACGCAGGTGTTACGTTTGGCCACGCAAATGGCTGGCATCAGCTATGCGCAAATTCCAGCGTAAAAATTTGCACAGCTGCTATCTTAGCCGTTTGTATTTAGATAAAATGCTAAGGCAAAATAGCGCGACGAAAGTAAGTTTTATCCTAGATAAATCGGTGTAAATTATTAACGGCAGTATTCAAACACCCGATAGTCCGAATGGTTATCGGGTGTTGTTGTCATGATAGATGCTAAGCGCGGTATGACATTTTAGTAAATGCCGTTTTAAAGAAGATTTTATATTTTTTAAGTTGTTCATAACTACCAACATATAGCTACCACCTAAAATACAGTCGCTGACTGTAAGTTGATAAACGAGATGGTAAATAAAGGAACGAAAGATGCGATTTATTGATGAAGCCGTCGTAACGGTAAAAGCAGGTGACGGTGGTAACGGAATCGCCAGTTTTCGCCGAGAAAAGTATGTCCCACGAGGTGGCCCTGACGGTGGTGATGGCGGTAAGGGCGGCGATGTCTATGTCATTGCCGATGACAATACCAACACCTTAGTTGACTACCGTTATACCCGTCGTTATGACGCCATGCGCGGTGAAAACGGTCATAGTAAGAACTGTTCGGGTAAAGGCTCTGACGATATTTATTTGCCAGTTCCAATTGGTACGACCGTAGTCGATACTGAAACTGACGAAGTATTAGGCGATTTGATTGAAATTGGTCAAACGCTATTGATTGCCAAAGGTGGCGACGGCGGTCTGGGTAATACCCATTTTAAAAGCTCAACCAACCAAGCACCGCGCAAAGCCACTTCAGGTTTTGAAGGCGAATTAAAGGTGCTGAAGTTTGAGCTAAAAGTAGTCGCTGACGTTGGTCTGATTGGTTTACCTAACGCGGGTAAATCAACCTTTATCCGTCAGGTATCTGCCGCCAAACCTAAGGTTGCCGATTATCCCTTTACCACCTTAGTGCCAAACTTAGGCGTGGTTGATATCGGTCGTCACCGCTCATTTGTGATGGCAGATATTCCGGGTTTAATCGAAGGCGCGTCAGAAGGCGCAGGACTTGGCATTCGTTTTTTAAAGCATGTCGCTCGTACACGCCGTCTGTTACACTTGGTTGATGTAAAACCGATCGATGGCAGCGACCCAGTAGAAAACGCGCGCGTGATTTTAAATGAGCTTGAGCGTTTTTCACCTGAATTGGCCAATTTGCCACAGATTTTGGTGCTAAATAAAATTGATCAGGTTGCCGAAGAAGACTTAAATGAGCTTTGTACCCATATCGTGGCTGAGCTTGGTTGGACAGGTATGGTATTTCGTACCGCAACCTTGACCGGCGAAGGCGTTGATGCGATTAAATACCATTTAATGAATGAGATTGAGCGCGAGCGTGAGCGTGAACTCGAAGATCCGATTTTTGCAGAAGCCCAAAAAGAGCGTTTTGAGCGCTTAGAAGCAGAAGTACGTTTGAATACTGAAGCGCAGCGTGAAGCCTATCGTGCGGCTCGTAAAGCAGCGCGTGAAGGTACCAATTTAGACGATGATGACGATTTCGACGATGGCGTCGAAGTGGTATACGTTCCTTAATATATCTGCGCTTAAATGTATCTGACTTTAAATATATTTAGGGTTAAATTGGCAAGCGTTTATTTTTCGTTTTTTAAATAGGTGTGCGTACAGTTTTTAATATAATCCACATAATTCATTTACCCTAGCAACAGGAGTTTATATGGCAGTTGACATAGAGAACACGACAGAAGAAGCAAGGTTTGTTAAGCAAGCTCGCAACTTTGATATTCGGCGCGTTATTGTCAAGATTGGCTCATCGCTATTAACCAATAATGGACGAGGGCTTGATCGAACTGCCATTTACGAATGGGCAAAACAGATTGCCAAACTGCATAAGCAAGGCGTGGAAGTATTGTTAGTGTCATCAGGTGCCGTCGCTGAAGGCGTGGTGCGGATGAATCTGGACGAGCGCCCAAGAAAACTGGCGGCGCTACAAGCTTGTGCGTCCATCGGGCAGATGGGCTTAATTGAAACCTGGTGGTCAGCACTAATTCAGCATGGTATTCAAAGCTCTCAACTATTATTAACTCATGATGATTTGTCTAATCGTAGTCGCTATTTAAATACCACGGGCGCATTGACGCAGTTATTAGAATGGCGCGTACTGCCCGTGATTAATGAAAACGATACCATTACCATCGACGAGATTAAGTTCGGCGATAATGACACCTTAGGCGCGATGGCAGCGGCGATGGTCAATGCCGATTTATATATTATTTTGACCGATCAAGAAGGCGTCTTTACTGATAATCCGCGTAATAATCCGAATGCTAAAATGATTCGCCAAGAGCGGGCGATGGCCGATTACTTATTTGATATCGCCGGTGACGGCGGCAAACTTGGTCGCGGTGGTATGCTGACCAAAATCCGTGCTGGACGCTTGGCTGCCATGGGCGGTTGTCCAACAGTTATCGTTAGCGGTGCTATCGACGATGTCATCACGCGGGTGGTATCTGGTGAAGCGGTCGGTACGTTATTGACTACTAATGATGCCGATAAAATCATTGCTCGTAAACAGTGGCTAGCGGCGCATTTGCGCATGTCAGGTACGCTTATTGTGGACGCTGGGGCTGCAAAAGCGGTTGTCGAACATCACAAGAGCTTATTGCCAGTTGGCGTCGTCGAGGTCCGCGGTGATTTTGATGAAGGTGATGTGGTAGAGATTGTCCATCAAGACACGGGCGAACGTATCGCTGTTGGTCAAGTGAACTTCTCATCGCGTGACGCCTGCCGTGTGGCTCGCGAGCGTACAGAGCAGTTTGATAGAATTCTTGGTAAC
>NZ_DAINDI010000022.1:33763-34526 GCF_036731945.1 Psychrobacter sp.
GTAGTTCTACCCCTTTAATCGGTAGGTGTTGTCAAAGCTTAATAGTAAATGGCATTTAATATAAAGAATCTGATATCAAATGATTATGAAGCTTTTTAGGATTAAATGCCGCTATCTATGCGTTATAAGCGTTTATTAATCTTTTCTTTCACTTATTTTATCTTGCCCTGTTATTTATTTTATTGAATATAGGGCTGTTTTGGAGAGTTGTACATGAGTGCTTCAGACAGTAACAATGCGCTTGAGCAGAACTTTGCGCCTTTAAAAAACGATAGATTGCTACGAGCACTCCGCTTTGAGCCCATAGATACCACGCCCGTATGGATGATGCGTCAAGCTGGTCGTTATTTACCAGAATATAAAGCCACCCGTGCTGAAGCCGGTGATTTTATGAGTTTATGTAAAGATACGGCGCGTGCGACCGAAGTCACTTTGCAGCCGCTGCGCCGTTATGACTTGGACGCCGCGATTTTATTCAGTGATATTTTGACCATTCCTGATGCCATGGGGCTAGGACTATATTTTGAAACAGGCGAGGGTCCGAAGTTTAAGCACCCGATTCGTACGCAAGCGGATTTAGACCGATTGCCGGTGCTCGATATGAATGACTCGCTTGATTATGTCATGCGCGCGGTGACGAGCATTCGTAAAGCACTAAACGGACAAGTGCCGTTATTCGGCTTTTCGGGTAGCCCTTGGACGCTAGCGACTTATATGATTGAAGGCGGCAGCTCAAAAGATTATCGCTATACCAAGGGTTTCT
>NZ_DAINDI010000022.1:34536-35267 GCF_036731945.1 Psychrobacter sp.
CCGGAGTTTTTACATCAATTATTAGATAAATTGGCAACGTCAGTGATTGATTATTTGGATGCGCAAGTGGTTGCTGGTGCACAAATTTTGCAGATATTTGACAGTTGGGGCGGGGCGCTTGGTCATCGTCAGTTTGTGAATTTCTCGCATGCTTATAATAAGCGTATTGTCGCTGAGCTAAAGATACGTCATCCAGAAATCCCAGTCGTGCTATTTACTAAAGGCGGTGGATTGTGGCTTGATGTGCAAGCGGATAGTGAGGCCGATGCGCTAGGTTTAGACTGGACGATGCCTATTGATCGCGCCCGTCAAGTATTGACAGAAAGTCAGCGCCAATTGACCAAGCAACATAAAAAACTACAAAGCAGCAAAGCCATTCAGGGTAATTTAGACCCCGCAACCTTGTACGGCTCGCCTGCAACTATCCGTGCTGAAGTCAACGCGATGCTCGATAGCGCTTACGCCAGTGGCGAAAAAACTGGCTATGTGGCAAACTTAGGTCACGGTATTACTCAGTGGGTCAATCCTGATAATGCCAAAGTCTTTATCGATGCAGTACATGACTATAAAATTTAATACCGCTAATTATTAAAAAAATGAACGTTTAAAAGCGCTAGTAATAGCGCTTATATTTAGCAGCAACAAGGTTTAACTTTGATGTAGGCCTTATAGCTATCTAAGCATTTACGCATTAAAAGAAAAAGGAATATCTTATGATTTCAGCAGCGATT
>NZ_DAINDI010000022.1:35277-39145 GCF_036731945.1 Psychrobacter sp.
TGCCCATCCTGAAGTGTCTATTGATTTGCTAACCTCGCGTAGCGAAGCTGGTACCCGCGCTGATGAGATATTTCCAAGTTTACGCGGTATCTCAGATATCGTTTTTAGTGATTTGGGCGATGAGACACTTGCTACCTTAAAAAAGTGCGACGTAGTGTTTTTTGCCACCCCGCATGGCGTAGCTATGAAGCAAGCTGAGGCGTTAACGGCAGCGGGCGTCAAGGTCATTGACTTGGCGGCGGATTTTCGCTTGCAGTCATTAGCAGATTTTGAGCATTGGTATCAGCAAGCGCATGCCTGTCCTGAATTGTTAAAGACAGCCGTTTATGGCTTACCTGAAATAAATCGAGAAAAATTGGCCAATGCGTTGGTCGTTGGCAACCCTGGCTGCTATCCAACCACCGCTATTTTGGGCTTAAAGCCTATTATCGATGCGCAAAATCAGCAAGCCGAAAGGCTGGTTGAGTCGCGTATCGTTATCGATGCAAAATCTGGCGTTTCGGGCGCGGGTCGGCAAGCGAAGCTCGCGCTTAACTATGCGGAAACCACCGATAATTTCAAAGCTTATAGCGTTGAAGGTCATCGGCATTTACCAGAGATTGAGCAGGGCGTTGCTCAATTGTTAGAGAGCCAGTTTGACCATCGTATCCGTTTTTTACCGCATCTTGTGCCAATGATACGCGGCATGCTTAGCTCTATTCATTTAGAGCTTACCGAAGCAGGCACTGCTATCGATTGGCAGCAAATGTTTGAGAAAAGCTATGCGGCAGAGCCGTTTGTCGATGTGATGCCAAAGGGGCTTTATCCTGATACGCGCAGCGTGCGAGCCAGTAATCGTTTGCGTATTGGTATTCACCAAGACAATGCGCGTGCTGAGCTGACAGTGATTGTCGTTCAGGACAATTTGGTGAAAGGTGCGGCTGGGCAGGCCGTACAAAATATGAATGTGATGTTTGGTTTCGATGAATCGATGGGCTTAGACTTTGCCCCTATCGTTCCTTAACAGTTGTCTAGCTATTAACAAATCCCTCATATTTATGGTGCTAGGTATTGATTATAAATTCCGCTATAATAACCTGCCTTTACTGTTAAGAGATATCGTCTAAATGCGTTTGAAGAGTGCACCACGCCTTTGCCAACAGCCTGCACGAGTATCGTGCCAAGACTCTGTTTCCTATGATATGGGGCACGATTTGCATCTCTCTTATTCTCATTACCATCAGAGTCATGCGCTGATAAATAGCCCTATTATTAGCAACTCGCTTATTAGTAATAAGCAACGAGGCGCTTCTACCTTAGTATTGGCATTATTCGTGGTGACGGTATTGGTGACCGCTGGAGTTGGACTGGCATTTGGTCATAAACTTGGCTATCAGCGCGGCTATTATTCGATGCAAGCAGAAACTCAGCAAGCGGTGATTACCAGTAAAGAAGCCACGCAAGAACTAAAAGATTTACGCCTTAGCAGCAAAATTGCGACCAATGAAGCAGCTACTGCTAAGCAAGAGTTAGAAATAATTTTGGCAAATTTAAAAGAGCTACGTGAAAATCAACAGGAATTGACGGTTGAAAATAAACAATTGGCCCAACTTAATGAGATATATGCCGAGCTTGTTAGTGAAAATGGCGGTATGCCTTTACAAATACTTGGGGCAAAAATTAAGCCTTTGCCTGAAAACGCTTTTGAGTACGGCTTTGATGTGGCTATGCTGGCCAGCGACGGCAAAGCTAAGCGCTTAAAACCTACTTTGACCTTGCTGAATGACAATGACTTTGTAGAAGTGCCGCTTGAGCCGGCAAGTTATACCATCGATGGCATAACGCGAATCCGCGGCCGCTTTATGATGCCAACAGGCTTTAAACCTTTGCAGGTTAAACTAAGCTTAAATGCTGGTGGGCAGGAAGTAGAGCAATTATACGACTGGAAGCTTGGTGATAAGGTTGATAGCATGCCGTTGTCACTTTTAGATTTGCCAGAAGTTGATGAAAGCCCCATCGAACCTTAAGTTTTTGATATTTGATCGAACTTTATTTTATTGAATTTTAGGTTTTTAATGTATTAATACTTTCGTGTCTTATGCTAAGTGATAGCTAGACGGGTCTGCTACTCTTTTTTAATCCTCTTTATGCTGATACAGCATCGCTATTAATTTGTACGCTAATTATGATAAAACAACTGATATTACATTCAACGCCAACCGTTGCCGATTGGCATTTTCCAAATACGCCGCTGCGTCTGGCGCAAGATGGCGATACCGAGGGCGAAACTTCACCGCAAGCCGATGTATTGGTCGCTGAGCCAGAAGTGGCAAAACCGCCGATGTATGCAGTGGTCATGTATAACGATAACTACACGCCGATGGAGTTTGTCGTCTATGTGCTACAATCAGAGTTTCGTCATAGTATGGATACAGCGGTTGAAATTATGCTGACCATTCACAATAGCAGCAAAGGTATTGCCGGTATTTATCCAAAAGACATTGCTGAAACCAAAGCCAAAAAAGTCAATAGCTTGGCGCACCGCGAAGGTTATCCTTTATTGACTCAAATCGAGCCCCATCAGGGTGAGTAATTTTTTAGCCTATTTTGTCTTAAGTTTTCTCTAGTTGCTGTTGATTCTACTCACTTCTCTATTTCTTACCTTTTTATTTATTACAAGAACAGGCTAGAGCAAACCTGCTGTATTCGCCAATGGTTTGCTCTAATCTATTTGTCTACTTGATTCCTGCCTTTTTAAATTTATTGTCACTCCTTTAATTCTCTTTTATTAATCTTCCTAGCTTTGTATTTCCTGCTTGATTTTTCTTTCATATCACCCATATATTAAAGTATACCCTTGTACACTTAATCGTAGTAAACCCCACATTTTTTCATATCGTTTTAGCACCTTTTATCTCTGTTAAATTCAACCGTGAATTTTAAAAATAGTCGCTCTAAGTACTTTATTGCCTATTTGTCGCTTTAATACTGCATAATAAATACTGCGCAATAAAGGTCTAGTGGACACTTCGATACATTTTAGTCAGCGTTAAAAGATTGACTATGGTTAAGTATCATGTTGAGATAAAGGTAAGACGCAAATAGTACTCAAGCTATGGAAGACATCATTCAATAATATGCAGTAATGTCTGTTAATAATCCCAACATTGCCCTTGAACAATCCATCTATCGCCCTGATTTAGTTACTAACTCATTCATAAAGCTATCAATAATAAGATAGGTACAACCGTAGGAAGTCCTTATGTTAAGTCGTCATCTTGAAGTTTCTTTGCGTTTAGCAATGACACTTGCGCGCCAAAAATCGCATGAGTATCTCACTGTTGAACATCTGCTATTGGCGTTATTGGAAAATACCAATGCTGCCAATACGTTGACTGCTTGCAATGCCAATGTGTCAACGTTGCGTAGTGAGCTAGAAGCTTATATCAATAAGCATACGCCAACCGTGGACGCAGATTCTGAACAATCACCACAGCCAACCCAAAGCTTTGACCGCATTTTGCAGCGTGCTATTTTCCACGTGCAGTCTATTGGTGGCGGGCGTTTGGTGGAAGGTTCTGATATTTTGGTATCGATGTTTTCAGAGCATGATACCTATGCCGTTTATTTGCTTAAAAAACAAGGCATCAGCCGCCTTGAGCTGACCCAGTATTTATCACATGGTCAAGACAAAGACGAGCCATCTGAGCCACGTGCTTCCATGACTGGTGAGCGCCGTAGTGCGTCAGAAAAAACCAGTAAAGATCCGTTGGTTGAATTTGCAACCAACTTAAACCAGCGCGCCGCTGAAGGTAAAACTGACCCACTCATCGGTCGTGGTCCTGAGATTGAGCGTGCTGCCCAAGTGCTATGTCGCCGCCGTAAAAAC
>NZ_DAINDI010000022.1:39155-44489 GCF_036731945.1 Psychrobacter sp.
CCCACTATTGGTGGGTGAGCCAGGTGTGGGTAAGACTTCAATTGCTGAAGGTTTGGCGTGGTTGATTATCAATGATAAAGCACCAAAACCTTTGAATGGCTGTGTGATTTATAGCCTAGATATCGGCTCATTAATCGCTGGTACTAAGTACCGCGGTGATTTTGAAAAACGGATGAAATCGCTACTTGATGCGTTAAAGAAAAAACCCAATGCGATTTTGTTTATCGATGAGATTCATATGATTATTGGCGCAGGCTCGTCAATGAGTAGCAATATGGACGTCTCAAACTTAATCAAACCAGCACTTGCCAATGGTGAGCTGCGCTGTATTGGTTCAACAACCTTTACTGAATATCGTCAGGTGTTTGAAAAAGACCATGCATTGTCACGCCGTTTCCAAAAGATTGATGTGAAAGAACCAAGTGTCGATGACAGTATCGATATTTTACGTGGGTTGAAACCGCGTTATGAAGAGTTCCATAACGTCGAATATACCGACGAAGCCTTGGTCACTGCTGTGCAATTATCAGCAAAACACATTCACGAGCGCTTTTTACCCGATAAAGCCATCGATGTTATTGACGAAGCCGGTGCTTATAAGCGTTTAGGTATCGTCGCGGATCTAGACGATATTGACGCTGAAGAAAGCTTTATTGCCAATTTAGAACAAGACTTTGATGCGCAAATCGATGCCGATGAAGAAGGTCTTGGGGTTGATAATGACGATGACAGCTTTGATACAACAAGCACTTCCAATGAAATGCAAGAAGAAGCAGATACGGCAAAAGCCAATGATAAAGCCAATGGATCTAAGAAATCTAAAGGCAAACGCGCACCGATAAAAATCGATGTTGCTGATATCGAAGCCATCATTGCTAAGCTTGCGCGTATTCCGCCCAAATCCGTATCAAGTGATGATAAGAGCATTCTTGAGCATTTAGATCGTGATCTTAAGCACTTGGTATTTGGTCAAGATGAAGCGATTGAAACCTTGGCAGATGCGATTAAACTGTCGCGTGCCGGTCTAAAAGCACCAGATAAACCAATTGGCTCATTTATGTTTGCTGGTCCAACCGGGGTTGGTAAAACAGAAGTATCGCGTCAATTAGCAAACTTATTGGGTGTTGAGTTGGTTCGCTTTGATATGTCGGAGTACATGGAAGCGCATACTGCGTCACGTCTGATTGGTGCGCCTCCTGGCTATGTTGGTTATGATCAAGGTGGTTTGCTGACTGAAAAAATCAAAAAAGCACACCCTGATGTCTTTAACTTGTTATTACAAGTGATGGATCATGGTACGTTGACTGATAACAACGGTCGCGTGGCTATCTTTAAGCAAGTGATCGTCATTATGACCACCAACGTCGGCGCTGAAAGTATTAGCCGATCTTCCATGGGCTTTACCCAACAAGATCACAGCCGCGACAATACCGAAGCGCTCAAACGCGTCTTTACGCCTGAGTTCCGTAACCGTTTGGATGCGATTATTCAGTTCAACGCGTTAGATACGTCGGTTGTGGTTTCTGTGGTCGATAAGTTCTTGGTTGAGCTACAAGTACAGCTCGATGATAAGCAAGTTACGCTCGAGATTGACGATGAAGTCCGTGATTACTTGGCGGAAAAAGGCTATGATCGCCTCATGGGTGCGCGTCCTATGCAGCGCCTTATTCAAGACGAGATCAAAAAGCCACTCGCAAGTATGATTTTGTTTGGCGACTTGGTAAACGGCGGGGTAGTCCATCTAAGCTTAGAACCAAAAGAAGCCAATGAGCAAGACGGTGATACGGTTAAGCTTGATAAAACTAGCGGTAAATCTTCGGATAAAGGGTCAGCCGACAGTCGTATTATCTTAACGGTCGTTGAAACCCATGAGCCGCATCCAGATTCTGAGTCACTAGCTAGCTAAGTTTTTGCTACTTGTATAATAACAACGGTTACGGTGTTATAAAAACGGTTACAATGGTAGCCGTTTTTTTATTGCTATAATTTATTGAATGACCGTATTTCTTATCCTCCTATAAAAAATAAAAAAGGACCTATCATGGAATTGTTTGATGAAAAATCTACGAAAACCGAGGCCCAAAAACAAGCGATTTTGGACAATGTGCGCTTACCGGACGACTGGAAACAAGCCTTAGCAGAAGAATTGACCTCTGATAATATGGATAACTTGCGCGCTTTTTTAAAAGAAGCCTATCAATCAGATGATAGTATTTATCCGCCAGCGCCCTTAATGTTTAATGCGTTAAATCTAACGCCATTATCACAGGTGAAGGTGGTGATACTGGGTCAAGACCCTTATCATGGACCAGGGCAAGCGATGGGTTTATCGTTTTCAGTACCAAAAGCGATGCCAAAACCGCCGTCTTTAAATAATGTGCTAAAAGAGATGGCGAGTGACATCGGAATCGCTCCGTCAAAACATGGCGATCTGACTTATTGGGCGCAGCAAGGCGTTTTATTGTTAAACAGCTCGCTTACGGTACAAGAAGGCACGCCAAACAGCCATCAAAATAAAGGTTGGGAGCAGTTTACCGACGCCGTGATTGACGTGGTCAATGAACAAACAGAGCATACGGTATTTATATTGTGGGGTAGTAAAGCGCAGAAAAAGGGCAAATATATCAATACCGATAAACATCTGATTCTGACCGCTGTACATCCATCGCCGTTGGCTGCTAACCGTGGCGGGTTTTTTGGTTCTAAGCCGTTTTCTAAGACCAATGATTATCTAATACAACATGGCCAAAAACCGATCGATTGGCAGTTACCGCAATAAATGAAAAATATGCAAAACATAAGCTTGCAGCACTATCCGCCAGTTAACCACCAACTTGCTACAGATGAACTTTGGTCAGTCGAAGATGTCAACTGGATGCAACAAGCACTTAATCTTGCTAAGCAAGGCGCTGCACGTGAAGAAGTGCCCGTAGGAGCGATACTGGTACACAATCAGCAGATGATAGGGCAAGGTTTTAATGAGCCGATTGGACGCCATGACGCAACCGCGCATGCAGAGATTATCGCGTTAAGGGATGCCTGCACGCGTTTAAACAACTATCGCTTGCCACTTCAGACAACGTTATATGTGACTTTAGAGCCGTGTACCATGTGTATTGGCGCGCTAATTCATGCTCGCGTCGACAAGCTTATCTATGCAGCAAGCGAGCCGAGAGCTGGCATGGTTGGTAGTCAAATGAACTTGGCTGCCGAGCCTTTTTATAATCATCGTATTCAAGTGTATAAAGGCTTATGTCATGAACATAGCAGTCAAATGCTAAAGGCTTTCTTTCGGCAGCGCCGGCAAGCGTCCAAACGAAAAAAAAGATAAAAAACCGTCCAAACGAAAAAAAAGATATTGTTCACACTGCTAGTGATAGGGAGTTTTGTTTGTTATACTATTGCCCTATTTGCTTACGAATCTGTCTATTACCGTGCAAGCGTTTGATAGCACAGGGAAATTCTTTGTTTACCACGAAGTCAGCTTTGCTGACGATTAAGTGAGTGTTATGTCTGCTTCCACACCTGATACTAATGACAATAGTGAGACGCCGTCATTGCGCTATCCGGTTATCTGTATTGATGGTCCAAGTGGGGCAGGTAAAGGCACGGTTACGTGGCGCTTAGCGCAAACCTTGGGCTATCAGCTGCTTGATTCAGGGGCGTTGTATCGCATTGTTGGTTTAAAAGCGTTTGAAGCAGGTCTGATTACAGCAGATGCCAGCCAAGCGATTGATGAGACTGCGTTATTAGAGTTGACCCAAAGCTTACAGATCGTTTTTGAGCCTAATAGCGATTCAGGACGCGTGGATATCATTGTCAATGGCGCTAAGATTGGCGAGCAAGTACGCAATGAAACCGTTGGCGGTTATGCTTCACAAGTTGCAGTTTATCCAAAGGTACGTCAAGCACTGCTTAAATTGCAGCAAGACATGGCAACCCAATCAGGATTGGTCGCTGATGGTCGCGACATGGGCACGGTAGTTTTCCCCGATGCCGATGTAAAGGTCTATCTGACCGCAAGCGCTACCGCTCGCGCAGAGCGCCGCGTGGCACAGCTATTAAAAGCTGGGCAGGCGGCTGATTTCGATGCGATTCTGGCAACGATTAAAGCGCGAGATGAGCGTGATGAAAACCGAGCAACGGCACCGTCAAAACCGGCAAAAGACGCACTGGTTTTAGATAGCTCAAACCTAGACGCTGATGCGGTTTATGAGTTGGTAAAAAAACATTGTCAAGATAAGGGTATTTGTTTTAATCGTTAATAAAAACAACATTTTAAGTACTAAAAGGTTTCCTATGGCTTCTGTTTTAGTATAAAATTGTATAAATATAAGTAAGACAGTTGTTGCTAGTGAGTTTGCTAAACATCGCTTATTAACAACAATCGTTTTTTTATATGACTGCATAAGATATAAAACCAGTATTCTCGTTTTATACAGTCATACATTTGATCCGTACTGTACTGGACAGGATACGGCTATACAAAGGTAGACATAATGGAATCATTTGCTGAACTATTTGAAGCGAGCATCGAAGAAACAGGTCTTGATATCGAGCGTGGCTCGGTTATCACTGGTACTGTTGTAGCCATCGATAGCGATTGGATCACAGTAGATACTGGTCTTAAATCTGAAGGTATCGTCGCTCGTGAAGAGTTTTTAAGCGAAGAAGGCGAACTTGAAGTTGAAGTTGGCGACACAGTTGACGTCGTGGTTGAAGCGGTTGATAACGGTATGGGTCAAACCTTACTGTCACGCGAGAAAGCCAAACGCGTTGAAACTTGGAATTTCCTTGAGAAAATCTCTGATAACGATGAGATCGTTAAAGGTATTATTTCTAGCAAAGTAAAAGGCGGCTTTACCGTTGATATCGGTTCAGTTCGCGCGTTCCTACCAGGTTCATTGGTAGACGTCCGTCCGATTCGTGATACCACGCATCTAGAAGGTAAAGAGCTAGAATTTAAAGTTATCAAACTTGATCAAAAACGTAACAACGTTGTGGTAAGTCGCCGCGCTGTTATGGAAGCTGAAAATTCAGCTGAGCGTGAAGAGCTATTGAACAAGCTTGAAGAAGGTATCGAGATCGAAGGTATCGTTAAGAACCTAACTGATTACGGTGCATTCGTTGATCTTGGTGGTATTGATGGTCTATTACACATCACTGACATGGCATGGCGCCGTATCAAGCACCCATCTGAGGTGGTTGAAGTTGGTCAAGATCTAAAAGTTAAAGTATTGAAGTTTGATCGTGAGCGCAATCGTGTAAGCTTAGGTCTGAAACAACTTGGTACGGATCCTTGGGATAACGTTGGCGGCACTTACCCAGTGGGTA
>NZ_DAINDI010000023.1:0-12208 GCF_036731945.1 Psychrobacter sp.
CAGATTGGTTAGTCATTGCTTATTCTCCTGTTATTGGATTATAAGCAGTTACACACTTTTTAGGAAAGGCTCTCATGGTGTACAGAACGTTAGTTTTTCGAGCTAATAACGCTATCTTGATCAAATTTACGAGATATCTTAGGTATGCAACATATCAATAAAATCTTCGAATGAGTCAGCTACATGATTAATAACCATAGAGCTTGTACCGTCATCATGATCTACAAATTCATCATGACAGACTAAAACGATTTTAGGCTTCTTAGTCATAGCATCATGTCGATAATCAAAACAGATGTAGTCCCCGTTCGCACAAATTGCAAATAAAACTATGTTTTTATAACCGAAATTACTGATATCTGATACATTTTCTTGATTACTGATAATATCACCATCGATATGATCAGTTTTAAAGCTTAAAAAATTAACATCTCTTTCATCCTTTTCTCCATAAACATTCGTAAAATCAAAAATATTGTTTTCCAATCTCAGAGCATCATATTTAGTTACTAGGTCAGTATAATTACTTGGGAAAACATGACTAATAATTTCTTCTGCTTTGAATATTATATCAATATCTACTTTTCCATTATCTCTATAAATATTTATAATATACCTCCTATCCTACGGTAGATTGCGGTGTTCAAGCTTAGCAAGATCAATTAGCACAAATAATATAATATTAATGAAAAAAAATGGAATGATGCTTTGAAAAAAGTATTTATTATTGTGTTCTAATACATGTTCGGTGCGCTATACAGGCATCGAGCATCTTCTAACAATTATGAAGGTAGTACAATGAATTCTGAAAACCGAAATATCGATGTTAATGCTACTCTTCGTTTGCTTAGCTCACTTAAATCTTCTGTGTATGACAGAGACCGAGATAAAGCATTAGCTATGATTAATAATATTACCAATCAATTAACTGATGAACCTCATAGTGAGCGTTGTAATTCAGTACTTGAACAACCTCATACTGGGTGGTGTATATATTGTTGGGAGAAACTTACAAGGATTAACTAATAATTGATGCTGATTCCTCAGCTAGTTCCAATAATGTATACCCTAGCGGAACCAGTTATTTCACCCTTCAAACCTACTAACAGACCACTTAAAACAGACTGTTAATAGGGAACCATCTATAACAGGCTTTTGACTCAAGGAACTGGATACTGTGCTTTTCTAATAACATTAGCCTATTCTTAGTAATAAATAAGCCACCCATAAGAAGGTGGCTTATTAGCGCTTGAATCACTTGAATTTATTATTACACATTAAAGCCTATGTGCTTCCCTGTTGGCAGCTCAACGTCGATACGAAGCTTACCACCCATAGCCTCAACATATTTTTTCATGGTCGATATTTTAAGATCATTACCGCGATTTTCTATAGCAGACAATGAAGGCTGTTTAATACCCATGGTTTGAGCCAGCTCTTTTTGAGAGATCTCTAACTCTTCACGGATACGAGACAGCTGGTTTTCTAAAAGCAGTTGCTCTGCCAATTGTTTAATACGCGCTTGGCTATCCAAAGAACGCTCAGCTAACATCTCTTGTAATGTCTTAGTCATGTTATGGATCTCCTAAAGTTCTGAGATGACACTCATACTGCTGGTCTGCAGTGGCTAGCATTTCTTTATAAAAACGCTTTTTATTACCCTTATCACCGATACAAAGCACAATTGCTTGCCGCTTTGGGTCAAAGGCAAAAAAGGCTCTGAGTGGCTTGCCTCTGTGCTGAACACGCAACTCTTTCATGTTGGTAAACTTTGAATCATACACCGTATCTACTAAAGGGCGACCCAAGCTTGGACCTTGCTGTTCTAAAACCACCAAAGCTGCCAGTACTTTTTCTTGCGTTGATTCATCTTGCTGATCAAACCATTGGTTGAACAGCTCTGTTGTGATGACAGTCCACATATAAAAACCAATATATAGATTACAGTCTATATTATACAACTAATCTGGACACTCTGCAATTATAGTGAGCAGCTCTTAACAGCCTATTCTTAGTAGCGACCATATTTTCTATCGTTAACCTATACTGTTAATGAGAAGGAAGCGAGTTTTGGCTATGCTTGTGGGAAAGAAGGGCACTGTAGACCTGACATAATTGCCACAGGTTCAGACGGTAAAATAGTACTATTTGAAGTAAAAACAGGCAACGCCGATTTATCTATTCGTCAAAGTGAAATTTACCCGCAAATTAGAAATGGTGATGCCATTCCGCGCGGTCAGGTAGCAGAAGATTTTGGGTTAATACCTGGCGTACCATTGAAAGAACAGGATTATCCTAATGGTGTTCCTATTGAAGTTATTAACTATGAAGGACTAAGCAATGACTAAAACAGAGCTATACAACATCTTAACAGACAATGGCTGGACGATAAAAAAAGGCATTGATGACTGCGCCTATAAGCAATTACCTGACAGACAAATTCAAGTCATACCTGGTATCAAAAAATTAATAGATAAATACCAGATAATTATGATGCCGAGTGTGAGTACCAAAGACTTTAGTATTTTGGTTGAGTATATTCATGAAAATAAGAAACCAAGAACAATAGTGCACTCTGGTATCGTCAGAAATAATCAACAATCTATCTATACTCAAAATCTAACAAGAGAGGTTGTCGAAAATTATCTTCAAGAAATTGAAATATGGGCGCAAGAACAAGATATTGAAGCAGGGTTGTTAAAATATAGTGCGATTCCATTTGATACTAAAGGGATTTATCCACTCTATCACTTATCAGCCTTAGCCATTACAGGACAAACAGCAAAGTTGAAAGAGTATTTACAGAACTTTAAGCAAGGGGATAGAATGACATTTTCCAATTATATTAAACAAGACTATATTGAACGAGCATTGGAAACTGCTGAGGCGCATCGATAACGTCATCTTCAATATATAGCACTAGAAATAATCTTTAAAAGGCAACGATACAAATTACGTATCATTGCCTTTTTGCTTGTTTAAGATGATAGTTTTAAATTGATTTGAAAGCTCAACCTCTTAAAAATGATGGTGACATGAGAACTAATGCAGATCGTATGAAACAGGGTGGATCACCGTATGTACTGAAAAATGGTCAATATGAGCAGGTTCAGCTTCATCATTCACGTCAAGATGGGCGCGGTGCTTTATTTGAAACTTCTGAATCAACTCATTTAAATCTCACTAATCAAAATGGTAGACAAGCAGTGCATCCATATTCACCTCAGCAGCATCTAGATTATCCAGTTGATAGACCCAGTTTTAAGACTGATAAAGAAACTTATTAGAAAGATCGTTTAAACCAATTACAAGGAAAATAATATGAGCTCATTCGGTAATCCCCCCACTAAATAAGAACACTTAAAAATAGAGATTAACTGCTAAACTATCAGCAGGAGATTCTTATGAAAAAGACACGCTTTAGCGACAACCAGATCGTTAACATCCTAAAACAAGCGGAGCAAGGCGTACCTATTGCTGAGCTGTGCCGCGAGCATAACATTGGACAAAGCACTTTCTACAACTGGCGCTCAAAGTATGGCGGCATGGATGCCTCTTTAATTGCGCGTTTAAAAGAACTTGAAGTTGAGAATGCTCGATTAAAGAAGATGTATGCCGAAGAGCGTCTCAAGTCAGATATCCTACAGGATGCTATGACAAAAAAGTGGTAGCGCCGCTTGGGCGCAAAGCATTAGCTAGTCACTACATCAAAGAGCGCAGTATTAGCATACGCAAAGCATGCCATATCTTTAACATCAGTGTGACTTGCTACTACCATAAGTCTGCGGCTTCTGACGAAAATAAGCAGATAGCTGACTTGCTTATAGAGCTGACCGAGCAGAACAAAAACTGGGGCTTTGGGTTGTGCTTCTTAACCCTGCGTAATGTGATTGGACTACCCTACAACCATAAGCGTGTGTATCGTATCTACTGTGAGCTTGAGTTGAATCTGAGAATCAAACCTAAGCGTCGTATTAAACGCGTTAAACCAGTACCACTTGCTATACCTGATAGCATAAATCAAAGCTGGAGCATGGACTTCATGCATGATGCCTTAACCGATGGCCGTGCCTTTAGACTGTTCAACGTGATTGATGATTACAACCGTGAGGCCCTAACCGTTGAAGTTGACTTCTCGCTACCAGCTCAAAGGGTTATACGTATTTTAAATCAGTTAATTGAGTACCGAGGTAAGCCGATTCAGATAAGGTGTGACAACGGCCCTGAGTACATCAGCAATACCTTAAAAGAATGGGCTTGCGATCAAGGCATTACGATAAGCTATATTGAACCTGGCAATCCACAGCAAAATGCTTATGTGGAGCGCTACAACAGAACCATGCGCTATGATTGGCTAAATCAGGAGTTGTTTACAGATTTAGATCAAGTCAGAGAGCAAGCTGAAGCTTGGTTGTACCACTACAATTATGAACGCCTTAGTATGGGTAATAATGGCTTTACGCCAATGCAAAAACTAAAACATGCAGCTTAATTCTATTGGATAAGTGTCTTATGCTTGGGAGGGTTACCCTTCATCTTCAGAGATATTCGATCCGCTGGTTAACTTCTCCTTGCTCGCAAGTAGTAAGTTATCCATCGCAGAGCCATCTTGACGGGTGATATCGGGTACATAGCGGCTATACACCCGAAACAGCATCTCCGTACTGCTGTGACCCATCTGCCGTGCTATCCATTCAGGATTTTCACCAGCAGCCAGCCAAAGCGTCGCTGCCGTGTGCCGAGTCTGATAAGCCCGCCGATGTTTAAGACCGAGTAGGGCAAGCGTCGGTTTCCACACCCGCCGATTCACATTGCGGTACTCCATGGGATTACCTTGTGAATTGCAAAACACAAACTCTGACTTACCAAAGGTACGTGCCTTCTGCTCTAGTAGGGCGTCATAGACCAACTGCGACATTGCGATATCACGTTGTGAGCCCAACGTCTTTGTCGGACCCATCTCACCGTTGACTAACGCACCACGTATACTGATCTCACGGCGATCAAAGTTAATGCAGTCCCATTTCAGCCCATCAATCTCACTGGTACGCATCCCCGTAAAGAAGCGGATGGTGTAGTAGGGCTTATAGTCTGCGCGGACATGCTTTAAAATCAGCCATACTTCACTCAGTGTGAACGGGTTTACATCCGGACGAGCTTGCTTGAGATTCTTAATATTTTTATAAGGCATCTCAAACTCATGGCGATCTGACGCTTCTTCTAGTATCATACGAAGAAGTATCATGATCTGGTTGATTCGTGCTACTGACAGACTTGACTGACCATCTTTACCGTAACGAACTTTGGCGAGGGAGCTACGGAAGGTCAGCAAGTCTGGTTTTTTTATCGCATGTACTGCTTTACCACCAAACTCAGGTAATAAGTACTTATTCAAAATAATCTGTGTCTTTTGCCGATAGCTCGGTCGCCATTCAATTTTCTTCTCCTCATACCAAATCTCTGAAAACTGCCTAAATGTAGGGTTGCGACTGATACAAGCTTCCGCTCTATCAGCCAGTGCGGTCATCTCTTTTAAACGTGTACTCTTCGGAAAGTAGGCGCCATAGTCAAAGATGCCTAGGGTTATTTTTGCATCTATCTCTTTTGCCACTAAAGTCAATTTTTTAACGTTTGCGGGAGTATCAGGGAAGATTGTTGTCTCACGGCAACGAATATTCATATATGTGAAATCTATGAATAGCTTGCCACGCCTTGCTCTTACTGATGCCATTGTTAATCTCCTTGTTTAAATAAAACTTACTGTAAAGCCATACCGTTGATAGCACTCATAACCGGCTTGCACATATCTTCTTCGATACGCTCCCATACGTACAAAATCTTGCGACCGCCAAAAGGACGAATGTAATGAATGTTTTCAATTAAAACAGTGTCCTTAAGTTGGTTACGGATAGTACGGGCGTCGTATTTGATACGGTCGGCTAATTCTTGAGTAGTGAGATAAGTCTGTGACATAATAGTTCTCCAGTCAGTATTAAATAGTTTTTAATAAACACTTTGTTGTTGCCAACGAGTACTATATTATCAGAAAAGTAGTCATTGGCAAGTACTTTTTACTTACCAATAAGGATTTTATTGTGATTTCATGTAACTTACCTGTTCTTTTAGCAGAAAGAAGGTTACGTGTAGCAGATTTAGTGAGAATGACGGACATCAGTAAATCGACGCTGCATAGAATATATAATGACGAGACGACTAGAATTGAGTTCGATACTTTGAGTAAGCTATGTAATGTATTAGAAGTAACGCCAGGGGATATTTTGAAATATGTTCCAGATGAAGTTAATGATGGGAGCTTTTCAGAAGAGGAGTAGATTGACTATCGTGATAACCTTTGATAGGAAATTGCTAGCTGAAGGCATATTAGGGCTGAAGCATACTTGTAAGGCTTAATGATTTATATTGTTAGGTTGGAGTCATGATTTTTTTAAGTCACGATTAGCCTTGAGCACTATGTATCTTAAATATATTTCCAATAAACGAGGCATCTAAAAAGCACGTTTTTTGCTGGATTGAGGTTGGGTTCAAAAATCAGCATAGTGCCAAATTCACTAGGTTAGGTGTCATGATGGTTTTTGAATCAAAAATAGCTAGGTTGTGGTCAGATACGTATATGGAGTTTTAGGGCAGGGCACGGTATGGGCACCAAATGGGCACCGCACCGAAAATAAGCTTTTTGATTGAGTAGCTAAACTTAACTGGATCAGAAAAGATATTTAGAAATATCTTCTACAAGCCTTGAAAATTGGACAAAAAAAAGCCTCACTGTTAAGTGAGGCTTTTTAAGTATTTGGAGCGGGAAAAGAGATTCGAACTCTCGACCCCAACCTTGGCAAGGTTATGCTCTACCACTGAGCTATTCCCGCTAATGATCAATTAACTATCGTCAGTTGATGAAGGCGTATTATACGCAGTTTTATTTACCTGTCAACACCTAACACGAAAAAAAGTAAAAGTTAGCAAAACAGGCATGTCATCCAGTCATAATTTTATGTTATAACAGTTTATTATAATATGTATTCCAAAAGCTTTGTATGGAAGAAATAAGCTGGTGTGCATTTTATAAGAAACCCCATCTTTATTGATAGTTATCAATACTTATAATCTTAAGCATTAAGGATAAAAAATGAGTCAACAATATACCATCGCGGATTATTTATTCGATCGTATCGCTGAAGCGGGTGCGACTGAAATCTTTGGCGTGCCCGGTGATTTTAATTTAACGTTTTTAGATAATATTATTGCGTCTGATAAATTGCGCTGGGTCGGCAATACCAATGAGCTAAATGCTGGCTATGCTGCTGATGGCTATGCACGCGAGCGGGGCTTTGCTGCTATGGTGACGACCTTTGGCGTGGGTGAGCTATCGGCGATTAATGCTACCGCGGGCTCTTTTGCCGAGTACGCACCCGTGCTGCACGTGGTCGGTGCGCCAAGTACCGCCCTGCAAGATTCAAAACGCCGGATTCACCATACCTTGGGTGATGGCGTTTTTAATCATTTTATTAAAATGGTTGAACCGGTCACCGTGGCACGCGCGCAAATCACGCCTGATAACGCTGCCTCTGAGATTGATCGTGTGATTCGAGTTATTCTGAAAAAGCATCGTCCCGGTTATTTGTTGTTGTCACCCGATGTGGCAAAAATGCCGATTTATCCGCCAACGACCAAGCTTGATGATAGTCAGGAAGATATCACTAGCCAAGCCGCGTTGGCAGACTTCAAGCAAGCATTGATAGATTTTTTACCTAATAAAACCACCACACTGATGGCAGATTTGATGGTGCATCGTTTGGGATTACAAAATCAGCTAAAGGCTTTAATTGCTGATACCGACATTCCTTATACGACGTTATCATGGGGCAAAACCTTGCTTGATGAAAATAGTGAGCGTTGGGCAGGTACTTATGCAGGTGTGGCATCGCGGCCTGTGGTTAAAGACGCGGTAGAGAATTGCGAATGCTTAATTAAAATCGGCGTGCAATATACCGATACGACCACCGCAGGTTTTAGCCAAGATATCGATGAAAAAGTCGTGGTTGATTTGCATTATGAGCGGGCATCTATCAGCGGTCAGAATTTTGCCCCGATTGCGCTCAAAGATGCGCTGCAAACCCTGCATGAAGTCATGACCTCAGGCATTAATATCGTACCGAAGCAATTTTGCAAAGAGATGCAGCCGCATGAGCAAAACGGTAAGGATGACGAGCCAATTCGTCAAGATGATTTGTGGCATATCATCGCCGATGCGCTTGATGATAAAAACCTCGTGTTTTCTGACCAAGGCACGGCGTATTTTGGTATCAGTGATGTGCGTCTGCCAGAAGGGGTGACGTCTTATGGGCAGCCAATGTGGGGTTCTATCGGTTATACCTTGCCAGCGAGTTTGGGTGGTGCTATTGCCTCACCGCATAAGCGCAGTATTTTACTGATTGGCGATGGTTCGGCTTTGTTAACCATTCAAGAAATCGCGGTAATGATTAAAGAGCGCATCAATCCGGTTATTGTCCTGATTAATAACGATGGCTATACCGTTGAGCGAGCGATTCATGGTGAAAATCAGCGCTATAATGATATTCCTAAGTGCGACTGGCAAATGATGCCAAAAGCCTTTGGCGCCACGGAAGAAAATAGTCTCATACTTAAAGCAGAAACCGCTGGCGAACTAAAAGCAGCGCTCGAAAAAGCCGCTGCCACCAAAGATAAACTGGTGATGTTAGAAGTGATGACAGATAAACACGATATCCCGCCATTATTGGCTGATATCAGCGCTGCCCTTAAACCAAAATAGCCTAAGTGAAATAATTTTATAATTTGCATGAGTATTTATCATTTGCCATTAATAATGATTAAGCATTTATAAAAACACTGAACACTTATAAAACAGAAAAGTCCTATTTGGCATTATGCTAAATAGGGCTTTTTTAATATTCTCAGACTAAGGTTTATAGTGGCGCTAAAAGTCTTTATGATTGAACAAAGAAAGAGCCAATAGTGAATGTTTTCTATAGGAATTGCAGGCGTACGACGCTTAACACAAACTACCGTTAGGATTCTATGTTATACAATAGGGTGGGCTTTTATAGATTGGGTTTTTAAAGTTAGACAGTTAAGAGAACTACAATAAGACTGTTTAATTTAGAGCATTTCAATTTGCAATTTTATGGAACAATTACGCTAAAAAAGCTGAAGGGCGCACTCACATAATAATGATTAAAAATAGGGCTTAAAAAAGATGGATACCTTAAATATCCTGTATCTCGTAGGAGCAGTTTTAATTTTTGCCAGTATCATGGCAAGTACCTTGTCGGCGCGTTTGGGCGTGCCGCTATTATTGTTGTTTTTAGTGGTCGGGATGCTCGCCGGTGAAGAAGGCATCATGGGTATTGAGTTTTCTCAATATGGTATTGCCAACTTTGTCGGGCAGGCGGCGCTGGCTTGTATTTTGTTAGATGGTGGACTGCGTACCTCGTTTAAATCTTTTCGAGTTGGGCTAAGACCTGCTATCACGCTTGCCACGTGGGGTGTACTGGCGACAGTGATGATACTGGGCGTGTTCGTCACGTGGCTACTCGATGTCGATTGGCGTTTTGGGCTATTGATGGCGGCAATCGTCGGTTCGACCGATGCGGCAGCGGTATTTTCATTGCTGCGAAATGGCGGTGTGAAGCTTAACGATCGCGTGCAAGCAACGTTGGAGCTCGAATCTGGTGCCAACGACCCACTAGCCATTTTATTAGTCACAGGATTGATTGCCCTAAATGTCGACCCTGCTGGCCAAACGGTACTGGGCTTTATAGGCTTGCTATTACAGCAGCTTAGCTTTGGTCTCGGTATGGGTTTATTATTCGGTTATTTATTGGCAAGGCTATTACCGAAGATACATTTGGCAGAAGGCATGTATGCCATATTGATATTGTCGGCGGGCTTGGCGGTGTTTGCGGCGACCAATTTAATCGGTGGTAGTGGGTTTTTGGCGGTTTATCTAGCTGGCGTGCTGATAGGCAACCATAAAGTGCGCTCAACCGAGCATGTCATGCGCGTAATGGACAGCTTTGCATGGTTATCGCAAGCCGTCTTATTTGTGGTGCTGGGTCTATTGGTCACGCCATCAAACGTCATTAACGTTTGGTATTATTCAGTCGCGATTGCAGCCTTTATGATTTTGATTGCTCGTCCTATCGCGGTCTATAGCAGCGTAAAACCCTTTAAATTTAAAGACCGAGAAATCGGTTTTATTTCTTGGGTTGGTTTGCGCGGTGCCGTACCGATTACCCTTGCTATTTTGCCTGTAATGGCGGGTATTGACGGCGCCTTTATGCTGTTTGATATTGCCTTTGGCGTAGTGGTTTTATCCTTGATTTTGCAAGGCACAACCATTCCCTTTATGGCGGATTTATTTAAAGTACGCATTCCTAATAATAAAGATCCCGAAGAGAAGCATGAGGTTTGGGTATCGGATAAGGCGAGCATTACTTTATATCAGTTTCAAGTAAAGTCAGGGGCGTTTGCGATTGGACGTCATCCAAAAAGCATTTCTAACCACGTTAACCCTGATGAAATTAGCGTGTTTGCCTTGGTACGCGGGCAGCAGATTGTCATTGTCGACGAAGATACTAAGCTGAAATTTGGTGATAGCGTGTGGTATGCGATGCGCGGCAATCATGCCAGCCAAATTGCGCGGATTTTTAATGACACCACCTTAGACCGCAAAGCTATCGATGATTTTTATGGCGATTGGCTCCTATCACCGAGCGTTAAGCTGGGCGATTTGCCGTTTTTTACTGGTGTCATGACCTCAGAGTCTTTGGTCGATAAACTAAAATCTAAACCAGAAGATAACGAAAAAAATATGTGGCAGCAAACGGTTGCTGAATACGTTAAAGGTAACCTAGATATGGCGCCGGTATCGGGCGATACGGTGGCGATTAATGATGAGTGGTCACTGGTCATCAAAGAAGTCGATGATAAAGGCAAGCTTAGAACGATTGGTTTAAAACGTGAAGAGCTACCAAAAGCAGGGTAGCTGTTTATGGTTATTTTTTGCCACGATTATTTATCGTTATTCTTTATTATTATCCATTAAATGCTTGTCACTTTATAAAAGCCCAGTCATTTGCTGCAAAAAATCAGCGACATGCTTATGCAGATTTTCTCGATAGGCCCAATGGTGCTTGACCTCGTAACCTGCCTCATTGGGCAATAGTATTTTCATCATCCCTTTCTCTTCATAACGCTTGGCCAAATCATTGGGCAAGTAGCCGACATGATGACCCGCCAAAATTAACTGTGCCGTCGCCTCCATATGGTACGTGGTGGCACTTAACGTTTTTGGGCGGACATGATTGATGCTCAAATCGGTAATATAACCCCGTTTTATCCATGGATAATTTTGTTCCAAATCCTCAAAGGTTAAACCGGCTGATTTATTAAATAACTGATGCTCACGGCCACAGCAGACGACTTGCTTTTCGATAAATGCTGGCTGAAAGGTCAATAGAGGCGGAAAGCTGCCAAAATATCCCACGCCAATATCACTTTCGTTGCTAAGTAACTTATCAAGCATACTCTCAGGGCTTTGCACATCGATAGAAAAGTGAATAAGCGGATTGTCGCGATAGCTTGCAGCCAAGCACTGACGTAACGCATCATAAAATACCGTTGGCATCTGATCGATAAGACATAATCGAATATGACCGCCGCGTACCGAATCCAGTTGCCGAATATAGTGCAATTGATGCTGAAAGCTGGCCACTGCCTCATTAAAGCTTAAGCAGGCCTCATAAACCGCTGCGCCATCTTCAGTGAGCTTAAAACCCGCGCGCCCACGATGACAAAGCGTCATACCCAAACGATCTTCTAAATGGGTTAAATGACCACTAATGACAGACGGCGTGACATTTAAGCGTGACTGCGCGGCGGTCACACCTTGGCATTCTACGATGGCCATAAAGCTACGCAGGGTCTTAATATCAATTTTTATCAATTCATCTAGCATTAAAGGTCATGTTCCCGTATCTATTATCTTAATCTGTCTTAACCAAATTTTTTATAAAACTTCTATAAATAACGAATAAATCAAAGTTACTACGAAAAACCAGAAGTTTACTTCTGAATTTTACCATGGTCTCGCTTCCGATATTTAGGTATTGTCAGAGCTATAGAAAAAACGGCATAGAAAAAAAGTAAT
>NZ_DAINDI010000023.1:12218-16007 GCF_036731945.1 Psychrobacter sp.
GTCTGTTTTGACCAATCGATACAAGGATGTGCGTGATGAAATTCAACCAACCACTAAGCGGCAACGATATGCCAAGATTTGGCGGCTTCGCTTCTATGATGCGCCTGCCAACCCAAGCCGATGCTGAAGGGCTAGACGTGGCTTTTGTTGGCGTGCCTTTAGATATCGGTGCCTCAAACCGTAGCGGTGCCAGACTGGGACCGCGTCAGATTCGCGATGAATCACGCATGATTCGCCCTTATAACGTCGCCACTCGCGCCGCTCCCTTTGAATCTTTACAAGTTGCTGACATTGGCGATGTGCCTATCAATACTTTCAACCTGCTAAAAAGTGTCGATATTATTGAGAAATTCTATACCGATAAGATTCTCAGTCATGGCGCTATTCCGTTGACATTAGGCGGTGACCATACGATTGCCCTGCCTATTTTGCGCGCGCTCGCCAAAAAACATGGTCCTGTTGGAATGGTACATATCGATGCGCATGCTGATATCAATGATGAGATGTTCGGTGAACAAATCGCCCATGGTACGCCGTTCCGCCGAGCTGTCGAAGAGAACCTCATCGATGGCAACCGTGTGGTGCAGATTGGTCTGCGAGGCACAGGTTATAGCGCTGAAGAGTTTGATTGGTCGACCGAGCAAGGCTTTCGCGTCGTGCCTGCTGAAGAATGCTGGTATAAATCACTGACACCGCTGATGGCAGAAGTGCGCGAAAAATTAGGCGCTGGCCCTGTCTATTTAAGTTTCGATATCGATGGTATTGATCCGGCGTTTGCACCGGGTACGGGAACGGCTGAAATCGGTGGATTAACGTCAACACAAGCCATTGAAATCATTCGCGGTATGCGCGGACTGGATGTAGTTGGTGGCGATTTAGTAGAAGTGTCACCGCCGTATGACCCGTTTGGCAACACCTCGGTACTAGCCGCGAACCTACTATTTGAAATGTTATGTATCTTACCGGGCGTGCGCTATGACGATAAGGTTAAAGCCATTTATTAAGAATAATTTATAAACCCAAACTGCTCTTTATAAGGAATTAAAGGGCAGTTTGGGTTTAGCTCGGATTTGATATTGAACGACTTATTTACTTGCTATTGAATTTTTTAGGATGATTAACTCATGACGCACTCTCTCCAAACGCCTTCTTCATTGCCAGATTCCCCGCCAACTGCCTCATCTCTAACTTGTGGTGAGCTGCTTGTCCAGTGGCTAGAATATTACGGGGTGGAGACGGTATTTGGTATTCCGGGCGTACATACGGTCGAGCTATATCGTGGCCTGCCGAATACCAATATCCGCCACGTGACACCGCGTCATGAGCAAGGTGCTGGCTTTATGGCTGATGGTTATTACCGCGCGTCTGGTAAAGTGGGGGTTTGTTTTATCATCACTGGTCCCGGCATGACCAATATCATGACGGCGATGGCGCAAGCACTGGCAGATTCTATACCGATGCTGGTGATATCTAGTGTCAATAAAGTGCAGCATACCGGCAGCGGTGAAGGGCACTTACATGAGCTGCATGACCAGCAAGGTATGGTCAGTAAGGTTGCGCTCATGAGTAAAACCATCTGGCAACCTAAGTCGTTACCGAAAGTCATCGCTGAAGCTTTTGCGTTATTTAATGGCGCGCGTCCGGGACCGGTGCATATCCAGCTGCCCATTGATGTGATTACCGCCGATGCCAGTCATGTCGCCAAGCCGCCTAAACTAAATAAGCTAAATAAGCTAAATAAGCTAGACACTTCTCTAAACAGTCAATCTGCTAATAATATTTTGGCGCAACCACAAGCAAACAAACCACTTCCTCATCCTGCGCAATTAGATTTGATTGTTGAAACGTTAAAAACGGCAAAAAATCCAGTCTTACTTTATGGTGGTGGCTGCATTGATGTTAATCATGACGCGCAAAAACTGGCAGAGCTTATCGATGCGCCAACATTTTTGACCATCAATGCCAAAGGTTTACTGCCGCCTGCGCATCCGCTGAGTTTGGGTAGCAATCAGTCATTGGACGCAGGTCGCGCTGTCATTAGCGAGGCCGATTTGGTCTTAGCGATAGGGACGGAGCTTGGTGAGACTGATTATGACGTCTTCTTTAATGGTGGGTTCAAAATCAATGGCACGCTGATTCGAATCGACTGTGATGCTCAGCAATTACAGCGTCCGTTTAGAGCAGATATTGCGCTCTTGTCGGATGCGCAAATGGCCATTAGTGGTCTATGTACGCGCTTAGAAAATCAACCGCTGCATCATCAAGCAGCACCGCGAGTAGCAAAGGTCAAGCAAGCATTGATAGAAGAAATGTCGCCAGATTTTGCGGGTCAAAACGCGCTGCTACAGCTGATTCGAGATGAAGTAAAAGACGTTATCTTCGTTGGCGATTCAACCCAGCCTGTTTATAGCGGCAATCTTGGCTTTGAAGCTTTAGCTACGCGTCGATGGTTTAACTCGTCGACGGGCTTTGGCACCTTAGGTTATGGTTTGCCTGCTGCGATTGGTGCCATGATTGGCTCAAAAGCGCCCGTTATTAGCCTGATTGGTGATGGCGGTATTCAATTTACCATTGCCGAATTAATCTGCGCTGCCGAGCTTGAGCTACCATTAATTGTGCTGTTATGGAACAACCAAGGCTATGGCGAGATTCGCCGCTATATGCAAGAGGGCGGCTTGCCATTGATTGGAGTCAATATTAAAACCCCGAACTTTGAGCCACTAGCCGCAGGATTTGGTGCCGGTTATCGTCGAATCAAGGATAAGCAGCAGCTGCTCGAGGCATTAAAAGAAGACATCAAAGGCAAACAGCCAATTATTTATGAAGTCGATGAAGCCGACGCATTTCTTCTTGAAATGGGTAAAGGTTTTACCTGCTTTAGCTAAAGCATAATTCGTACTAAAAATAACTTATAAAACGTTATCTAACTATTTGCGCAATGCGCTCAGTCTATGGATAGATTGGGCCGCCAAAAAAAATTGGCGCTCGTCGCCTATCAAGGAGGATTGAATGACGAACTATATCGATAAATCCCAGCAGCCAATCTTAGGCAACAATACCATCGTTTCAGGCACGCCAGAAGGCCTACATTGGCGTACCTCCATGTGGAAGTTTTTGCTATTTTCAGCACTGGGTATTGCGCTGTTTATTATTCCCTTTCAGTGGGATGGCAAAGTCACCATTTTATTGGGCGTATTAACCGATACCTTGCAAGCAGTGCTGGGCAGTTATGTGGTTTACGCGGTATTGGCGATTGTAACGACCTCCTTTATCGGGGCGCTGGCAGTTAAGGTATTAAGACCCAATCTGCATGAAGGCTCTATGTGGGCAAAGCTTTTTGATGTCGACTGGTTTTGGCTTGGCGTGCGCTTTTTGGGCGTGCTGTTTGCGTGGATGATTTATTTACAAGTCGGCCCTGAATTTATTATCAATCGTAATACCGGTGGGGTGATTTTTGAAGACCTGATTCCTATCCTTATTCCCTTATTCTTTTTCGCCATTTTGTCTTTACCCTTTCTCACGGATTTTGGTTTGATGGAATTCTTGGGTACTTTATCCAGTAAAGTCTTTGTTAAATTATTCAGATTGCCGGGTCGCTCAGCGGTCGATGCCATGTCCTCTTGGTTTGGCGCCGCCTCTATTGGTCTGCTGGTGACCATGCAAGAGTATGATAAAAGCTACTATAGTCAGCGTGAAGCGGCAATTATTGCCACCACCTTTTCGGTAACCTCCATCGCCTTTACTTATGTCGTTGCCAAAACCATCGGTGTCGATAACAACTTTGTTTTC
>NZ_DAINDI010000023.1:16017-18687 GCF_036731945.1 Psychrobacter sp.
GTTTTCTTTTATCTGACCATTGCTGCAACTGGTTTTATCGCTGCGATTATTATGCCGCGTATACCGCCGCTGTCATTAAAGCCTGACACTTATCATTCTGGCAAAAGTATGCTCGATGAAGAAATCCCTACTGAGTATTCTACTTACCAATGGGCGGTCAATCGTGCCGTCACGCGCGCGCATTCTATGCCAAGCTTAGGGAAAGTGTTTAAACACAGCCTAAAAAATCTATTTGATATTTATTTTGGCTTAATTCCAGTGATTTTTGCTATTGGCGTCATTGGTCTTGGTTTAGCAGAGTACACCCCAGTATTTAATTGGCTATCTGCGCCGCTCGTGCCATTATTTGAATTATTGCAAATTCCAGAGGCAGCAGAGGCGGCACCTGCGATGATTATGGGCTTTGCAGATATGTACTTGCCAGCCTTGGTCGGTAAAAGTATCGAGAGTGAAATGACGCGTTTTATCGTTGGTGCGGCTTCTATTACCCAAATTATCTATATGTCTGAGGTTGGCGCGCTGATTTTGAAATCAAACATCAAGCTTAACGTCTTAGAGCTATTTTTGATTTTTGTCTTACGTACGCTGATTAGCTTGGTGGTCATCACGTCAGTGGCGCATCTATTGTATTAGTCGCGATTGCAACACAAAATATCAATATTAAAAAGCAGCTAACATTTAGCGTAAAGTTAACTTTATTAAATAATATAAGGCAAGTGATTATCATGGAAATGACAAATTCTTTATCCTTAACGAGAGAAGCTGCCAAGCAAAGCATGAAAAATGAAGTTAGGTTAAATGCTGCCTACATAGAGGGTGATTGGGTTACGATTGCAGCCTCTGAATCAGTAGATGAGCATGCTTTATATGACCCAAATTCTGGCGAGGTCATTGCCACAACTCATTTGTGCAATAGTGCACAGGTAGAAAGCGCCGCTCATGCCGCATCACGCGCTTATGCAACTTGGTCGCAAACCAGCGTTAATGAGCGCGCGCGTTATCTGCAGGCGATTGCAGATACGATGGCGCAGCAGTTTGAGAAGCTGGTTGCGCTGTCGGTATTGAATAATGGTAAGCCGATTGCAGAGGCGAAAATAGACGTGAGCGACGCCATCGCTTGTTATCGCTATTATGCCAATCTTATCATCGAGCAGGCGACTTGGTCTAAGGTTGCTACCAACGAGACAGGTATCCGCTTATTAAAAACCTATGCGCCCGTTGGTATATGCGCCCTTATCGTGCCTTGGAACTTTCCGATGGTCACTACTGCTTGGAAATTAGCGCCTGCACTGGCGGCAGGATGTACTGTTATTCTCAAACCATCAGAGGTGACACTATTACCAGAATTGATACTGGGGAATATATTGTCGGCTATTGGGCTGCCAAAAGGGGTGGTCAATATCCTACCGGGCGCAGCAGAAGTGGGTGCAGCGATGAGCAGTCACCCGCTGATTGATAAAGTGTCTTTTACCGGCAGTAATATCGTCGGTGAAAAAGTAATGCGCCAAGCAGCAACAGGTATTAAGGATATCAGTCTAGAGCTGGGAGGTAAGTCCGCTATTGTAGTGCGCGCAGATGCTGATATTGATTATGCCTGTGATTTAATCATCGGTGGTATCTTTACCAACGCCGGTCAGATTTGTTCTGCGACCTCAAGATTGCTCGTCCATCAAGACATTGCCCAGTCGTTATTTGACGCACTGAAAGCAAAAACAGAAAGTTTAAAAATAGGCGATGGTTTTGCTGTCGATACGCAAATGGGTCCATTGGTTAGCGCGCAACAACTTGCGCAAGTCAAAAAATATATCGATATCGCAGTTGATGAAAATCTTATTTGCCTAACAGGTGGCAAGATACTAGAGCGCCAAGGATATTTTGTCACGCCGACTATTTATACGAATGTGCCAGTAAGCAGTCAGTTATGGACAGAAGAAGTATTTGGACCAGTATTGGTCAGTACCACCTTTGCAGACAATGCACAGGCGATTGAACTTGCCAACGATAGTAAGTATGCCTTGGCAGCGACCATTGTCAGCGCCAATGAGACTGCAGCGTTAGAGATGGCGCTACAAATTCAAGCTGGTCATATTTGGGTTAACGAGCAGCAAATTGTAGTACCTGAAGCAGGCTGGGGCGGGTTTAAGCAAAGTGGCATTGGTCGCGAGTTGGGTGCTGATGGCTTGTCTGCTTATCAGAAGAGTAAGCACGTCTTGCTACCGTCGTAATTGCTGATTTTAGCGCCTTGTTATTTTAATCACTGTCATTTTAATCATCATGCTTTTCTGCGCTTAGAGTATTTTTCTATCTCGCTAACAAAATCCCCTGTTATAGATATTCTATATAGGGGATTTTGGTTAATGCTTAGCAATTAGAAATATGGTGAATAACCACTACCTACCACATCAAATCATCTGGAATAACATAAGCAGCATAAGGGTCATCTTCTGCCAGCTCGACCTCTGACTTGTCATTTGACACCACAATAAAGCCTTCGAGCTTGGCGTTGATACGATCAGCTAGTGGACGAGGGAGCAGCGCATAATCGTCTTCTAAGCGCGCAATCACCACATGACCAGCTACGATTTGATCATAGAGCTTTTGGGTGATATAAATCTTTTTAATTTTGCCGTTATCAACAAACTGATAGGTGACATCGCCTTGTGTCTCTGT
>NZ_DAINDI010000023.1:18697-19608 GCF_036731945.1 Psychrobacter sp.
AATCTGGTGTTGCCTAATCATTTGAATGACGTTGGCTCGGAGCGTTTTTTCTTCTAAAAGCTGCTGTTTTTCTTGATTGAGCTTTTGGTCTTTTTCTATTTTTTTGGCTTGAGCGTCTGCCAAGGCTTTTTTGGCTTCAAGATTTGAGGCGTCGCCAGTGCGCTTGGCATGCTGCGACTGTTTGCTGATTTTTTTGGCTTTTTTGCTATCCACCAATCCAGCTTTTAAGAGTTGTTCTTGTAGGGCGTTTTTGGCCATGTCTGTATTACCTAAGTACCTAAGTGAAATTGCCTAAATCTGAAATTATAGTGTTTAAAAAGGTTATGGTAGCAAATTTTGCGCAGTACTGTCACAGTCTGGCGTAAAAATCGTTCATTACGCCTTAAAAGAATAATTTTAAAAGTAATTGTACATAATATCTCTCACATAAGGTTTAAAGATAAAGAGCTAAGCTTTTATTCAAATTGTCAAAAAGACGCACCCACATCGTGAGTACGCTAAAAGCTATATAGGTGTAATATAAAAATACTTGAATAAAAATAGAGTTTAGTCAAATTTAGGTTGCTATAGGCGTATCTAAAGTTACTGGTTGTGCCTTGTTTGTTTTGCCATCCACTGCTGCGCTTAAATTCACAAGGAAAATAGCAGTGGCTGCAATTAATCCTGGTATCGCGATAAACAAGAAGTTTGTTTGATGGCTTAGCTCAAGGGTGAGTAGGGCTCCAGTTAAGATAGGACCTACGATAGCACCAATACGACCAATACCTGATGCCCAGCCCATAGCTGTTGTCCGTACACTCGTCGGATAATACTGTGCGACAAAGGTGTAGAGTAGTATCTGTGAGCCGATAGTCGTAGCGCCTGCAATCGCGATCAGAGTATATAGTACTAGCTGCGGGCTGTTATAGCCA
>NZ_DAINDI010000023.1:19618-27173 GCF_036731945.1 Psychrobacter sp.
AGCCAAGCAGTATCAACGCCGCAGCGCCTAGGGCAAACATGATGGCTAAGACAGGTTTAAGATGAAATTTATCAGCCAGTATGCCGCCGCCGATAGCTCCCACCATGCCGCCAATATTGAGTGCAAATAAGAACAGCATGCTTGCACCTAGTGAGTAACCTGCCTGAATCATTAGTTTTGGTAACCAACTAGCAAGGGCATACACCATCAGTAAGCACATAAAGAAAGCGACCCAAAACATGATAGTAGTGAAACCACGGTTTTTCAGAAATAAGGCTTTAATTGGTGCATCATCGCCTTTGGTCGGCTCGTCCAATAGCAAACTGGTAGAAGTGGTAATCGTTTCTTGCGGTGCCAATTTTTTAACAATAATTTTGGCTTCTTTATCTCGCTTCTCTTTTACCAAATACATCAAAGATTCAGGCAACATTTTCCAAATGATTGGTAAAAGTAGCATTGGAATGCCAGCGATATAAAACATAATCTCCCAGCCAAAATCTACCACCAAAAACGAGCCTAATAATGCCGATGCCATGCCTCCAATGGCATAACCACTAAACATTATAGCAACTAAAGTACTGCGAATACGTTTTGGTGCATATTCGGAGGTTAAAGCCACGCAGATAGGCATAACACCACCGATACCTAGGCCTGCAATAAAGCGCAAAGTGGCGAACTGTATTGGACCACCAGCAAAAGCACCAAGAAAAGTAAAGCTACTGAACAAGCCGACGCAAATCATAATGGTTTTTTTGCGTCCAATCTTGTCTGAGAGTGTTCCAAAAATCATAGCGCCAAACATCATGCCAAAAAGTGCCGCACTGGCAAGAAAACCTGCTTGTACTGCGGTTAATGACCATTCCTCCATGAGTAGGGGCAATGCTACACCATAAATAATAAGATCATAGCCATCAAAGATAATAATCAATAAACACCAAAATAAGACTTTCCAGTGAAAAGGTGCAAATTTGGCTTCATCAATAACTCTATTGATGTTTAAAGTAGGTGAGTCCATTCTTTTTTTCTCCGTGGGTAATATCCCTATAAGTCTTTATTAAGTTATTGTTTTCTATCAAGCAAGTCAAAAACCATCTGAGTATTAATTTATACCTATAAGGTATAGATTTTGACGTAACTTAATAAAGGGCGGTGACATGTGGTAAAAGAGAAAAGCACCTACATATCCTTTAGATATGCAGGTGCTTTTCTTAAACTAAATGAAAGATTTAAGCTCTTATTTGTTAGACTATTTTTTTATTACTAAAAAATCTGATGGTATCCGTAACTCTATTAGTCATGAAAATATTGTTTGATTAATTGATTGAACACGTCAGGCTGTTCAATATTTGAGATATGTGAGGCATTAATGGTCGTGAGTGTTGCATTTGGGATATGATCAACCATGTATTGACCATCCGCAACTGTGGTCACAGGGTCTTCAGTACCTGCAACCACTGTGACGGGTACACGAATATCTTGTAATTGCTCGCGAGTATCAGCGACAGATAATGCCTTACAGCAGCTGGCATAACCCTCGCCACTGCCAGCTACGAGAGCGTCAGATAATGCTTTAACTACATCAGGATAATTATCGATAAAACTTGCTGTAAACCAACGCGAAGCAGCTGTCGATGCAATAGGTTCTAATCCTTTCTCACGTACCAATTTTGCCCGATCTACCCAAGCCGCTTCATTACCAATCTTCGCGGCGGTATTGCATAGCATTAAGTGATGGAAGCGGTCAGGGTGATTGATAGCTAACCATTGACCTGTCATACCGCCCATAGAGATGCCACAAAAAAACGCTTTATTGACGTTTAGATAATCAAGCAAATCAATAGCGTCTTGTCCAAGCTGATCTAAACGATAAGGGCCTTTTGGTGTGGAAGACTGACCATGACCACGGGTGTCATAGCAGATGATAAGGTAATCGTTTTGTAAGGCATCAAATTGCGGCTGCCACATATGATAGCTAGTGCCCAAAGAGTTAGAAAATATCAGAGCAGGATTGCTGCTATCGCCAAAAGTGGCATAGTTTAGGGCAACGTCTTTTTTGTCAAATATGGGCATCATTATTATCCTTTTTAATCATGGTAATGTCATTGCAGTAGTAATGGTGGGTGGTTTGAGCGATATTGATGGATAGCACTCTCTAATCGTTGACAACCCGTTCAATAATCATCGCAATGCCTTGTCCAACCCCAATACACATCGAGCAAATAGCATAATGCTTACTATTATGTTCAAGCTGATTAAGCGCTGTCAAAATAAGACGTGCGCCCGATGCACCGAGTGGATGACCAAGGGCAATCGCACCGCCGTTTGGATTGACACGCGCGCTGTCATCAGCTAACCCTAAGTCACGCGTACAAGCGAGAGCTTGCGCGGCAAAGGCTTCGTTTAATTCAATGACATCCATCTCATCAAGTGACAGTCCAATTTTTACCAGTAGTTTTTTTATCGCTGGTGCTGGAGCAAAGCCCATAATACGTGGCTCAACGCCTACCGTAGTTGAGGCCACAATACGTGCACGTGGCTTTAGATTGAACTTTTTCACCGCTTGCTCTGATGCTATTAGAAAAGCTGCTGCACCATCATTGATACCTGACGCATTCCCAGCCGTCACGGTGCCATCTGAGGTGACGATAGGGCGCAGTTTGGTCAACTTCTCAAGCGTGGTATCAGCACGAGGATGCTCGTCAGTATCGACGGTGATAGGCTCGCCTTTGCGTTGCGGGATGCTGACTGGAGTAATCTCATCTTTGAAAAACCCTGCCTTTTGCGCCGCTGCGGTCCGTTGTTGACTACGTAGGGCAAAAGCATCTTGGTCAGCGCGATTGACATTGAATTGTTCTGCGACATTTTCAGCGGTTTGCGGCATAGTTTCCGTGCCATACAATTCGTCAAGCTTTGGATTGATAAAACGCCAGCCCATGGTTGTATCTTCTAACTTTTGACTACGCTCAAAAGGTTTATTTGCTTTACCCATCACCAATGGCGCACGGCTCATGCTCTCAACGCCACCTGCGATAATTAAATCAGCTTCACCAGCTTTGATGGCGCGTGCCGCGATGGCTAAGGCGTCCATTGAAGAGCCGCACAAGCGGTTAACAGTGGTCGCAGGCACTTGGTAAGGTAAGCCGGCTAGCAACGATGACATACGCCCGACGTTGCGATTGTCTTCACCGCTTTGATTGGCACAGCCGTAAATAACGTCATCTACTTGTACCCAATCGACATTGGCATTACGTTCCATTAATGCCTTGATAGGGATAGCTCCCAAATCGTCAGCGCGTATCTGTGCTAGAGCGCCGCCGTAGCGTCCAAAAGGGGTGCGAATGGCATCGATAATATAAGCATCATTTAAACCAGTGATTGAATCATTCATTATCCTTGTCCTTTTTATTATTTTGAATTTGTAGCGTCAATTAGCGTCGCACCAGTCAATGCTTGTAAGTCCGCAAAGCTCATACCATCGAGCATTTCAGTGACGGCTAAACCTTTATCAGTGACATCAATGACACATAAGTCAGTATAAATACGATCAACGCAGTTTTTACCAGTCACAGGGTAGGTAAGCTCGCTGACGATTTTAGGGTCGCCAGTTTTGGTGGTGTGGTTGGTCATCACAAAGACTTTTTTGGCACCGACGGCTAAGTCCATAGCGCCGCCAACAGCCGGTATTGCATCTGTCGCACCGGTGCTCCAATTGGCTAGGTCACCATTTTCAGCCACTTGAAATGCACCTAGTACGCAGATATCAAGATGACCACCGCGCATCATCGCAAAAGAGTCGCCATGATGAAAGAAGCTGCCGCCATCTAGCATGGTGACATACTCTTTTCCGGCGTT
The DNA here is from genome assembly GCF_036731945.1 of Psychrobacter sp. GTDB lineage: Bacteria > Pseudomonadota > Gammaproteobacteria > Pseudomonadales > Moraxellaceae > Psychrobacter. The sequence goes on from NZ_DAINDI010000023.1 coordinate 23,471, forward strand.
AATCAGTTCGGGGTCTTCTTCGCCCTTAGCGGGCGGAGGACCAAAAGCTAGTAAACCATTTTCTGAATGCAAAAATACATCTTTATCATCCGGTAGGTATTGGGCAATTTTGGTCGGTAGTCCGATACCTAAATTGACATAGGCACCATCTGGAATATCTTGTGCAGCACGCTCGGCGATTTGATCGCGGGTCAAAACGGTGTAGGAAGTATGGTTCATGATGACGCTCCTTATAGTTGGCAGTATTAAGCGGTGGCTGTAGTAGCTGTGCTAGAAAGTTCAGCGCTAGCAGATTCAGTGCTAGTAGGCTGAATTTGCACCACATGCTGCACAAAAATACCCGGCGTAATAATGTGTTCAGGATCAAGCGCACCAAGCTCAACCGTTTCGGAGACTTGGGCGATAGTCACGTCAGCTGCCATTGCCATAATTGGACCAAAGTTACGAGCAGACTTGCGGTACACCAAGTTTCCCCAGCGATCGCCTCTAGAAGCTTTAATTAAAGCAAAATCAGCCTTAATGGGATATTCAAGAACATAGTCTTTACCATCGATTTCTCGCGTCTCTTTACCTTCTGCGAGTAAAGTACCAAAACCTGTGGGCGTATATACCGCACCGAGTCCCATACCTGCTGCTTGAATACGACAAGCCAAATTCCCCTGTGGTACTAGCTCCAGCTCAATCTTGCCAGCATGATAAAGCTCATCAAATACCCAAGAATCCGATTGACGCGGGAAAGAGCAAATTATCTTACGCACAGCACCCGTTTTTAAGAGCTTGGCAAGGCCATGGTCGCCATTACCAGCATTATTATTAATGATGACCAAATCCTTTACGCCTAAATTAATAAGTCCATCAATGAGTTCAGCTGGTTGCCCTGCAGTACCGAAGCCACCAATCATGATGGTGGCGCCATCTTTGATTTGACTAAGTACGTCAGTGATATTTTTATCTGCTTTGTTAATCATGTTTATATCCTATAAAAAGTCATATGAGGTAGTGTCTTTAAGATTGATAAACGGTGTATAGGTTGAGTCGCTGCTCTGAGGCTATTTAAGTTTTGTCCTAAGAGCACTATTCTTAATGGGCTTCATTATTAGCGCTCTTTAATGAGGCCGATGAAGTGGGTAGTAGGCGTTTTTTGGTTAGAATATAGTGAGCAATCATGCCAATAAGAATGCCCCAAAACACAGAGCTTAATCCCAAAAAGCTCATACCCGATGCTGTCGCCAAAAAGGTAATTAACGCTGCATCTCTTTGCTCATCATTTTTCATAGCGAGCGTAATATTGGCAGAAATGGCACCGATTAATGCAAGACCAGCTAAGGCGGCGACCAATTCCTTTGGTAATAGGCTAAATACCATCACGATACTGCCAGCGAATAAACCGCCAAATAAATAGAAGATGCCATTAGCAACGCCTGCTATGTAGCGTTTCTCTTTAATCTCATGAGCATCTTTACCAGTACAAAGCGCGGCAGTTATAGCGGCAAGCACAATGGTAATACCACCAACACAAGCGACTGCTAACGATGAAAGGCTTGAGATGGCGACAATGGGTTTGGCTGGCGTGTCATAACCACTTAGATTTAAAATAGCCATACCGGGTAAGAATTGACCAGTTAAGCTCACAAGGATGAGTGGTATAGCGAGGTTAAACGTTGAGTTCCACGACCATTCAGGTGCAATAAAAGTAGGTATGGTAAGGGCTAAATTGAAATTTACAGGGTTCATTCTGCCAAATAAAACGCTTAAGACGACACCGCATATTAATACCCAGATCATCGTATAGCGCGGTGAAAAACGTTTGGCTAATAAGTAGCAACCGAGCATGCTAAAGACGATAAATGGCATGGTATCAGTTGCGACAAATAATTCTAAGCCGAACTGAAATAAGATGCCTGCCATCATGCCAGCGGCGATACCATTAGGAATCCATTTTAATATTTTGTCGAAGTAACCTGTTGCTCCAACGATAAATATGACAATCGCTGAGATAATATAACCAGCAACAGCTTCATTGATACTCATCTGTGGAAATAGAGTAACCAGTAGAGCGGTACCAGGTGCTGACCATGCTGTAATAATCGGTGTTTTATATTTAATAGATAAATAAATACCGGGAATGGCAGCACCGATGGAGACACCCCAAATCCAAGACGCCATCATGGCATCTGATACTTGTGCAGCTTGTGCAGCCTGAAAAAAAATAATTAAAGGACCCGCATAAGAAATAAGAACCGCTAAGAACCCTGCAACCGAGGCGGAGAGCGACCAATCGCTTTTTAAGGTTTGGATTACAGAGGCCATATTGCTTCCTTGCAAATTAGCATTGGTCATGGGATTAACAGTTTGGGATGACAAATTCAGGTTCATGCTATTTATTGGCAGATTAATTATTAGCCTTCGTCGCCGCCACCTACAGGAATCGTGCTGCCAGTAATATAAGAAGACTCATCAGAGGCCAGAAACGCAACAGCATTCACCTGTTCGTCGATGGTGCCGTAGCGCTTCATAAAGGTGCGATCAATCGTCTGGTCAACCACCGCATTCATCCATGATTTTTCATCATCATTTAGTGGTTTGGCATTACGTGGAATCTTTCTGGGTGGAGCTTCAGTACCACCCGTTGCCACTGCATTAACACGGATACCATCACGTGCGTATTCGAAGGCAATTGATGAGGTCATAGCGTTTACGCCACCTTTCGCTGTCGAGTAGGGTATGCGGTTGATACCGCGAGTAGCGATAGAGGAGACATTAACAATAGTACCTGACTGCTGTTTGACCATCGTTGGTAATACTGCATGGCAACACCATAATGTTGGAAATAATGAGCGACTAATTTCTTTTTGAATTTCTGCTTCAGAGAAGCCGGTAAAAGGCTTCATCCATATTGCGCCGCCGACATTGTTGACCAATATATCGATACGCCCATAGCTATCAAGTGCCTTATCAATAGCCTCTTTAGCGCCCTGATACATTTCAAGGTCAACTTGAATGGTAACGGCTTCTCCACCATTGGCGATGATTTCAGCCAGCACTTCTTCTACTAATGGAGAAAAGTCTGCCATGACGATTTTTCCGCCCTCACTTGCTAAGCGTAATGCGACTCCGCGTCCGATGCCTTGGGCGGCACCAGTAACGATACATACTTTATTATCAAATCTTTTACTCATGACAGTCTCCTAAAAATCTTGCTCATGCTTTGCTAGTAGAGTAATACGGGTAAGCTAGGTTATTGTTCACTAGGTGTAAACTTTTCATAATAAAAACTACTTGGTTTTGTATTACTGCTGTCTAACCAATTACTCACCGCATCCACCATAGCTAACGGACCACATAAATACACATCGACGTCGCCATCGTTCAACCATTCGTTTTCAACATGCCCCGTGACATAGCCTTTACGCTCGTGGCTGCTGTCATTACTTGCCACACAAGTACGATAATCGAACCAAGGGTGGTTTTGTTTGACTTCTTCTAACTTTTCGACTTCTATCAGATCAAAATCGTTAGTTACACCATAGACCATTCTGACAGGATGATGAGCACCAGACACTTCTAAACTTTTTAGCATCGATAGAAAAGGCGCAATACCGGTACCACCAGCTAGAAATAGCGTCGGGCGGATTAGGGGGCGCAGATAAAAGCTGCCAAATGGACCCTCAAAATTAATCTCTTGACCTATAGTCGCATTATC
>NZ_DAINDI010000023.1:27183-29581 GCF_036731945.1 Psychrobacter sp.
GATAAGAAGGTACTCATCTTGCCATTAGGGATATTGCGGACGACAAATTCGGCTTGATTGGCACTAGGTATAGAGCTAAATGAATAGGAGCGTGTCTCGTTAGAGTCAGGAATACTGACATTGACATACTGACCTGGCAAAAATACTAGCGCATCTGGATTGTCGACTTCGACGCCAAAGTGAATGGTAGATTCTGACAGTACATTCAGCTGTTGTAATTTACCTTTAAAAGTAGATTTACCCACTTTACAGGCTTCAGAAGAGCTTGGCACCTTGATCACACAGTCACTTTCAGGAATCATCTGACAGGTGAGTACATAACCTTCAGCAGCTTCAGCTTCTGTCAGTGCATCTTCGATATACATATCAGGATGCATGTCGTAGCTGCCAGATTCACAATGGCAACGGCAAGTACCGCAAGCACCATCAAGGCAATCCACAGGGATATTAAATTTTTGACGATAAGCAGCTTCGGCGACGGTTTCGTCGGCTTCACATTTGATGAAGCCTGTGACGCCGTCTTCGAACTGTAGAGCAATATTATATTCCATGAGAAATATCCCTTTTCAACACGTATTAATTAAAAGCTAGAGGCTAAATAATGAGTGAATAATGATTAGACGTGATAGACGTCCATGATTTGATGCACATAGTCGTCTTTTAAGACCACATACTTATCCAAAATTTTTGGTTGGTCTTGAGTCATGTCTATTTTGTACTGAGAGTAACCCCAATAGGTATTGGTCTCGTGATAGCGAAAGGACTTGTTGATCCAGTTGAAACGTACCGTCACAATACCGTCATTGTCTTCGAGTAATTCAATATTCGATAAATTGTGCGTGGTACGCGTATCAGGTATGGTCGCTGATGAGCGCTCAGTCTCGATGCGGAAGATACGATCTTCAAGACCACGGCGATCCGGATAATAAATCAGCGAGATTTCTCGTTGTGGGTCGCTGATGAGCTGACCATCATCATCCCAACTTGGCATCCAGAAAGGGCAGTCTTCATCGTAATAAGTGAGCCATTCTTCCCATTTTTTCTCGTCTAATAAACGCGCTTCACGGTATAGAAACTGTCTAATGTCTTCAATGTTAACAGTTGCATTTTTCATGATTGATATCCTTATTTTTTGTCAGTTCTACAATAAATAGCAGAGTAATAATAAAAATGTATCAGTCGCTATTAGCACCGTGTAGCTGCTGCTCTTGCTCTAGCGCTTTTTTCATTTCTTCATGCCAGTAGCGATGTTGGACGGTATATAGTCCTTCATCTTCAGTCTTAACACCACTCATTAAAGGTTTGAGGTCAATAGCAGCCGCGCCTTCATCTGCACCTTGAATCCAATGCTCAGAGCCTCGGCACATATCATTCCATTCAAGCTTGATACCGTTATAACCTTCTTGACACGAGCGGAATTCTTCTAAGTCATCAGGTGTTGCCATACCAGTAACGTTAAAGAAATCTTCATACTGACGAATACGGCGTGCACGTGCCTCATCGCTTTCGCCTTTTGGTGCGATACACCAGATACTGACTTCAGTTTTGTCAACCGCGATAGGGCGGAGCATGCGAATTTGTGAGCTGAACTGATCCATGATGTAGACGTTTGGATATAGGCATAAGTTACGTGAGCGTCCAATCATCCAGTCCGCCATGGCTTCACCGTAATTGGCGATATAATCATCGCGATAGGCATAGTTTGGACGGTCTTGTGGATTTTCCCACTGGGTCCATAACAGCATGTGTCCGTTTTCAAAAGAGTAGAAACCGCCACCTTGACGTCCCCATTTTCCAGCGTTCATGGCTTTGATATTGTCTTCTTTGACCGCTTCAGTTTCTTTACGGCGGGCAGTGGTAGCCGCATAATTCCAATGCACTGCTGATACGTGATAGCCATCAGCACCGTTTTCAGCTTGCAGTTTCCAGTTACCATCAAAGGTATAGGTGGAAGTGCCGCGTAGCACTTCTAGACCTTCTGGCGACTGATTGACAATCATGTCAAGAATTTTGGTAGAGCCGCCAAGCCATTCTTCGATTGGCTGCACATCATCATTTAAGCTGGCAAAGATAAAGCCTTTATAATTAGCCATCTTCACTTGTTTTAAGTCGTGTGAGCCTTCTTTATTGAAGCATTCTGGATAGCCTGCATGTCTTGGGTCTTTAACTTTAAGCAGCTTGCCTGAGTTGTTAAAGGTCCAGCCATGAAACGGGCAAGTATAAGTGGCTTTATTGCCTTTCTTATGACGGCAGAGCTGTGCACCACGATGTGAGCAAGAGTTAATCATGCAATGCAGCTCACCCTCTTTATTGCGGGCGAGAATGATGGGCTGACGACCAATGTATGAGGTGTAGTAGTCATTATTATCAGGAACTTGAGACTCATGAGCCAAATACA
>NZ_DAINDI010000023.1:29591-30391 GCF_036731945.1 Psychrobacter sp.
CACCCAATTGTTTTCGAAGATGTACTTCATCTCAAGCTCGAACAACTCTTCGTTAGTGAAGGCGCTACGATGCAGACGATAAATCCCCTTTTCGCTGTTTTCTTCTAAAAAATCATCAATACTGATGTCTGATCCTTCAGGTACTAGATTGATACGCTGGCTCATGGCTGCCTTCCTTGTATAATAACGGTGTTAAATGAGATTCGGTGTTACGCTTGATACGGCAGCTTGGGACGTATCAAACGTAGAGATTTAATATTTATGAACTACTAATATCCAATAACAAGCCCAGATTAGCCTTGGGCACGGCGACGTTCGACTTCACTGCCTTGGACGTTTTGGTCGATATCTTTTACCAAATGAAAGTCGAAATCGATACTGGCATATGGTTTATCGAGACCTTTTTCTTTAAGCTTGTCAGCATCGTCGATCATAGTGATTTCTGGCACCAACCCTTCGCGGCTGGCAAAGGCAAAGTCATCCCATAAGTACTCATCGCCATCGATGTTAATTTGTGTGGTCAATTTACGATGCCCGTCGGCACTGGCGAAAAAATGAACATGAGCGGGGCGATGACCATGACGACCAAGCGCGCCCAATACTTTTTGCGTCATTCCTTCTGGTGGTATTGAGTAACCTAGCGGAACGATGCTGCGGAATGCATAATTTCCATTCTCATCTGTAATGATGCTACGACGTAAGTTGAAGTGAGACTGTGATTCATCAAAGAAAGAGTAGTTACCTAAGCTATTGGCATGCCATACTTCTACCTTTGCGTTTGGAAGAGGTTTTCCATCTTC
>NZ_DAINDI010000023.1:30401-37840 GCF_036731945.1 Psychrobacter sp.
CTTCGCCGTAAACCGTACCTTGCATGAATAAGACAGTGCCTTCACCATCTTCGCTACCATCATCGAGACGAGCAAAGCCTTTCTCTTCTGGCGCGCCTGCTACATAAAGAGGACCTTCGATGGTACGGGGTGTACCGCCTTCAAGACCCGCTGCTTTTAGGTCTTCTTCAATCATTAAATCCATAAAATGATCAAAACCCAATCCTGGCGATAATAGACCGGCTTCTTTGCCCAAATCGCTAATAAACTCAACCCCAGACCAGTATTCGTCAGCAGTGATTTTTAAGTCATTAATGGTTTGCATAAGGTCAGTTACGATACGTAATACAATCTCTTGCACGCGTGGATTGACTTGCTCTGGGTAATCGATTTTACCTTTGATGAACTGTGTAGCTAATGTTTCAATTTGGCTGCGTTCCATGTCTCTCTCCTTGTTGAGGACTGTTTTGTTAAGGGGTTGTTATAGTGAGTATTCTTACTCAAATTTTTATGGATTCTGATATCAGCTGTACTGGCTTGCTTTAGCTGTCATCACTACGAACAGATGATGGATGACGTAACAATGGTGTCACTTCAACCTTCATATATGGATAGAGCGGTAATGACATCATAATGTCGTGTAGCTCTTCATTACTTTCAACATCAAAGATACTGAAGTTAGAGTACTGACCGGCTATGCGCCAAATATGACGCCATTTACCTTGCTCTTGGAGCTTTTGTGACAGCGCTTTTTCGGTGGCTTTAAGCTCGTTGACTTTATCGGCGTCCATACCTATTGGGATTAAGACATCCATTCTGACGTGATATAACATAATTATTTCCTTATATTTAATGATGGGTAATTTTTTTAGCTGTTACAGCATTTCAGTTTGAGGATTAGTAGAAAATTGCGGCTTCGATGATTTAAGTGAATTATTGATTGCTTGTTTGGCGTAGTGATAGACTTTATCGCTATCTACTTCGATACCAAGACCTGCGCCCGTAGGTACATTTAACCCAAAATTTTGATAATCAAGAGGCTGTGCTAAAACATCGTCGGTTAATAACAACGGACCAAACAGTTCGGTGTCAAAATTTAAACTGGGATAGGTTGAGAATACATGAGCTGAGGCCACCGTACCGATAGGCCCTTCAAGCATAGTGCCGCCATACAGCTCGATACCTGCTAGATGTGCCATTTGTCCGATTAGACAGGCGTTTTTCAGTCCGCCAGCTTGGTTTATCTTTACCGCGAAGACATCAGAACAGTGCTCGGCTGCTAGAAGAAAGGCGTTTTGTGGGTCTTGGACAATCTCATCCGCCATAATCGCCACATCAAAGCGACCAGTTAAACGTTTTAGGGCGGCTTTATTACGCATTGAAACAGGCTGTTCGATTAAATCAATGCCTCCAGCTTGTAATAGGCTAATACCTTGCATTGCCTCAAGTTCTGTCCAAGCCTGATTGACATCAACGGTAATGCGGCAATTAGGCAAGGCTGCTTTTATGGCTAATACGTGGGCCACATCATCAGTAATCGGATTGCTACCGATTTTTAATTTAAAAATGCGATGGCGCTTTTGCTCAATCATGCGCTTAGCTTCGGCGATATCGGTCGCTGTATTGCCGCTGGCAAGCGTCCATGCCACTTCGATACGGTCACGAACGCGGCCACCAATCAGCTCACTTACTGGTAGATTTAGGCGTTTACCTTCAATATCTAATAGAGCCGTTTCGATGGCACACTTTGCAAAGCGGTTGCCATTGATATGAAGATTGAGTAGCTGCATAGCTTTTGCTGGACTAGTCGGCTGCTCTTTTAATAAAAGAGGGGTAAAGTAGGTATCGATATTGGTTTTGATGCTATGAGGGCTTTCTTCAGCGTAGCTTAGGCCACCAATGGTGGTCGCTTCGCCCCAACCTTCGTATCCATCTTCTGTTTGAATGTTTACCAATACCAAAACTTGTTCGTTCATAACGGTACAAGCGAGCTTATGAGCTCGAATAGTAGGTATTGGTACCAATAAAGTATTAATTGAACGAATCATGACAGTCCCTATTGAATAAATGATGCTTCCTTATGCTTAATAAGAACTATAGTTATTAGATAACGACATGTCTAAGACCTATTTGGTCTGATATTGATACCTTTTGGGTATTTTGATAATCAACCTTCACCGTGTTATGTTCTTTAGGTATCGATAGGCTTATAGGTCACTCAAGGAATAATGTTCAATGGAATTGAGACATTTACGCTATTTTGTAGCGGTAGCAGAGGAAAAAAGTTTTAATAAGGCAGCAGAGCGTTTGTTTATTTCTCAGCCCCCACTGAGCCGTCAGATAAAACAGTTGGAAGAAGAGATCGGCGTCACGCTCATTGATAGGGACAATCGCCCTTTAAAGCTTACAGAAGCTGGCGACTTTTTTTATGATCATGCGCTTCAGATAATAAAAAAATCAGATGATCTGCGGGCGATGACCTTTCGTAAAGGCAGCTTTGACAACACATTATCGATAGGTTTTGTGTCGTCGATACTGTATGGCATATTGCCGAAAGTGATTGCGCGCTTCAGAGAAGTGTATCCAAATATAGAGATTAAATTATATGAATTGAACTCTTGGCAGCAAACGCAAAACTTAGTAGAAGGCAAAATAGATGTCGGTTTTGGGAGGCTTTTATTTGAAGACGCTTCTATTAGGCGATTATTACTAAGACAGGAGCGTTTAGTGGTTGCGGTTCCTAACAAGCATCGATTGGCAAAAGAGCAACAAAAGAGTATTCGTTTAATAGATTTAACCAATGAAAATTTATTGTTATATCCAATGGCACCTCGTCCTAGCTTTATCGATTTTGTCTTAGAGCTCTTTGAGTCACGCAATCTAAAAGCAAACTATTTTACTGAAGTACGTGAGCTACATATTGCTTTAGGATTGGTAGCAGCAGGCGAGGGTTTGACTATTGTACCAAAAACGCTTGAGCATCTACGGAGTCAGGAAGTGACTTATATTCCTTTCGAGGACGGGCTTTTAACCTCGCCTATTGTTATGAGTGTGAGGCATTTTGACAAATCAGAGCTATTAAAAACATTGTTGCAGGTGACTTATCAGATTTACGATGAAGAAGGGTTTGATTATAAGCCTGAGCAAATTTAAGGAGATCAATTACTTATTAATAACCTTAATATAAACTCATAATAGGATAGTTTTATGCCAGAATTCCATTACAAACCCGAAGCAGGCCAGGCGGAAGTAGCACGGCTCGTTTGTGGTAGCCCTTATCATAATCGTCGTGAATACGATTTTGCTGAACTAGAAGACTGACTATAAAGAGCTGATAAAGGTTTACCGCATTCTTGAGTAGCATTATAAATCTGCAACTTCTAAAGTTGAACTATTTTTAAATTATCAAAGAGTAAGTGCTTGGAAAGAGTATGCTAAGCTTGGGTTTGCTAACTTACCCTAATATAATTATTCGTTTACCAGATTCCGTTATGCGCTTGATGCAGCATATCTCAACGATATCTAAGTACAAGGTCCGTCCTAGTCTTATACATTCTGAAAACCTTGAAAATACCATAAAGAGAGGCTTGTCGTATCGATGCGAACAAGCCTTTTTTTATGTAATATAAGGAACAGTCTTAGGACATGTGGTCAAATCTACCAAGCACGATTTTATACAAGTTTATTGAACAAAGCTTTTGGTTAATTTAGTATGTTTTTGCGAGTTGTTAAATATATGGCTTTAGAGACTTAACATATATGGTAATTATAATTACCGTATATTGGCTATTACTCTTAATAAACGTTAGTTTTAATCGTATCAATTTCATTATTTTTTAATTTATGTTTTTTAATTTACGTCAAGGATGACCCGTATGAGTATCAAAGCATTTCCAGCAAAATGGATGACTGAAGAACACGAAATGGTATATGACAGTGCGCTAAAAATGTTTCAAAGCTGGGAAGACAAAGACGAGCAGTGGCGCGAAAACGGTATGATTGACCGCGCGGCTTGGGAGGAGGCTGGCGAGATGGGCTTTTTATGTGCGTCAATACCAGAAGAGTATGGCGGCGGTGGCGGTGATTTTGGTCATGAAGCCGCGATTCTTTTGGCGCAGGCGCAGGCGAACCGAGCCAGTTATGGCGGTATGGTGCATTCAGGCATCGTGGCGCCATATATCTATAAGCTTGGAACTGAAGAGCAAAAAAAATCATTGTTGCCTAAGATGGCGACGGGCGAATATATTGGTGCTATTGCGATGACTGAGCCGACGACGGGCTCTGACCTGCAGGCCATCAAAACTTATGCGATAAAAGAGGGCGACGACTATATCATTAATGGTTCAAAAACCTTTATTACCAATGGTCAGCATGCCAATATCGTGCTATTAGCTTGTAAGACAGACCGCGATAAGGGCGCGCAAGGTGTCTCGCTGATTCTTGTTGAGACCGACGGTTTAGAGGGTTTTACACGTGGCCGTAACCTAAAAAAGACGGGTCTTGCTGGACAAGATACTTCAGAGCTTTTCTTTAGTAATGTGCGTGTGCCACAAAAAAACGTACTAGGCGGTGTCGAGGGGCTCGGCTTTATACACATGATGCAAGAGCTGCCGCAAGAGCGCTTGATTATTGCTTTAAGTGGCTGCGGCGCGATGAAACTGGCGTTAGAGCTGACGCTTGAATATGTCAAAGAACGTGAAGCCTTTGGTAAGCCAATTTGGCAATTCCAAAACACGCGCTTTAAGCTCGCTGAGGTACAAGCGGATTATTTAGCGGTAAAAGCCTTATGTGATTCAGCAGTTGAGGCGCAAATACAGGGTAAGCTTGACGCCGCGCAAGCATCCTTAATCAAGTACTGGGTGACAGAAAAACAATGTAAAACGATGGATGAATGCTTACAGTTATTTGGTGGTTACGGTTATATGTCAGAGTACCCAATCGCTCGTATGTATGCCGATGCTCGCGTGCAAAAAATCTACGGCGGCACCAATGAAATCATGAAAGAGCTAGCCTCGCGCTTTATGTAGTCTCTTATGAGTGAGCAGAGTGCGCGCTTCTCAACACTTCATTATTTAAAACTAGCTACTTAAAAATTAAAGGGATTTATTATGACCCAGACCGCTTATATCTATGATGCGCTCCGCACTCCACGTGGTAAAGGAAAAAAGGATGGCGCTTTGCATCAAGCATCGCCAATTTGGTTGACACGTACGCTACTTAAAGAGATGCAGCAGCGTCATCACTTAGATACCAGCCTCGTCGATGATATCGTGCTTGGTTGTGTAACGCCAGTCGGTGAGCAAGGCTCTGATATCGCTCGCATCGCTGCTCTCGATGCAGGCTGGGATCAACGTGTAGCAGGGGTGACATTGTCACGCTACTGCGCCTCAGGCCTTGAATCTATCAACCTTGCTGCTGCCAAAGTCATGTCCGGTATGGAAGACATGGTCGTAGCGGGGGGCGTTGAGTCTATGAGCCGCGTACCGATGGGCTCAGATGGCGGTGCTTGGTATATGGATCCACGCGTTAATGATGCTACTGGTTTTGTCCCACAAGGGGTTGGCGCTGATACTATCGCGACCCTAAAAGGCTTTAGTCGCAGCGATGTTGATGAGTTTGCCACCGAGTCACATAGAAGAGCCGCCGCCGCTTGGGAAAATGGCTATTTTGATAAATCAGTGGTGCCTGTTAAGGATATTAATGGTTTATTACTATTAGACAAAGACGAAACCATTCGTCCAAATACTGATGTTGCCACTTTAGCAAAGCTCAATCCGTCTTTTGCTATGCCTGGTCAGATGGGTTTTGATAGCGTGATATTAGACAAATACACCACGATTGAAAAAGTAAACCACGTGCATCATGCTGGCAACTCATCAGGTATCGTCGATGGTGCTGCTATCTGTCTTATCGGTAGTGCGGCCGCTGGTGGCAAAGCTGGACTTAAGCCGCGAGCGAAAATTACTATGGCAGCGGTCATTGGCTCAGAGCCTTCTATTATGCTGACAGGTCCGACACCAGCTTGTAAAAAAGCGCTAGATAAAGCGGGTATGCAAGCGTCTGAGATCGACCTATGGGAGATAAACGAAGCCTTTGCTGCTGTTCCGATGAACACCGCTAGCGACTTTGGTATTTCATTAGATAAAGTCAATGTTAATGGCGGCGCGATTGCGATGGGTCACCCACTCGGCGCAACAGGGGCGATGCTGATGACGACGGTACTTGATGAGCTTGAGCGCCGCGATTTAAAAACCGCCATGGTTACGCTATGCGTCGGCGGCGGTATGGGAATTGCAACTATCATTGAGCGCGTATAAAAACATTTAGCAAAAACGATTATAAAAATGATTATGGATGATTAATCGTATAGCATCGTCAATTAACAAGGATTTAAAATGAGCACCAATAGCGTAGATGCCATCAATGCATTAAAGAGTTTTTCTGCCCAATCTGATAATGGAATTATCACCGTTACTATCGACCAAACCGAGCGTAAGATGAATGTCATTGGAGAGGGCTTTAATGATGCCTTTGCTACAATAACGGATACTTTTATCAATGACCAAGACGCAAAAGGCCTAATTCTAACGTCTGGTAAATCAACCTTTGTGGTTGGCGCAGATATTGACCAATTGGCTACTATTGAAACGGCCGAGCAAGCCTTTGCTTTGGTTGAGGACTTAAAAACTAGCCTTCGCAGGCTTGAAACTTCTGGTAAGCCAGTCGTTGCTGCCATTACGGGTACGGCGCTTGGCGGCGGTCTTGAGCTTGCTTTAGCTTGTCATTATCGTATTGCTATCGATTCACCAAAAACCTCGTCTACAACCAAGCTGGGTTTACCAGAAGTTAAGCTTGGCTTGCTACCCGGCGGCGGTGGGACGCAGCGTCTACCGCGTTTGATTGGTATTCAAAAAGCCCTTGAGCTGATGACGCAAGGCAAAGAGCTGCGTCCACAGCAAGCGCTAGAAATTGGCTTTATCGATGACGTGGCTCATGACAATGACGAGCTTATCAGTAAGGCAAAAGCGTGGATTAATGACAATCCAAAAGCGCAGCAACCATGGGACAAAAAAGGCTTTAAAATCCCAGGCGGTGACAGCAATCATCCAAAAGTCGTACAAGTATTTTCTATGGCCCCAGCGATGGCCAATCAAAAATCCCACGGCAACTATCCTGCGATTACCCATATTTTATCTAGCGTGTTTGAAGGCTGCTTAACCGATATCGACAACGGTCTTAAAATCGAGTCGCGTTTTTTTGTCGCCTGCGTGTTATCAGACGTATCCAAAAACATGATTAATAGCCTTTGGACGCAGCTCAATAGCATTAAAAAAGGACAATCACGCCCGCAAGGGTTTGAAAAATATAAAGTCAGCAAAGTCGGTATTTTAGGTGCTGGCATGATGGGCGCTGGTATCGCTTACGTTTCAGCTAAGGCAGGTATGGAAGTGGTATTGCTC
>NZ_DAINDI010000023.1:37850-43246 GCF_036731945.1 Psychrobacter sp.
ACGGCTATTGAAGGCGCTGAAAAAGGCAAAAGCTACTCTACTAAGCTGCTAGACAAAGCCATCAGCCGAGGGCGTTCAACAGAGGACAAAAAACAAGCATTATTAGACCTTATCAAGACCACCACGTCTTATGATGATTTAGAAGGCTGTGATTTAATCATTGAAGCTGTTTTTGAAGACATTGATATTAAAGCACAATGTACGCGACAATCTGAAGCCGTTATTCCAGAGACTGCCGTTTATGCATCGAACACCTCAACCTTGCCAATCACTGAGCTTGCTAAAGCCAGCAAACGCCCGAACCAGTTTATCGGTCTACATTTCTTCTCACCGGTTGATAAGATGCCACTTGTTGAGATTATCATTGGTGAAAAAACCGACGATGCCACGCTAGCAAAAAGTTTTGATTATGTTGGTCAAATTGGCAAGACGCCCATCGTTGTCAATGACAGCCGCGGATTTTATACATCGCGTGTTTTTGGCACTTATGTCTCAGAAGGCATTGCCATGTTAGCTGAGGGTGTTCATCCATGCAGTATAGAAGTGGCTGGTATGAAGTCTGGTATGCCGATGCCGCCGCTCGCATTACAAGATGAGGTGTCACTCAGCCTGTCATTACACGTGATGGAGCAGACTAAAAAGGCAATGGAAGCAGAAGATAAGGCCTTTACGCCGCATCCTGCGATGTCAGTAGTAGAAAAAATGGTCAAAGAATTTGGCCGCGAAGGTAAAAAGGTGTCTAAAGGTTTTTATGATTATCCAGAGAATGGTGAAAAACATCTATGGTCTGAGCTCACTGAACTGTATCCAACGACAGATGAGCAGCCCTCGCAGCAAGACTTGGTAGACCGTCTACTTTACGTGCAAGCCAATGAGACCGCGAAGTGTTTCGAGGAAAACGTGGTTCGTACGGTGGCTGATGCCAACATCGGCTCTATCTTTGGTTGGGGTTTTGCGCCAAACCAAGGGGGGACGCTACAGTTTATCAACTCAGTAGGCGTCGATAAATTTGTCGCGCGTAGTCGTGAGCTGGCACAGAAATATGGCGCACGTTTTGAGCCTGCGCAGATATTAGTGGAAAAGGCGACAAAAGGCGAGGTTTTCTCAGATGACTGAATCGACGGTTAATCGAGCAGATGCTATGAAAGACTGCTTACAAGGGCTGCGCGTCGTTGATTTGACGCGCAACCTGCCTGGGCCATTTGCGACCAGATTGCTTGCGGACTTAGGCGCGGATATTATCAAAATTGAACCACTCAATGGCGATCCAGCCCGCGCTTTTGGGGATTTGTTTACCGCCCTTAATCATGGCAAAACCACTTTAAAAGTTGACTTTCGTGACTCGCAAGGTATCGAAACTATCAAAGCGCAACTCAAAGATAGCGACGTGATGCTCGATAGCTTTCGCCCTGAGGTGCTTGAGGGCATGGGGCTTGATGCTAAAACCTTGCATGCCATTAATCCAAAGCTGGTCATGGTATCAATTACGGGCTATGGCATGGCGGATAGCGACGACATCACTCATGATTGGGCGTATAAAGCCGGTCATGATATCAATTTTATGGCGATGAGCGGGGTGCTTGACCAGCTCAAGACGGCAGATGGCGAGCAGGCAATGCCCAATGTTCAGTTTGCAGACTTAGCAGGCGGTAGTGACACGGCGGTGATTGCTCTGTTAGCGGCTGTATTTGTAGCGCAGCGTACGGGGAAAGGCCGCCACGTAGCCATTAGTATGACGCACAGCTTGTATCAGCATCTGGTCATGCCAAAAGCGACTGGAAAACTGGTTGCCAGCTTTTCTGGCAAAAACCCAGAGCCGCAACAGGATTTCTTAGGCGGTTTATTGCCTTGTTATCGGTTGTACAGAACTTCCGATGATCGCCATATGGCGGTGGGTTCACTAGAGCTAAAATTCTGGCAAGGGTTGTGTGAAGTATTAGAATTGCCTGAGCTTAAAGATGTACATTGGCAGTGTGGGGTTATGCCCAATACTAAGGCCAGCCAAGAGGCAGCACAAGTGGTTGCTGATACCTTTGCCAATCAGCCTTTAAGCCATTGGCAGCATGTTTTTGCATCCACCGATGTGTGCGTCACGCCAGTATTGAGTTTAGAGGAGGCAAGAGCACATCCTCTATTTGCCCACCAAGATGAGTATGGGGCGACACTGGGTTGGCAGTAAGGTAATGAAGCTGAAGTAACGTTATTATTAGTGAATCAGTTAATAGCTTAATCATTTAGCCACTTAATCACTTAGCCATTATATTTTTAGCATCTACGGCATTTTTAAGCGACTGAAAAAACATTCCTCTTTTGCGTTAACCCCTTTATGAACTTATCATTATTGGCTTGGTAATCGACTCATTGCATGCAATTTTAGAGAAAACGGCAGTATTTCTAGGCAAATGTATAAGCAATCAAGTTTAAAGCCATACTGACTCAAAATGATTTGTTATCTATTGTTAAACATGAGCGGATGCTATGTATAATGCAGCCCTAGCATCGTTTTCACTCATACGTCCTTAATAAGAAGATTTTATTATGTCAAACAAGCGTCCCTTATATATTCCTATTGCTGGCCCCGCGCTATTAGAAACCTCTTTATTGAATAAAGGTAGTGCTTTTTCATCAGAAGAACGTGATAGCTTTAATTTAACAGGGCTATTACCACACAACATTGAGACGATTGAAGAGCAGTCTCTGCGGGCTTATCACCAACTGCGCTCATTTACCAATGCGATGGATAAACACATTTATTTGCGTAATATACAAGATACCAATGAGACCTTGTTTCATCATCTGGTTGAGCAGCATATTGAGGAAGTCATGCCGCTCATCTACACGCCAACGGTTGGTCAAGCTTGTGAGAAATTCTCGCAAATTTATCGCCGGAAACGGGGCTTATTTATCTCCTACCCTGAGCGTCATAAAATCGACGATATGCTGCAAAACGCCACCAAACAGAATGTTAAAGTAATCGTTGTTACCGACGGTGAACGTATATTGGGCCTTGGCGACCAAGGTATTGGTGGTATGGGCATTCCCATTGGCAAATTAGCGTTGTACACGGCTTGCGGTGGCATCAGTCCCGCTTACTGTCTGCCTATTTTGTTAGATGTCGGTACCAATAACCAACAGCTACTTGACGATCCTATGTACATGGGTTGGAGAAATCCACGCATCTCTGGCGATGAATATAATGAATTTGTCGATTTATTTATTCAAGCCGTTAAGCGTCGTTGGCCAGAGGTTTTATTACAATTTGAAGATTTTGCTCAAGGAAACGCCACGCCGTTATTAAATCGTTATCGTGACCAGTTATGCTGTTTCAATGATGACATTCAAGGGACGGCTGCGGTTTCGGTCGGCGCTTTGATTGCCGCGTGCCTCAATAAAGGGCAAAAACTCAGTCAGCAAAAAATAGCATTCTTAGGGGCAGGTTCTGCGGGCTGCGGTATTGCTGAGCATATCATTCGCCAAATGCAGCGCGAAGGCTTGACCGAAGAGCAAGCACGCAGTCAAGTATTTATGGTTGACCGTTACGGTTTGCTCATCGATAGCATGACAGAATTACAAAAATTCCAAGAGCCACTGGTGCAAAAACAATCAGCAATTGAACATTGGGATAAGAGTCAAAAACTCGGTTTAGCGCAAGTGGTGAAAGAAGCAAAAATAACGGTATTGTTCGGCGTGAGTGGACAAAAAGGTTTGTTTACTCAAGAGGTGATCGAGTCCTTATGTGCTAATACTGAACACCCAATTGTACTACCGCTTTCAAACCCGACGTCTCGTGTGGAAGCCACACCGCAAGAAGTGATGAACTGGAGCCGTGGTCGCGCCATTATCGCAACGGGTAGCCCTTTTGCTCATACCACTTTTAACGGTCAGTCTTTTGAGGTTTCTCAATGTAATAACAGCTATATATTCCCTGGTATTGGTCTTGGTGTTCTCGCAGCACGGGCGAGAGGTATCAGCGATAATATGTTAATGGCGGCAAGCCAAGCGCTTGCAGATATATCAATGGAGTACGAAAAAGCGCCCGGTGCCATACTACCGCCAATTAAAGTTATTAAAGAGATTAGTAAAAAAATAGCCTATGAAGTGGCACTGCAAGCGGTTCAAGATAAGCTGGCACTACCTATCACAGCGGAGAACCTACAGCGCCGATTGGAAGCGAATTTTTGGTTGCCTGAATATCGCAATTATCGTCGTACTTCTTTCTAATTTTTAGAAGGTGTTTATAGGTAAATGATAAATAAATAGTAGATAGCTGGTTCTAGGCTAGGGCATGTCCTTGCTTGAACGCTAACTGAAATTTGCTAAATACAGTTGGTCGGTTGCGGCTGATTTGATTTAGCATAAAAACAGCCATTAGTTCAGCAGGTACATCGGCGTCTTTCTATAGTCATCAGCTATTCATTCATTAAAACCGTTAAAGCCCTCTACGCTATATAAAATAGCGTAGAGGGCTTTTTGATTTCTTAGGTAGCTTAAGCTTATGATTTAATTCAAAAGTAGGTCTTATATAGGCATCATTATGAAAGTACTGTTCAGACGTAGGAGTATTAAGCCTTTCTATTAATGTATTTAGGAGTGATATCGGCAGTATTAACAAAATCAATTATTTCTATATAATTCGCCATATACCAAAGCATTCAGAAATTACGTAAAATCCTATAAAAAAAGGCTTGTTGCATCGCTGCGAACAAGCCTGATTCAATATATGGTGGGCCCAGTAGGACTTGAACCTACGACCAAAGGATTATGAGTCCTTGTTTTTACAACAACAATACACAATGAGTGGCGATAAGTAGCTGCAATTATTGGCTTAAAGCCTCTTGTATTAAAGGGTTGGGTTGAAAGATAAATATACATATCAACAAGTAGATATGGTTATCAATAAATTTGAAGTATCAAAATAGTATCAAAACGGATAGTTTCAGCAGATATTTTAAAAGTAAGGGTATACAAATGAAACTTTTAAATGATTGTAATAAAGGATATATCTTTCATTCAAAGTATAAAAAAAGCCAAGAGCTGGTTACTCTTGTTTTGACCTATTGAGGTAAAGTTGATTTATTAGATATTATTAACACTATAATATTGAAGGGTCTATCATCTAATAGTTTGTATTAGTCGCGGCTACGTCCCTGTCTTGTTAAGCGAGGCTTGTGGTTGGAAGTTAAATTGTTCTTTACTCCATTCTAGCTGATAGATGTCTCCAACATTAATCTTAATTCCACAACTTCATTTATACGTAGTCGTTAGCTAAATTTAGATAGCTTATGAGGTTTTGAAGAAGCGTTAAATGGTGGCCATGAGCTAGAATTAGCAAAGTGCCTTTTTAATCGAGTGCAAGAAAGCAGAATAAGGTCCGAGCCTTTCCTAAAAACTGTGTA
>NZ_DAINDI010000024.1:0-341 GCF_036731945.1 Psychrobacter sp.
AAATATAAGCAGCGTCTAGCAAAAAGTACAGTTTAGACAACCATAATCGAGTATTACATTAACCATAAAAAAACAAGGCAATAATACCATAAGTGGTTAAAGATTGGACAGATAAGGTAATTTTTTTGGAGGAATTAGGTAAGAGTAACAATCAATTTATATTTACTTTTCGTCAGATATGTCAATCTCGATTGAACACATAACCACGTAATAAAGCCTAACCTACCAACAATAATAGCCTTAAAAGCTAATCTTAAACATAACTTCGATAAATAGCGTATAATACTCAGTCTAATTTTATACATTGAGAAATGTAAACCCACCGACTCAAGGATATCGTT
>NZ_DAINDI010000024.1:351-13313 GCF_036731945.1 Psychrobacter sp.
ATGAAAAACTGCAAAAAGCGCTTGCCCGTATGGGACTTGGCTCACGTCGTCAGATGGAAGAAGTGATTAAAGCAGGTCGTGTGACCGTTAATAATGGACCCGCAACCATCGGTGACCGCGTTGAACAAGGCGATGAGATTCGTGTTGACGGTCGTCAAATCAAATATACGGCTGAAAACGAAAAGCGTCGCCGCGTCTTAGCCTATTACAAGCCCGAAGGCGAAGTTTGTTCTGCTAGTGACCCAGAAGGCCGCCCAACGGTTTTCGAACGTTTACCAAAATTGACTCACGACCGCTGGGTCATGGTTGGGCGCTTGGATATTAACTCAACTGGTCTGCTGTTATTTACCAATGATGGCGAAATGGCGCATCGCTTAATGCACCCATCTAGCGAAGTGACCCGTGAGTATGCCGTACGTGTGCTTGGTGAAGTCACTCCTGATATCGCGCGTACTCTAACGGCAGGCGTTATGCTAGAAGATGGCATGGCACAGTTTGAAGATATCAAAGAAGGCGGCGGTGAAGGCGTCAATAAATGGTATCACGTCAGGTTAAAAGAAGGTCGTAACCGCGAAGTGCGCCGATTGTTTGAGTCACAAGGCCTTAAAGTGAGCCGTCTATTACGTACGCGTTACGGGTCGATTGCGCTGCCAAAAGAGCTGCGTACTGGTCGCTTCTTAGAGCTCGACAAAAAAGACATCAATACCTTGACCGATTTGGTCAGCTTACGCCCACGTCATGGTACTGGTTTGCATGGTGCAGCTAAAGAGAAGCAAGAACGTATTAAAAGTAAGCCACTTAAGGCGCGCCGTGTTGACAGTCGTAGCGATAGCCGTCCTAGCAGTGCAAAACCTAAAAGCAGTGGCAGTCCTGCCAGTCGCGGTTCACGTAATACTCGCGATCGTAATAACAAGCGTTAATCTGGCACGGATTAATCCTAGCTGATAAAAAAGCGGTCAATGATTGATTCATTGACCGCTTTTTTTATACGTTTTTTAAAAATATCACTCACTTTAGGCTTAGTCGTCATGACTATGAATATAATTTTTCATTACTCTTAATTCTTGTAGATGTTGCTCTTCCATTCGCTCTAACAACCCATCTAAGCGCTGCTCAATGCTGTCCAATACCTCTTGTAATAGCCTACTCGCCTCAGCCTGCTTCTGTCCATTTTTAGTATGATGGCTTACATTGATAGTTGCTAAATGATAATGACTGGCTAACATTTCAGGTAAGCGGATATGCAGCATTTTATGTAAGACAAATTGTGATTCGTTAATAGCTGAAGTTACATTTTGCGCTTCTAACTCGTTTTGGTAGTTGTGATAATTGGCTACCTTTTTATCAATGTGCTGCAATTGGCGCAGTTGCTTATCCGATAAAGCTTCTAGATATTTTTTATTTAAGTTTAGCTGTTGCCAATTGAGAGAAGTTAACAACAAGGGCGTATTACTATCTTGATAGGTCAGCACGCCTGGAGTAATACCAACCATTTTATGCAATGCGTGCCAGCCCTTTCTACCCAAATAAAAGACGCTGACAGTGGTAATCACACCAACGCCTATTAATATACTCATGTTACTTTACTCTTCTTTCGACTTATTTCAGCATAAACATTTAAACTCGGGATATTATTATCTCTTATTTATAGCTTAATATCTTCTACATCAGTTTCTCTACCAGCTGGGTTTTCAATTGCTTGGACTTCAACAGCGCTATTATCAATTTGTTGTAGTCTAGAATTGTTGGTTGGGTTATTAAAACGCTGCTGCAAGTATCGATTGGTTGCCAGTAGCTTTTGTCCATCTTGATGATAAGACGCATTCAGCAAGTCATCAAATTGGGTATTAATCGTCCTAAGCACTTCTAATAGCGCCTCTTTACCGGTGACATCAGAGTGCTTAATTTTCGTGGTATCAGCAAGTGCGCCATTCCCGACATCTAAGTCATGTAAGCGGCGATAATCCGCTACCGCCAGTGGCACATGCCTATCCATTAGATTTTGTATCATGACATAGGTTTCATTGACAGTATCTTTATCATCAATTTTGCCATCGTTATTGGTATCGCCATAAATAACCCGCAGCTTCTCGCCTTTATCATTGATTTGATCAAGTGCTGTTTTGACCTCAACTGGCAAGCTTTTTTCAGGGATATAACCCAATTGCGGCATTGCTTTATACTCAAGCATTTTGGGCGCCGTGACTTTTTTAATACCACGATATCCAAGGTACAACCCAGCTGCTGGCAGCACGCCATATAAAATAAACATCACGAACATCGCAGTCAGTTGGTTCATTAGGGTATCCTTGTTGTTTAGCAGAAATGATTGGCAAATTTATTTTTATTTTCGATAATACTTAATCATTATTATTAAACAAAAAAATAAGGCTGTATTAAAGCCTTATATTGTTATGTATTGAGCCGATTGTGTTTAACAATACTAACGACTTTTAAATAATACTCGTTAAATTCAAGTTAGCTTTGCGTACGGCTTTTGACATAACGATGGGTGGACGCAAGACGACTCATCACCGTTTGATGCAATTCTTCTAATAACTCGTCAAGCTCGTAATCAATTTCTAAAAACAAATCCGTGAGCATATCGCCAGCGGTCATTTTTCCTTGCACGACATTGTTCTTTGTGCGATGCGGGCTAAAGCGTTGCAGCTGCTCATAATGATGTAGCGCTTCAGGGATACTTTCGGACACCAACTTATCAATAACAAACTGGCGCTCATTATGTTGTTGCTGTTGCTCAGCGTTCAGCTCGCTACTCCACTCACGGTAGCGCTTTAGCTTACTATTAATTCGGTCTAATATTGCGACCGCTTCAATCGGCATGGCATTTAGGGTGGCTGCATCGACCACATCAACAAGCTCAGTCATAATCGGACAGCGTCCATGTTTAAGATACCATAAGGTATCGGGGTCAAAAGGAGGTCTATTGGTCGGGCGCATTTGGGCGCGATTGGCTAGATAGCGATCGGTCAATGGCGTCGGCGTGCGGATATCATTTACCTGTGCTAGCGCATCACAAATACGCTCGCTACGCTGCGGCTCGCTAAGCGAAGAGTTGGCAGCCGAAGTATGAGTGTTTTCTTGATTAGCGCTACTATCGCCTTGCTTACTTGCATTATCAGAAACTTCTTTAGCGGCAACTTGCTGAGCATTTTTGGCAGCGATGGTTGGCAGGTCGTCTTGGGCTTGCCCAAACGACTGTAGCATTCTTGTCAGACTTATGACCATGACCTACCCTGCTCCTCGCTTATTCTTTATTCATTGCTGACTAATACTGCTGAATAGTACTGATGACTTGGTAGCATCTATTGCAGCAAACATATTGCATTCGACCATTTTACCCCTTATCTTAACAGCTTTTTCGGGCGCTGCCAGTAAGCAAACGTCACCGTTTTGATTGTTAAAGGATAAGCCCATTATCATGAATTTCACCGATTATAGCGCGGGTTTTTTGCTTGGTTTATCCTTGATTATCGCCATTGGCTCACAAAACGCCTTTGTCCTCAAACAAGGACTGAAACGCGAGCACATATTTTTCGTCTGCCTGTTTTGCGCGGTGAGTGACGCGATTTTAATTTCTGCTGGTGTCGCTGGCTTCGGTGCGGTCACAGCGCAATATCCACAAGTTGTGAACATCGCTAAAATTGCTGGCGTTATTTTCTTGCTAGGCTATGGACTGCAAAGCTTATATGCCAGCGTACGCCTATCGCATGCACTCACCGTCGATGGTCAAGTGGTCACCAGTTTAAAAAAAGCCCTGTTATTATGCTTTGGCTTTACTTGGCTTAACCCGCACGTCTATCTAGATACATTGGTGCTGGTCGGCTTGGTTTCAACCAGTGCCAGTAGTAAATTGGCCTTTGCAATCGGCGCTGTCAGTGCCTCGTTCTTTTTCTTTTTTGCCTTGGGCTATGGCGCGCGCCTGCTCAGACCTTTATTTGCCAAACCAAAAGCTTGGAATATATTGGACGCTTTGGTAGGCGTATTAATGCTGTATTTGGCTTGGCATTTATACCAAAGCTAACCACATATTTAGTATATTTAACGCTAAAAACGAAAAAACCAAATACGCTATGAAACGTATGTGGTTTTTTATTTATTCCATCGAGCATTTATGAGACTTTTTTGCGCTTTTTAGGTTTAACAAAGGTTAAGTTTAAAAAGTGCTCAAGCGAATCATCGAGAATATCCAACCAAGGCTCTGGCAATTCAGGTGACATGGTCCCCGTCAAAGTAGAACGATAGGCCTTTTCTCGAAAGGTCATGATATTTTCGGCTTTATATTTTTGCCACTCTTTTAAGATTTCACCCTGCTTTTCAACGGCAAATTCTGGATAATCGGTAGCATTGGTCAAGTCACGAATATAAGCGGCCTGAAAGTCGATTGAATCACTGACCGTCACGCATTTGGCATACGTTGCGAGCCATTTTTGCTCATCTTCTTCACGCGCTGCCAAATCGGGCAATTCGATATCACCCATAATCACATCACGTGCATACCATGCTTGCGCATCGAACATATTAAAGGTGAAATATTGGTCTTGCATACCCAAATAAATCAGCTTTGGGTTTGGCTGCCAAAAGATACCTTTGTACAAGTTGGCTGGATACAAGCAGTTATGCGTCTGCAAACGTAGCTCATCTGGCATAAACGGGAAATGGAACAAATAACCGGTGCACATGATGATGGCGTCAAATTTCTGGCTCGTGCCATCGGCAAAGTGCGCGACATCGTCTTCAAAATGCGTCACTAACGGTACTTCTTTAATACCTTCTGGCCACTCATACCCAAGCGGTTGACTACGATAGCTGATGGTCACTGACTTGGTGCCATATTTATAGCACTGGGTACCGATATCTTCGGCAGAATAGCTACTACCAACCAGTAAAATATCTTCATCTTTAAATTCTAAGGCATCGCGGAAATCATGCGCGTGCAGTATACGACCTGGAAAGGCTTCTAAACCTTCAAAATATGGCATATTTGGCGTTGAGAAATGACCAGTCGCCACCACGACGTAATCAAACTCTTCTACTTCTTGCTCATCGGTTTTGTGGTTCATCACCGTCACGGTGAATTTTTGCGTTTCATCATCAAACGACACCCAACGTACGGGGCACTCAAAGCGGATATATTTTTGGATATCTTGTTTATCGATACGCCCCATGATGTAGTCTTTAAGGACTTCACGCGGCGGATACGATGGGATAGGCTCACCAAAATGCTCATCAAATGAATAATCGGCAAACTCTAAGCATTCTTTGGGGCCATTTGACCATAAATAGCGGTACATACTGCCGTGAACGGGTTCGCCGTTTCTATCTAAACCAGTACGCCAACTGTAATTCCACATACCACCAATGGCGTTTTGCTTTTCATAACATATTATTTCAGGTAAGTACTTTACCCCGGCTAAACGAGCCGCTTCAAAGGCACGTAACTGTGCTAAACCACTTGGACCTGCACCTAAAATTGCAATTCTTTTCTTACTCAAAACTGACTCCTATAATATTGTTGTGCCCCTATCATAACATATTTGTATGGATGACGTTTTTAATGCAGACTTTTGGTGATTAATTGGAATTCGCATAATGATTTGCAAGATATGAAAAGGTGTTACTAAACAACCTTTTGGAATAAGTATTAGTATTTTTCAGCAACTAGGCAGGTTTGATTACTTTAGGAGGTTTTAGAATTTAGCTCAATAATAAAAGAACCATGTTTCTTTACATGGTCTAAAAAATACGGATATATCTTAAAAAAAGAAGGGCGTAAAAAAGGACAGGTAAGAACCACTAGAGAAGTAAGTGGCAGACAAGAAAGGTGAGGATTACACTAAGTCAGGAAATAAGGTACGTAGTCCATTAACGATAATCTCAATAGAAACTGCCGCAAGTAACATACCCATGATACGACTCATGATATTGAGCCCTGTATCGCCTAATAAACGACTGATACGGCCCGCTGCCATTAGCGCCACATAACAAAATAAACTGATAAATAAACCAGCAATCAAAATCGCAGAGACTTGCAAAATACCAGTAACCTGTGATGAATAAATAATCACCGTCGAGATACCGCCAGGTCCAATCATCATGGGAATAGCAATCGGCACCACCGCTGCAGCCATCGTTGGCGGCGCACCTTGCAAATGGTCAACATCAAAGTTCTCTTGATCGGGCTTAACCGGGTTGCCTTCGCCATTCATCATGTTTAGGGCGATTAAAAATACCAAGATACCACCTGCTAGCTGGAACGAACCAATCGAGATACCCAACGCTTTTAGTAGTGTCTCACCTGCTAAGGTAAAAAAGCTGATGGTAATAAAAATCGTCAAACAAGCGATGCGCGCCACTTTACGGCGGTTATTTAGTGAGTAGCCGTGAGTTGAATCCAAAAACAACGTCAAAGCGCCAAAGGGATTAATCAGTACCATAAAGGCTAAGATTATCTTGATAATTTCAGTATCCACTGAGCGCTCGCTTATCTATTGGTCAAATCAGGCAAAAGATAAGGTCACTATGCATAAGTACAGGTACAGGCAAAGACGACCTTATAATCGGTAGCAGCGGCATTGTAGCATAGGCAGATAAGCCTATTAAATCATTAACTTCGCTTAATTCCTCGTCATTACCAATTCAATAGCATATCCGTACAAATCTGCCATTTTAATCACCTATTTAACCGATACTCATGCCATAAAATTAATCAAAATCTTTAGCATCGATTTAGACCGACCGTTAATCTTAAGCGCTAAAATCAAGCCCGATATCTAATGCCGTGGTGCTGTGGGTTAAATACCCCATGGCGATAAAATCAACGCCCGTTTTTGCCACTGCTTGTACCGTTTCAGGGGTGATACCACCAGAGGCTTCGGTTTTGGCGCGACCTTTACACATGGTGACGGCTTTTGATAATACGTCAGGTGCCATATTATCCAAAAGCACCAAATTCACGCCAGCATCTAGCGCTTGCTCTAACTGATCCAAGGTATCGACTTCAACTTCTATCGGAATGAGATGCCCGGCAAAGTCTTGCGCTTGCTGAATAGCGGTTTTGATGTCACCAGCAATAGCGATATGGTTGTCTTTGATTAAAATCGCATCGTCTAATCCTAAACGATGATTGCGCCCGCCGCCGCAGCGCACCGCGTATTTTTGCACAATACGCAAACCAGGAATGGTTTTACGCGTACAAGTGATTTGCGCCGGATAGTCGGCAACACTATCGACGATTTTTTTGGTGTCTGTCGCAATACCACTTAGATGGGTCATAAAGTTAAGCGCGGTACGCTCTGCGGTTAGTAAATTCCGCGCGTTACCTCGCACTGTTGCCAGTACCGTACCCGCTTCGACCGTCGCACCGTCATTGACCTTGGCAATAAACTCGATTTGCTCGTCAATCAAAGCAAAAGACAATCGCGCTAAATCCATACCACATATTACGCCTGCTTGCCGCGCTTGGATCTGTAATTGCGCTTGCATGTCTGCTGGTATAGTCGCTTGTGAAGTCACATCGCCGCGTCTGCCCAAATCTTCCGTTAACGCCGCTTCCACCAAAGGTTTAAGCAATACTTCAGCCAATGCTGGCTCTTGTTTAACTGTCATATTTGACCCTTATTTTTGCCTGATATTTATGTGCGTTCGATACACTTAATAAAATATCTTTTAATTAAACTCAAAATGAGCATAAATATAGCGCAAAGCGCAAAGCCTCGCAAGAAAAGGGTGCAAATTAATAAAATGAACCGATATGATTTCGCTTTGATATGAGTATTTAGCGTCAGTATAGGAAGGCTTATGCAGTCGATGCTATTTTCGTTTAGGTAATTTACTATCCATAAGTAGGCTTTGTAGCTCAATATCATGGCGGAAGCGATAAAGCTTGGCAGGGCGACCGCGCTGGGCGCTACTACTCTGCCCCGTTTCCATGACAAGGTTTTGCGCATCAAGTAGACGGCGGAAGTTTTGCTTATGTAAAGGTACGCCTGAGAGCGCTTCAACGCTTTGTTGCAGCTGCGATAAGGTAAACACATCCGGCATCAAACCAAAGATAAGCGGTCGATATTCAATCTTGGCACGCAGCCTTGAGATAGCAGTCGCAATCACGCGGCGATGGTCGTAATACATCGGTACGCCGATTAACTGCGACCAATTTGTCGGTAGTTGCAGCTGATAACTGGGCGGATAAGTCGGCGCTTCAGGGATTAACCCTGCTTCATAAAGCATCTCATAACGCAGCAGTACATGCTCGGCCACCCATTCTCTATTTTCATAAGTTTTATCAACATTTAGTGCTTTGTCCGTATCTTTGAGATTATCAACTTCTAAAGCTTCCTCACTGATTCCCCAGCACAAACCAATACGCTGACGGCGGCGCTGCTGCACGACTGTCTCTGCTGCGCTATCTGCCCAGCTCAATAACGCTGGCACAATATGATTCATAATCATACTTGGCATGCCGTCCAAGTGATTTTCCCATGGGAAATAATCATACCAATTGCGCCACAATGCTTGGCTTGGCAGCTCCTGCATTTGCGCTTCTTGTACCAACCCTAAATAGCTGACATACACCAGCGCATGCCCATCGACGTTGCGGCGATTGGTATCGACAAAGGTATATAACTGCTCTAAATAACCAAGCGGCTGCTGCGTTTGCTCCTCGACCCATTGACGTACGCCCGCTTGCAAGGAGCGATGTAATGGCATTAATGGCCCATTGGGCAAGAGCTTGCCTTGATCAACCGTTAAAACGCGCGCGGTGTGCTCAGTAATCGCTACCAGCACGGCGACCACTTCTGTGGTGCCGCTACCTTGTTGATGCGAATGCGAATAAGACAACGTCATGGCTTTAAAGGTTTCCTTTATGTTTAAACGTAAAATGAGCGTTTTCAAAATGAAGTGTTTCTGAGCATGCTTAGTATAGCGTGAATCGAAAACTATCATAGCCTGCCGTTGTAAATAGACATTATTAAAGACAATAAAAGAGATAGCCAGCAAAGTAAGTTTTGACGAATTACGTATCATTTTAAAAGCAGATTATAAAAAATACTTGTATTTATGCTCAAAATGAGCATAATTATTAAAACTTGTTATTTAACCATATTTCACTGACTCACTTTTAGCGGCTATTGGTTTGCCGTTATCGCAGCAAAGGTTTGCACTTATGAAAACTTATCCATACGACGCGCCCATCATGAGCACTAATAATCGCATTGCGACTCAGATGAATATCGAATACGCTAAAGCTAAAATCCCAGCGGACTTACCGCGTGCGGAACGACTTGCCGTTGAAGAGAATATTAAGCAGCTATTAAAAGAGCATAACGCGGTATTGGTTGCGCATTACTACGTTGATCCTTTTATCCAAGATTTGGCTTTGGCAACAGGCGGCTGTGTGGGTGATTCGCTAGAGATGGCGCGCTTTGGTCAAGCACATAGTGCACAGACATTAGTCGTCGCTGGCGTCCGCTTTATGGGTGAGTCGGCAAAGATATTGAGTATGGAAAAAACAGTACTGATGCCAGACTTGGAGGCCGAGTGCTCGCTTGACTTGGGCTGTCCTGCTGATGAATTCTCTGCCTTTTGTGATGCCCATCCTGAGCGTACAGTGGTGGTTTATGCCAATACCAGTGCTGCTGTGAAAGCCCGTGCTGATTGGGTCGTAACTTCTTCGGTTGGCATCGATATCGTCCGACATTTGCATGCGAATGGTGAAAAAATTATTTGGGGTCCTGACCGTCACTTGGGTAAATACATCGCGCAAGAGACTGGCGCCGATATGTTGCTTTGGCAAGGGTCTTGCTTGGTCCATAATGAATTTAAAGCGACTGAGCTGCTGCAATTAAAAGAGGAGCACCCAAATGCCAAAGTATTGGTGCATCCTGAGTCACCTGATAGTGTGGTCGCACTTGCTGACGTGGTCGGCTCGACGAGTAAGCTATTGCAATCAACGTATGAGATGGATGCTGACACCTTTATCGTCGCGACAGATTTGGGTATCTTACACGAAATGCAAAAGCGCTCGCCACATAAGCGTTTCTTAGCGGCGCCAACGGCTGGTGAAAGCGCCAGTTGCAAAAGCTGTGCTTTTTGTCCATGGATGGCAATGAATGGTTTAAAGGGGATTGAACAGTGCTTGAGCAATCGTAGCGGTGAGGTACTCATGACGCCAGAGCTGGCAGTAGCAGCTAGAAAACCTTTACAACGTATGCTTGATTTTGCTGAGGCGCAAAAGCAACGTGTGGCTGCGAGCGGTGACATTGTTAAAGACCGCAAATTATTTGCCAATGTGGGAGCGGCCTAATATGAGCGAGGCGTGGTCAGCGGATAAGGTAAATACTCCTAATTCTACGGATACTATCCAAACAGATGTACTTATCATTGGTGCTGGGCTTGCCGGCTTAAGTACTGCCCTTGCTTTGCCACCATCACTAAATATTACGGTACTCAGCAAAGCGGCATTGGAGGTTTGCTCAAGCCATTATGCCCAAGGTGGTATCGCAGCCAGTCTAGATAAGAATGACCGTATCGCTGATCATATCGCTGATACACTCATTGCTGGTGCAGGCTTATGCGAAGCAAATAATACTAGTAATATTCTAAGCGCGGGACAGCAAGCCGTGCAATGGCTATGTGAGCAGGGCGTGCCCTTTACCCTGATTCCGCAACAGGAAAGACAGCCATATAATAATGCAAATCCTTTAGCAGCATTACAGACCAGTAATTTGCATTTAACCAAAGAAGGCGGTCATAGCTGTCGGCGGGTCGCCCACGCTGATGATGCAACTGGTCGCCACGTGATGGAAGCTTTAACAGTCAAAGTAAAAGCTGCGCGTAATATTACTATCCTGCCTTACCATGAGGCGCTCAGCCTTTTAACAAATAGCGCCAATCCAAATAAGCAATGCCAAGGTGCGCTCGTTTTTGACCATAGCAGCCAACGACAATTAACATTCCATAGTCGCGCTGTCGTCTTAGCCAGTGGTGGCTTGGGGCAACTCTTTAAGCGTGCCAGCGCGCCGAACGTCTGTGTCGGCGATGGCGTGATGATGGCATGGCAAGCCGGCTGCCGCTTGGCAAATCTAGAATTTATCCAATTTCATCCGACTGGTTTGGCATTTGGCGACAGTAGCTTTTTGATATCTGAAGCACTACGCGGCGAAGGCGGACGTTTATATTGTCCACAAACTGGCAAGCGTTTCATGCTTGATGTTGATAAACGCGCAGAACTAGCTCCAAGAGATATTGTTGCGCGTGCCATCGCTGAGCAAATTAATAAAAATGGGCTTGGCTACGTCAATCTTGATGTCAGTCACTTGCCAGCGGAGTTTTTGCGCGAGCATTTTCCGCAGATTTATCAAACGCTATTCGAACTCGGTATTGATATCACAAAACACCCTATCCCCGTTGCGCCGACCGCTCATTATAGCTGCGGTGGTGTAGTCACAGATGCCAATGGCGTAACCGATATGACAGGACTTTATGCGGCGGGTGAAGTCGCTTATACAGGTCTACATGGAGCAAATCGCTTAGCGAGTAACTCACTTTTGGAATGTGTGGTGGTTGGGCGCAATATCGCTGCTGTCTTGCCGCGTTATTTAGCAGCTTTAGATAAAACAGATACAACGGCAAATAATGGTAATTTAAAACAGTTAGCTGCTGATATTTGGTCAGCGCCAACTCTTAAAAATACTCAAACGGTTACATTATCTAGCACTACTCTGCCTTTGTTTGATGCTTATCAATATAGCACTACGAAAAGCGCTTTAAATCTTGATAATGAAGTTACTGACATCAACGAAATAACAGCGCAGCTAAAAACACTGATGACCAATAACATGGGTATCACTCGTAGTGCTGAGCAGCTAGAACAAGCCCTCATACGAATTCAACAATGGCAACAGAGCATTGGTTTTGATAAATCTAAGCATTCTACAATAAATAATGAAGATATAGCTAACAGTCAAAATGAGCTGGCAGAATTTCAATTAGCCAGACAATTACAATTAGCCATATTGGTTATTCAGTCCGCTTATCAACGACTTGAGAGCCGCGGCGGTCATTACCGTCAGGATTATCCACAGTTAGCGACTGTACCCAAAACAAGTGTGATTGAGCCAATATCACATCAGCCTAGCACGCAAATAGATTGTTTCAATACTTTTATGATAAATAATGAGGTAATAACGGAGGCCTCATAACGAGTTTTGCCATGTAGTAATATGGCGAATATGACCTCGATTTTCCAGCATTTACACGGTGATATGATACAATCTCCAGCTTCCTAAAAAGACCTTGTTAAAAGTGCCTTCTTAAAACGGCCTTGATAAAAATCATAAAAGCTGCGAGCCCTTCACCATGCAAAGCCTCATTACCCTTGTTTTGGTATTAATGCCAATGTTTATTGGCTTTGCCATTCCCTCAAACCCAACCATGACTAAGCTTGCCGATAAAGGCTTGTCTTATTTGGTCTTTATCATCTTAGGTTTGATTGGTATTGAGCTGGCACAAGTCGAAGGGCTTGGCAGCCAAATAGGTGAAATTGCGCTATATGTCACTATATTATCGATACTAACGATTGGCACCGGCTTATTTGCCTTGATGCTGTTTGACCGTCTGCGTCCATGGCATGCCAAAAAACCTAGTGTCAAATCTAAAGAGCACCGCGTTAGTATTCGCGGCAGCTTGGCACAAGTATTTTGCGTGGCGATTGGTATGGTGATTGGCTATTTCTTGCCAGCCGATTATATGCCACCTGAAAACACCATGACAGCAATGCTAATGATATTAATCTTACTGGTTGGTATTGGCTTAAAGGGCTCGGGTATTACCCTCAAAGAAGTCTTACTCAATAAACGCGGCGTTGAAATGAGCGTTATTTTTACGCTATCGGTATTGGTTGGCGGACTTGTTTTCGCGCTGATGTTTACCGATGTGTC
>NZ_DAINDI010000024.1:13323-19446 GCF_036731945.1 Psychrobacter sp.
GGCACTGGCATCAGGGTTTGGTTGGTATTCACTATCAGCGATTATTATGACCGATGCTTATGGCGCAGTTTGGGGCAGTGTGGCGCTATTTAATGACTTAGTACGTGAGTTCTTTGCGCTGATATTTATCCCTGTGTTTATGCGTAAATATCCGTCTGCTTCCGTTGGACTTGGCGGTGCGACCAGCTTGGACTTTACCTTACCAATTATTCAGCAATCGGGTGGTCTAAAGGTCGTGCCATTGGCGATTAGTTTTGGCTTTATTATTAATATTGTCGCGCCAGTGCTGATGGTGGTTTTCTCGGCGTTGGGGTAAGGTTAAATTTTGACGGTTTATCAGAATTTACCATTATTCGAAGGGCTTACAGTGCTTGGCGTACTTACCATACATTTGTATATAAGAATCGTATTTAAGATTCATTAAATCTTTTACTGAACTACTTGCCATCAGCGTCGCACGACGCTGTTTTGCTTCAAGACCGTTAAGATTAAGTGCTTTGAAACTAGGGTTTATATAGTCTGTTTCTTTAACTAAGATTTTATTTGAGCAATCATAAGTACGGATACGCTTAGGATCAATATCATGTTGCAAGACTAACGTGTTTTTGATGCTAAGGGCTCGATTGCGTGATAAAGAATCGAAACCAAGAGTCGCTACGGCATCTTCATCAATTTCATTGGTAGCTGCATGACCAAAAATAAAAACACTGGCTTCTGGATACTCGTTGATTTTTTCTGCCATTTTTAAAAATTCTGTATCATAAATAGCAGGTAATTGACTGCTCATTGGCGGAAAAAACCCACTAAACTCCATTTCAAGCGCGTCGCCTCCCTCAATTATTATTTGACAGCCTTTAGCATCAACTACTACGTTAGGTAGCGTGTCAGGGCACTCGTCTATAGCATCAAGCACTCCATCGCCGTCTGAGTCAATCGCTGCTTGCATCGTCCTGATGTTTTCATGTTGAGGTAACTCTTTAGACGGCGCAGTTGAAGTGGTTTGGCAGCCAGCTAACGCTATAGATGTTACTAGCAGCCATAAAGTGCTACAGTTATTCATTCGCATGGTTACCCTCTCTAAATACCCTCAAAAACAATTTTTTGTTTATGTTGAGATGACAGCTATTATCAATAAAAAATCTCTTTAAAATTCAACGCAGGTGCCGTCTTTTAAATTGATAGGATAGTCACTATCAGGCTCAGTTAATAAACCATAAACCCGACGATTAAAAGCTCTACCCTCCTCAGTATCATTAGGTGCAATGGGCGCTCTAGCGTCACAATTTAAAGTCATCAATCTACTAGATTCTATGCCGTGTTTTAATAAAAGGTAGTTTTTAATTATCAGTGCTCTGTTTTTAGGTAATGAGCTTAACTCTTTATGAATTTCATCCTCTGAAATGTGCGCTTCAATCTTAAAAATAGCAGTATCATACTCTTTCATTCTTGCGGCTACTTTATCCAGTTCAACCTGATATTTAGAGGTTAGTTCACTACTACCTTTAGCAAAAAAGGCGCGGTACTCCATTTGTAAACCAGTTCCAATAGTGATGAGAGGACAACCATACGGATCCACCTTGACCCCTTTAGGAGTGTTCGGGCAATTATCTATAATGTCAGGGACACCATCATTGTCTGTATCTGCATGTGGCTCTATCATGACTTTAGGGGTGTTATATGATTCTTTGTGGATTAAACCTTTTGTTGGTACGGTTTGGCAAGAAGTTAACATAAAACCAGCTATTACGCCTATCATCATCCATGACTTATTTTTCATACGCCATCCTTAGTTCAATTAATAGATTCAGTTAAAACCTAAACCCCACTTGCCTGCTTCGCAAACAACCGCATCAGCGGTTTAATCTTACTAATCCGATACATACCTTCATTACGAAGTTGTTGAATCGGACGCATCTGCGCAAGCGAGCCTGCAAACAGCCAATTAAGCGCCGAAAAACTATGCATCATCAGACTATTATGCGGACGACGCAGACGCTCATAGCTACGCAAGGTTTGGTTCGTGCCCCACAGCTTATTTCCGCTACGCGCATAGTCATGGGTGAGTTGCTCACTTAATGCCTTGACATCGAGCATGCCCAAATTCAGCCCCTGACCTGCCAGCGGATGCACACCATGGGCGGCGTCCCCAATTAAGACTAAGTTATCCGCGACGTAGCTTTTGGCTTGCTGCGCGGCTAACGGAAAGCTGGCGATGGATTCAATCTCGCGGATAGCGCCTAGCTCATAATGACTGGCAGCAGCCAATTTATCAGCGATATAGCGCGGCGATTCTTCTAATAGTGCCAACGCTTGATTGCGTGGTAATGTCCATACAATCGACTGCCAGTGCTCTGGATTGGCTTTATCTTCATCCGTGATATCAGCAAGCGGCAATAAGGCCAATGTACCAGTCGGTAGCATGGCTTGGCGGGCAGTCGCTCGGTGCGGTTTGTCGGTTTGAATCGCGCAGCAAATCGCGGTTTGGTTATAATCAAGCACATCCAGCTCAATACCTGCTTGCTTACGCACAAACGAGCCGCGACCGTCAGCACCCACCAATAAACGTGCGTCAATCACCGTGGCGTCATCTAGCGTCACACGATAACCTTGCGCGCTACCAAGCCAGTCCATGTCGACAACCTTGTGCCCATCGATAACGGTTAAATATTGACTGACATCAGATGCAGATAAACGCTGCCACAATGCATATTCGATAACGGCGGGCTCAACCATGCTGCCGAGCATTTGTGGCTCAGAGTTTTGATTACTGTCATTACTACTATTATTGCCATTACTGTTATCATCACTATCGCCAAACAGTAACTCGCCCCTACCATTCAACTGCCAAACCTGCATTTGGGTATAATCGGCTTTGCGCTCTGATGCCGCTATCTTTTGCCAAGCGCCCACGTCTTTGAGTAAGTTGATACTGGCAAGACTTAATGCATAAACACGCGCATCTCGCTTGCCAAGCACCTGTTGCCAATCTGCCTCGCTACGTTTAGGGCGCGCATCAATGATGGTCACTGGCATTTGGGCTTGTGCCAGTTTTAGCGCAAGGGTTGCACCGACGATACCGCCGCCGATAATGAGCGTATGGTTATTTTTCATAAAACATCCTTTGTCGCGTTATTCATGCTATCTGCCATATTGATGGGATTTAGCAGCAGCTGAAATTATAGATTTTATTTGCTTAATAACTTACCAGTATGTTGAACTAAGATTTTAAACCCATCGCATAGTTGGCAATCAATGGCTTAATATTTGGCAGTTTATCAAAGGCAACCAAGGCCACGTTACGTGCCAGCTTCACGGCTGGATTTGGATGCGTAAAGCCATGCACGACGGCATCACAAAAGCGAATGACACGTTTTTGATCGGTTTGACGGGCTTTTTCATAGCGCTTAAGCAAAGTTGGATTACCGATATCTTCGCCTTTTAGCACCTGCCGACTCATCATTTTTGCCAGTACATGCGCATCACGCATACAAAGATTAAAACCTTGCCCAGCCACTGGATGCAAGGTGTGAGCCGCGTTACCCATGATGACGCAGCGACCGTCTACTTGTTTGTCTGCCAGTACCCGCGTTAATGGATAAGCGCCGCGGCGACCGGCTTTTTTAAACGTGCCAGCGCGCGCGCCAAAGGCTTGCTGCAAGGTTGCCAAGAAATGCGCATCGTCTTCTAAATACTGCGTTTCCTCACCCGTTGGACAAACCCAAACCACTGAACGTCGATAACCTTTTTGGTACTCATCATTGCCGTCGCCTTCTGGATCAGTCAATGGCAACACCGCAAGCGGGCCTGCTGGGCTAAAACGCTCAATGGCAATATGTTCATGCGGCTGATCGGTCTCTACTACCCCAACGATAGCGGTTTGTTTATAATCATAAGTCGTCGTGCCGATATTTAACAACTGACGCACGGTAGAATCACGACCATCACAAGCGACTAATACGCTGGCTTGCAATTGCTGCTCATGCTCTTCTTCACCGTAATAGCTAAAGCTTAACGTCACGCCATCGTTTTGTTGGCTAACGGCTATCACATTGGCATTATCAATCAGCGTAATCAACGGTTCTTGCTGGGCAGCCAATAACAATTTACGCCCAAGCCACGCGTTTTCCATCACTTGCCCAAATGACTCGACTTGCTCTTCAGCTTTATTTAATTGTGCACGTCCAAAGCTGCCTTGCTCGCTGATTTTTACCGCGTCAATCCGGCAAGCATGGCTTTGTAGCTCAGCCCATAGCCCAATCTCTTGATAAATCTGTACCGTACGCCGTGACAGGGCGGTATTGCGACTGTCTAAATAGTGCGTACGCTTAGCGTCGTCATTGGGGCTGATGGTTGGATAGCTGTTTTTTTCTAACAAAGTGCTGGCGATACCATGATGGGCGAGTAACAGCGCAAACGACAAGCCGACATGCCCGCCGCCCGCGATAAGGACTTGCTGTTCAGTCATAGCCGTTTTATTAGCCTGATCTGATTTGGCAGGATTGGTTGTTGATAAAGTTGCTTCAGTATGTTGCATGGTTATTATTCCTATTATGACCCATTTAGCACGTATTTAGACGCGATGACTTTCCACTCAAAAAAACACTCAAAAATAATGTTTTTTTCTGGCAAGCCTTTCTCTCTTTAATAGTTTTAGCCCAGTTTCATAGCGCCGTTATCTAAACATTAGTATTTAAGCTCTAGATTACCACAATTTGTCCCTTATTCTGTGGCCCTGACACTAACCATAGTGGCTAAACAGTTTTGTTGCCGTTTCCGGTGTAAGGTGTATCATCTACAGTTGCAATCACCATACAAAAACAAAGCCCTGCCCGCCTGTAAATGGCTTGAATTTTAAATTCTATCTACCATAATGAAGACAGCGCATTTACTTCTTACCTTCATTTTATTCATAGCTGTTTTTATTAATAACTATTTTTAGCAACATTTTGCCGTCATATTTATTAGCACTATTTTTAATATTTACATAACCGTTATAAGCGCCATTAAAAAGTATTGAAACACGACTCACTATTTTATCTCTAAAGCCCGCTCGACTATCATGCATAAAAGCACTAATGCACAGAAGCACTAACCATAGCAGCGGGCAACCAAATACAAGGATAATCGCTTGACTGATTCCATAAGCCGCCGTATACACTTTGAATCGTTGACCCCAGCACAGCTGAAAACCGTGCTTGGCGAATATAATAACCACATGAAATACATCCAAGAACGCCTCGATATTAAAATCAGCCAACGCCAAGGCGACTTTTGTTTAAGTGGCGATATTTTGGGCGTTGAGCGCGGCGAACGCATCATTTATAAAATGGTCGATGAAGCACAAAATACCAAAGATATTAGCGCCGAGGAGCTGCACTTAATCATTCAATCGAGCATCGCCCGTGACGAAGATATAGAAGCCGATAAGCAATCGGCTGCCGAGGAAGATGCTGATAATTTGGAAGCCGCTACTGACTTTACGCCGATTAGTCTGCGTACCCGTAAAGGTAAAATCATCCCACGCGGTGGCAATCAGCAGCGTTATGTCAGAGACATTTTAGCCTCTGATGTGTCGTTTGGTATTGGGCCTGCTGGTACAGGTAAGACCTACCTTGCCGTTGCTTGTGCGGTCGATATGCTTGAGCGCAACGAGATTGAGCGTATTTTATTGGTGCGCCCAGCGGTAGAAGCTGGTGAAAAATTGGGCTTTTTACCCGGTGATTTGACCCAAAAAATTGACCCGTATCTACGTCCTTTATATGACGCGCTGTATGAGATGCTTGGCTTTGATAAAGTCGGTAAAATGCTTGAAAAGCAAATCATTGAGGTCGCCCCGCTTGCCTATATGCGCGGTCGTACGCTAAACAATTCGTTTGTTATCTTAGATGAAGCGCAGAATACCACGCCTGAGCAAATGAAGATGTTCTTGACGCGCTTAGGTTTTGGCTCACGAGCGGTTATTACTGGCGATATTACGCAGGTCGATTTGCCGCGTGGGCACAAATCAGGTCTGGCGCAAGCGATGGATATCTTAAGCGGTATCGAAGAGATTCATATCACTAAGTTTGACTCAAAAGACGTCGTGCGCCACCAATTGGTACAAAAAATCGTTGAAGCTTATGA
>NZ_DAINDI010000024.1:19456-23649 GCF_036731945.1 Psychrobacter sp.
CGTCTTTGATGAAGAGCAACTTGCCTTACAAGAAAAGCGTAAGTTTGAGCGCATGAAGGAGCAAGAGCGTAAACAAGCCATTTCTAATGCCGCCGCTAAGTTATAATCTATTTTAAAAATACATATTTATATACGAAAAGACCGGATTTGATATCCGGTTTTTTAGTGTTAATCATTTATTGCTAGTTAATTAATCTTAGATATTTTCACATTGGCATAAAAAGGAGGGTGACATGAGTCCAGCCGAACAGAATGACGCTGACAATCACTTAGATAAGAATATTAATAGCCATTTTAATCATGATGAGAAAGGTGAGAACTTAGGCGCACTTAATACTAATGACAGCTTAGCCGTGCTTGATATAAGCGCCGCTGATAGTATCGATGACGAGATACTTGAGAGCTTTTATCCTCGCGAAAAACTGTTAAAAGTCATGATGGCGACATTGGATCATATCGATGGGCGTATTAACCATGGTCTGATGTTGCCTTATTTTGCCGATATCGATAGTGAGATATGGCAAGAGAAAACCAAAGCGCTCGATATCTATATTACTGATGCCCTCGAAGGTCAGGAGCTAAATCTAGAGGCGCGTGGCAAAGATTATGCTACCAATATTTTATCTTACCCAAGCGACTTGCCAGCGGCAATCATTGGTCTTATGCCAACGCTACCACTTGGCGAGCTGGTAATTTGCCATGCTGTGGTGGTACGTGAAGCGGCTGAGCAAAACAAGACCGTGGCGCAGCATATAAGCCATTTATTGATACATGGCATACTGCACCTACTGGGCTTTGACCATGAGCTCGGACAAGCTGAGCAAGATGAGATGGAAAGCTTTGAGATTGCTATTTTGGCAGAGTTAGGCCTACCAAATCCTTATCTCTAAGATTTTTAGCCTTGTTTAACTTTTCTTTAACATGGTTTTTTGCGCTTGATCCATCTGATTAATCATCTGATCTAAGCCTTTGACATGCACACTGCGCTGCGGGAATGGAATGTCAATCTTGTTATCATCAAGCGCGTTTTTGAATTGTTCTAATAAATCACACTGCATCGCCCACCAATCATCATTGGTGGTCCAGACATTTAAGGTTAAATCAACTGAATTGTCGCCCAAGTTGGTCACGCGTATCACAGGCGCTGGATCGGTAAAGGCCAGTGGATTATTTTTTGCCAAATTTAGCATAATATCTTTGGCAGTTTTGATATCGGCGTCATAACCAATACCGACGGTGATATCGACGCGGCGGTTGGGTAACGCCGTATAGTTAATCACCGCCGAGGTGGTGATATCGCCATTTGGAATGATAATGTCGTGATTATTGATGGTCGTTAAATGGGTATTGACCAAGGTTATCTCGGTGACCGTACCAGTATAGCTGCTAATTTGTACATAATCGCCGCGCACAAACGGGCGAAAGGTCACAATCATGATACCAGCGGCAAAATTCGATAGCTGATCTTTCAGTGACAAACCAATCGCCACCGCTGCACCACCCAAGATAGCGACGACCGAAGTGGTCTGGACTCCGACTTTACTAAGCGCTGCCAAAATCACGACGACCAATAATATGCCATATAATAAGCGGCTTAGAAAATTGGCCGCTGTCGCCTCTAAATGGCTGCGTAGCATAATGCGATTACTAATGGCGACGATTTTCTTTGCTAACCAGCGCCCTATCATAAATATTAATAAGGCAAATGCGATTTTAAGCGCAATGCTAATCGCATTTTCTGTTAGAGTAGCAAGATCGACGGTAAAACCTAAAAATTCCATACTGGCTCTTTATTTCCAAACTGTTTTATAAATAATTTTGTCTTTTCAATGTTTATTATCATTTAACCTTTTTTAAAAAATGCATAAAAATTGCAAAAGACGGGCACTGAATTTAAGCAAAGTTAATAGGTGACGTCTACTCTATCACTGTAACGATAG
Organism: Psychrobacter sp.; assembly: GCF_036731945.1. Lineage (GTDB taxonomy): Bacteria > Pseudomonadota > Gammaproteobacteria > Pseudomonadales > Moraxellaceae > Psychrobacter. Next base: position 21,397 of record NZ_DAINDI010000024.1, read on the forward strand.
GTACGTATCAGACGCAGCTCAACAATATCATTCATATCTTCGGTAAATTTACCAAAGGGCGCCGCTTGTCTGACCGATTGCTTGGCCGCCTCATCCAGTATCGTCGAGTTTGAGCTCTCAAGTAAACGAATGGCCTTAATATTGCCATCATTGCTGATAATCACCATCAAACGTACCTCGCCGGTGATACCTTGGGCGCGTGCTTGCGCAGGATATTGTAGATTCCCGACGCGCTCGACGTGCTCACGAAAAGTGTTGATATAATCGGCAGCGGCACCGCGGGTTGTCGAGTTGCTATCGACGGTCACAACTTTTGATTTGGTCGCATACAGCTGTTGCCGCTGTGACAGCTGTGCCTCTAAAGTCGCGATTTGCTTACGCAGACGCTCTTCTTGCGCCTGCATATCATCTTGCTCTTGCTTACTGTCATTATCAGACTCGACGCTCGCTTGACGCCAGCTAAGCGTGGTACGCAGATAACTTTCTTGATAGCGCTGCTGGCGAACTTGACGCTGCAGGTCAATCACATCTTGTGTCTCACTCATTTGCTCGGCTGCCACCGGACTACTCTGGTCAGTTTCTTGGCGTATTTGCTCTTGCACCGTGCCGCCGCCTTGTTGGGACGCATTGGCAATAAACTGCGCATCTTCATTTGGCTGCATATTCTCGGTCAAGGCTTTTGCGACATCCTGCATCATGCCAGCAGGATCTCGCCCCAGCGAAAAACTAATGCCAAAAATAACCAGCGCATGAACACTGACGGCTATCACCACCGCCATCGGCAAACTGATATCGCGCTTGGGCGCTTGCGCTGAAAAATGATAGCTTTGCGAGTCTTTAATCGAAGTCACAGTGGGTCTCAGCTCATGAATATAAGGGCGGTCGCTACAAGGCGTCATAAAAGCTCTTCGGTAAACTAAGCACTCGTCGACCAATGCCGGCGCTATCATACCATGAGATAGAATGGCGTCGCTAGCACAAGCGTATACTGTCGCTATTCTCTCACTTACCTACAAGCAGGTTTACGTGCCGGTTTATCCCCTGCTAACCTAATAATCCGCGTTTTTAAAAAGTAACCTCGCACAGGTTTCTATATTTAATAGTAAACAGTCAGACTGCCCAATGATACAAAACGTAGACGTCCATTTTGCCTACTGTCATTTTGATATATACTGTTTTATAAACCCCTTTTGCGCCTGCTATTAAATAATGAATAATTCTAAGGATAATAAGTTTGAGTAACTTTGAGCATATGGACAATATGGATAATTCAGACAGTTTTGAAGAGTTATTTGACAGTATCGCTGACCGTTTTGACGAGTCCTTTAGCGATGGCTGGGAGCGTCTTAGCGAAGCTGTCCGAAGTATCTATGATAAAGCGACGGATAAGTTCGAGGAAGAGCTGTCCTTGCCTGTTGCCCAAATTTACGTCAATGATGCGCTGCAGAAGTTTGTCACCGATAATGTCAAAGCCATTTTAGAGCTGCGCGTTGAGATACATGACCACTGGTTCCGTTTATATTGTACGATTGATGTCGGCGGTATTTATGCAGAAGTAGCAAGTAATTTTAGCTTGGTTCATGTGCAGCTTGATCGCAACGTCCAGCGCTTTGTTTTTGGACAGCTGACTTATACCGACGTCCTTAACCTACGCTGCGAATCTTTTATCAAACGCCAAGGGCTCAAACTGTTTATTTGGTTTTATCATAGCGTGCTCAAAAAAGACCCGTTAGGTTTTATTTTGTCTTATATCAATATTGCCCGCGCCAAAGAAGAGATTATCTATCTTGATATCAATCGCTGGCTAAAAAAGAACAAAAAAATAATGAGCACCTTATATAAAGTGCAAGTCAATTATGGTGAGCTTGAAGAAGAACAATTGGTGCTCAAAACCCAAATCAATTATCGTGATTTGCTGGCCAGCAATGCCAATGAAGATATCATTAGCGATAAGGATGAGCCTGAATTGATGCAAGGGCCTATCAATCCGATTGCTGATGCTACTGAGCCAAGTTTAGAACCTACCTCATAAGCCTATTTTTATGAATACCTTAAAAATTCCCTAAACGCTGCCTATAAAAAAACTCTGCCCCTTAAAGATAGGGTCTTTAAGGGGCAGAAATTTTTAGTGAATACTGTCTATACTAATTTGCAATCATATTACTACCAATAGTTTTCCACCGCGATATTGCCCTCGCCGCGGCGATTCATCACCAAGCCTAAACTCTTTAACGTCTCTTTGGTATCTTCGAC
>NZ_DAINDI010000024.1:23659-25519 GCF_036731945.1 Psychrobacter sp.
TGTCTGGGTTACCGCATAGCATCACGTGCGTACTATCGACGTCTAAGTCAATGCCAGCGCGCGTTTGCAACGTGCCCTCTAATAAGAGTTTTGGCAAGCGCTCAGTTAATGCGCCCTCGACAGGCTCGCGGGTAACGATAGGAATAAAGATAAGCTTGGCTGGATTATCGACTAATGAGCCAAAATCTTCTTGTAAACCTTCAATCTTCTCAATATAAGCAAGCTCTTCTGTTGAGCGCGCGCTATAAGCCAAGACGATATGCTCGTAGTCTTCCCAGGTTTTTAAGTCTTGCAGCATCGACAAAAATGGTGTTAAACCTGTACCTGTCGCCAGCAACCATAAGTCTTTTGGCAGCGGTTTTTGATAACGGGCTAAAGTTAAAAAGCCAAACGGCATGGTGTTTAATAATAGCTCATCGCCGACTTCTAGGTGTTGTAGCTGCGAGGTAAAGGCGCCATCAGGGATAACAATAGAGAAGAATTCTAGGATTTCATCAAAGGGTGAAGAGACGATCGAATAAGCACGGAAGATATCTTCATTTGGCGCTTCGTCCAGTTCTTCATCATCAGTATCAGCTACTGCACTCAACTGCTTATAGTAGTTTAATTGACTGGGATTAACGCCCAAGCGTACAAACTGTCCTGCGGTAAATTTAAAACTATCAGGACGACTGACGGTAAAGCTAAAGAGATTGGGCGTCCACGTGGTTTTACTGAGCACCGTTACTTTTTGAATATTGTCACTCATAATAATGATTCACCCTCGTTTTTTATGATTTATGATTTATGATTTATGATTTATGATTGCTTATGGTTATAGATGGCTATGTTTGTATTTTTTTAAAGGCTCTAAAATAAAAGATGCGCCAAGCTTATCATAAAGCTGGCGCATCTTGGTTTTCTAACGGTCATTATCAATAAGCAGCGGTTATCAATATCGAAAACCCCTACTCATATTTTATACTTACCAAATACGAGCCAAACTTGCCCATTCAATCATACTGTTTGGCAATATACCAAAGAAGAGAATGATGGCGGTGACGGCGATAACCATGATACCGCCCGTACGCAAGCCCCACTGCTTTGAGACGTCAAATTCAATAAATTGTTTTGGACGTTTAAATAGCGTGAGCATGACGCGCAAGTAATAAAACAGACCAATGGCACTACCCAAGATAATCATGCCAGCCAAGAACCAGTTGGTACCTTGAACGGCGGCAAGAATCGCAAATAGCTTAGTGATAAAGCCTGCGGTCAATGGAATACCTGCCAATGACAACATCATAATGGTCATAACAGCGGTCAATACCGGACGACGCCAGAACAGCCCTTGATAATGGGTCAATTCATCTGCTTCACCCGCCAAGCGATACGGGCTCGACATCAAAGTAACAACACCAAAGGCACCAATAGAGGTAAAGGCGTAAATCGCCATATACATGCTTGAGATACTATCAGCGGCTGAGCCAATGCTGACAATCACGATAAGCACATAACCCATATGAGCAATCGACGAATAACCAAGCAGGCGCTTAAGGCTGGTCTGGCGTACCGCTAATAAGTTACCAACTAGTATCGACAAGGTTGCCATAACCATGAGCAGCATTTGTACTGATGGCAGCGCCAATAGCGACGTATCAATTAAGAAGCGAACGGCAAGCGCCATCATCGCCACTTTGGTGACCGATGCCAAATAAGTAGCGACAGGTGCTGGTGCGCCTTCGTACACATCTGGTGTCCATATGTGAAATGGCGCGGCAGACAGTTTAAAAGCAATACCAAACATCATCATCGCCGTACCGACGATTAGTAGTGGCGACTCAAAGAGATCGACCAACGTCATACTGATAGGCTTAAAAG
>NZ_DAINDI010000024.1:25529-41732 GCF_036731945.1 Psychrobacter sp.
CAAGCGAACCCACTTCTGCATAAATAAACGCCATCCCCATCAGCAGCGTTGCCGATGCCGTGGCTGAGAGCACCAAATACTTTAGCCCCGACTCAAGCGAGCGCTTACGCATATAGGTATAAGCCAGCATGCCGTATAACGGAATCGATAGCATCTCAAGGCTCATAAAGAATGAGGCTAAATGCTGGGCGCTGACCATCAGTAGCGCACCAACAGTCGATAGCAACATGAGCAAATACAGCTCTTCTTTATGATCGTCTAAATCGGCTAGATAGGCATAAGACAGCGTAAAACAGGCCAAAGCACAGATTAAGATAACCACCATATTAAACTGGGCAAAGTTATCAATCACAAATAACTGCTCAGCGCTTGGCACAAGCGTACCGCTATCGATGATGCCAGCCATTTGCCCAAGCAAGGCAAACAGCCCTATGTTTAAACCAACCACCGAAATGGTACCGATCACCATATGTGAGCGTTTAATGGTAATGGCAATCATCACTACCAATACAGTCAATACTACCGCAATGATTGGCGCATAAGGCATCAGCCCCATCAAATCATTCATCGTAAATTCATTCATGACTTAACGTGCCTCCATTGCATCAAGCAGCTGCGATGCGTCTACTTGTGTCACTTGACTGTACATATATGCGTTATTGATCCACTGCATGGCGTGACTTGAAGTGTCAAGGAACGGCTGTGGATACAGACCGAGCCAGACCAAACCTGCTGCCAACATAAGTAGCAACGACAGCTCGCGCTTACCCAAATCTTTTAATGGACGTGAAGGCAAACCATGGGTTTCGGTCTCTCGTAACGCCACTTCTTTAATATTATTGCTACCGAACATGGCACGGTGAATCAAGATAAGCGAGTATAAACCTGCCAATACCAAGCTAAATGTCGCAAATACCACAAACACGGGATAATCAGCAAAGGCGCCAAATAAAATCATAAACTCGCCGATGAAGTTACCGGTACCCGGAATACCAAGTAAAGCGGCACAAAAGAACATTAGAATCGGTGCATAATAACGGAACTGACCCCACATACCGCCCATCAAGGTCAAATCGCGCGTATGCAAGCGCTCGTATAACTGCCCTGCCATAATAAACAGTGCCGCCGAACTTAAACCGTGCGCCAGCATTTGAATCATCAAACCTTGTAAGCTAATTAAAGTACCCGCGTAAATGGCTAAGACCACAAAACCCATATGCGAGATACTGGTATAAGCCAGTAAGCGCTTCATATCAGTTTGCATAAAGGCCAGCCATGCCCCGTAAAAGATACCTATGGTACCCAAGGTCATCGCAATCGGCGCAAAATCTTGTGACGCTGCTGGGAATAACGGTATGACAAAACGAATCAAACCGTAAGCAGCAGTCTTAATCAAAACCCCTGCCAAATCCACCGAACCTGCGGTTGGCGCCTGCGCATGGGCGTCAGGTAGCCAGCCATGAAAAGGGAAAATCGGCAATTTAACGGCAAAGCCAATAAAGAAGCACAGCATGATCGGATATTCCCAGCCACCAAGTGAGGTGCCGAGTAAGTCATTATAATTAAAGCTCACCACGCCTTTTTGCGCATAGCTGATAATGACCAATATCAAAATACCGACCAGCATGATAAGACCAGAGGCTTGGGTATAAATAAAGAACTTGGTTGCCGCGTATTCTTTGGTCTTGCCGCCAACCACATCATGACCCCAAATAGCGATCAAGAAGTAAATCGGAACCAGCATCATCTCCCAAAAGAAGAAGAATAAGAACAGGTCAATGGCCAAGAAAACGCCAATGACGCCGCCCAAGCTCCATAAAAGGTTAAGATGGAAGAAACCAACGCGGCGTTGAATCTCGTTCCACGAACAGGCAACGGCCGCAATACCGAGCAGACCTGTTAAACCAACCATCAGCAGCGATAAGCCATCTAGCGCTAAATGAAAGCTGATACCAAAGCTTGGTATCCATGGCACCATGAATTCTGCAACCCATGGCACGTTTGCCTGAGGCGCAATCACCTGCTTACTCATGCCGCTATAATCGCCGTATTGCCACAATACCAGTGACAAGGCAAAGGTTAACGTCATACCGATTAGAGCAATCCAGCGCGGCAGACGTTTATTAAAGCGCTCGACCAACCAACATAGCAACCCTGCGATAAAAGGAATTGCGATTAATGCTGGTAGCATCCACGTTTGTTGTAACTCTATCATCTTATACCACCGTCATCATTACCAGCACCAACAGCACAGCCACACCCAAGCCAAAGCTTGCAGCGTAACCTCGAAGTGACCCTGTTTGCGTCGCAGACAATACCTTGTTACCAGCGGAAGCCAGCTTCGGTAAAATAAGCCACGTTTTATCGATAGGGTCGGCTTTAAATAAGCGGCCGATGAACAAAAAGGGTTTTACAAAAACTATATCGTATAGCGCATCAAAGCCCATACCGTGATAGCACCAATGATATAACGCTGCGCCTATAGAGGTCTGCTTAAAGCGGGTCAGCATGCGACCTTTATCAACGACATATAACAGTGCTGCGAGAATTAAGCCTGCAAGCATCGCACCCATAGCGATATATTCCGCCGTATGTTTGTCATGCGCTTGACCCGCTACTTCTAATAAGTGTCCAACGCTTTCTGGTAACACGCCTTGTAATGGCGGCGTAATCCACGCACCAACGGCGGTTGATAATACCAATAGCACCGTCAAAGGTAGCCAATAGGACACCCCAGATAATTTATGCGCAGGGGTTTTTTCTTCACCGAAAAAGATAATCCAAATCATACGGAAGGTATAAAGCGCAGTTAAGAAGGCACCGAATACACCCATATAAAATAGAACTTGATGACCGGTTGCGTAACTTTCCCACAGAATTGCTTCTTTAGAATAGAAACCAACGGTAACCCAAGGTATCGCTGCTAGCGCACCGCCACCGACGATATAGCACCAAAATACTAGCGGTATCTTTTTGCGTAAACCACCCATCTTAAAGATATTTTGCTCATGATGAACCGCAAGAATGACCGCACCCGATGATAAGAATAGCAAGGCTTTAAAGAAAGCATGCGTCATCAAGTGGAAGATAGCCCCTTGCCATGCACCTACGCCGAGTGCCAAGAACATATAGCCAATTTGGCTCATGGTCGAATAAGCGAGAATACGTTTAATATCGGTTTGTGCCAGCGCACAAAATCCAGCAACAACGAGCGTCAATGCACCCACTGCCCCAACCCAGTACAAGAGTACGCCTGGGGTAAGGAGAAATAAAGGATGCAGACGTGCGATCAGATATACACCTGCGGTAACCATGGTCGCAGCGTGAATCAATGCTGAAACTGGCGTCGGACCTGCCATCGCATCAGCAAGCCACGTATGTAGTGGCAGCTGCGCTGATTTACCCATCGCGCCACCAACGAGCATAATAGTGGTCAAAATCATCGTTGGATTATTGATATCAAAGATTTCTGGCGCGCGGGTAATAATCTCTTGAATATGCAGGGTGCCAAATTCGCGGAATAATAAAAACAAACCAAAGGCCAAAAACACATCACCAACGCGGGTGACGGTAAAGGCTTTCATCGCTGCCCGACCATTGGCACGGTCTTGATAATAAAAACCAATCAAGAGGTACGAGCAGATACCGACGCCTTCCCAGCCAAGATAAAGTAAGAACAAGTTATCGGCCAATACCAGCAATAACATGCTAGCGACGAATAAGTTCATATAGCTGAAAAAGCGCGCAAAGCCTGTTTCACCTTTCATATACCAAGCGGCAAACAGATGAATCAAAAATCCGATACCGGTAATTACACCCGTCATCGTTAATGCCAAGCCATCAAAGCTCAAGCCAAAACTTGGCGCAAAATCCCCAACTTGGAACCACGTCCATAGCGGAATCTCGATGACTGTACCGGCAGGGTTGGTTGTTAAAAAGGTGTAGCTGACCATCAGCGTGCATAGCGCTGATAGCAGCATGCTACCGACACCGACAATCGCTGCTACCTGCTCACTTAATTTGTCGCGCATAAAGGCTAAAATCAAAAAGCCAACGAGCGGGAATATAAAGGTTAATGGTAATAAACTCATGACATCATCCTTTCATCTCATTGGCGCTATCGACATCGAGATGCCCACGCTGATGGTAAAACCGCAATAATATTGCCAAACCAATGGCCGCCTCTGCTGCTGCTAGTGTCAAAATAAAGATAAACATAATCTGTCCATCTGGATCGACCCAGCGGCTACCGGCGACCACAAATGCCAAAGCCGTCGCATTCATCATGATCTCAAGGCTCATTAGCATAAATAAGAAATTACGCCGTACCATGACACCGCACAGACCAATTGCAAATAAAATACCGGCCAAAATCAATCCATGGCTCATGGGTATCATACCCAGTACATTTTGCGCCTCAGTAACAGGCTGCACAAAGCCTGCGACCTCGTGGGCAAACGGCACATTTGCAACCTCCTGTGCCACGCTCGCTGCTAGTACCATCAGTCTGACTCCTTGCGCGTGACTTTTTGTATATCCGCCTGCTTACCGACATTCATACCGACATAGTCAAGCGGGTCAACCTCTTTATATTCGTATGGTTCAGCCTTTTTTAGCGCATCAGTATCGATAGGCATACCATTTTCATCGTAATGTTTGATACTAGCGACATTTGGATTGGATGCTTGGCTTGCTTTGTTATGGTGTCCTTGATCATAGCCTTGAGCGCCGTGACCGATAATCTCATCATCGATAGACTCTTTACCCAAATGATAAGCAGCCACCAACGCAGCTAATAATAGTAATGCCGCCACTTCGACCAACATAATATATTTGGTAAATAGCACTGTACCGACGGCTTTGGCTGAGATAGTCGTCCCACCAATCATTGCCGTATCGGTATGATTAAGACCAATCATCGCATACAGCACAACCGCGATGATAATCGTAAGCCCCGTCGGTACCGCCCAAGTACCAGCGTCAAGCCAGCGCTCTTCACGCTCATCATTACTCATGCCAAGGTTTAGCATCATAATAACGAACACAAACAGCACCATAATGGCACCGGCATAAACAACAATTTCAAGCGCACCAGCAAACGGCGCACCTAAGACAAAGAAAATACCTGAGATGGCCAATAACGACACAATCATCGATAAAATAGCATGCACTGGATTGGCAAGGGTCACCACGCGCAAGCTGGCAAATATTGCCACCGCTGCCAGCGCATAAAACCCTGCCAATTCAGGACTATTTAAAATATTCATCATGGTAGCAAGCTCCTTAGATCAATCGGTGCCGCTTCATTTTGCGCCGCGCCTTTTGGTTTATCTGCTACCGCCATACCCGTCACGCGATAATAGTTATAATCGGGATATTTACCCGGTCCAGAAATCAGCAAATGCTCTTTTTCATAAACCAAGTCTTGACGGACATATTCGCCCATCTCAAAATCAGGCGTCATCTGAATCGCCGTCGTCGGACAGGCTTCTTCACACAAACCGCAAAAGATACAACGTGAAAAGTTAATGCGGAAAAATTCTGGATACCAGCGACCATCTTCACGCTCTGCTTTTTGCAAAGAGATACAGGCAACTGGACAGGCTACGGCACATAAGTTACAAGCCACGCAGCGCTCATCACCATCAGGGTCACGCGTCAACACAATACGGCCACGAAAGCGTGGCGGTACTGGCACCGGCTCTTCTGGATAAAGAATGGTGTCGCGCGGCCTGATTGCATGACTATTGACCATCCACATACTGCGGACAATGGTAAACATACCAATGACGGTCTTTTTTATCGTAGTAAACATGGGATTATTATCCTTATCAGCTTTACCCTAGTTCATCAGTAATGGCTAGTAATGACTATAACGTTGGGGAAAAAATCAAAATCACTGCGGCAGTCACCAATAGATTAATCAAAGTTACCGGCAGGCAGATTTTCCAGCCAAAGTTCATCACCTGATCATAGCGCGGACGCATGAGTGAGCCTCGAGCCAAAATAAACATGGTCATAAAGAATAGCGTTTTAATCATGAACCAAAAAGCTGGTGGAATAAAAGGAATATCTAAATTAAACGGCGCAAGCCAACCGCCAAAAAACAAACAGGTCATCAAGGCAGAAATTAGTACGACGTTGACATACTCGCCAATAAAAAACATACCAAACTTCATGCCAGAATATTCAACATGATAACCTTCAGCAAGCTCTTGCTCGGCTTCTGGTTGGTCAAATGGATGTCTATGGGTAACGGCAACGCCAGCGACCACAAAGGTTAAAAAGCCAAAAAATTGCGGAATGATATACCAGCCGTCAATTTGCGATTCAACGATTTCACGTAGGTTAAATGAGCCCGTTAGCGCAACCACACCCATCAATGATAAGCCTAAGAAAACTTCATAACTGATAGTTTGCGCCGCTGAACGTAAACCACCGAGTAGTGAGAACTTATTGGCAGACGCCCAACCACCGAACATCACTGCATAAACTGCGATACCTGCCATGGCAAAGAAAAACAAAATACCGATATCCCAATCAGCTACCCCGAGGGTTGGCGAGACAGGAATAATGGCAAAGGATGCCAACGCAGTAAACATGGCAACCGCTGGCGCCAAGGTAAACATAAACTTATCGGTAAAGTTTGGCGTCCAATCTTCTTTAAAGAAGATTTTGAGCATATCAGCAACCAGTTGCAATGAGCCAAACGGACCCACACGGTTCGGACCGTAACGGTCTTGCCAAAGCGCGAGCATGCGGCGCTCATAAACAATCATCAACGCCGCTACGATAACCACCACTAAAAAGATAACCAGCGCCTGCACGACCATAAAAAGTATCGACCAGGTATCAAAGGTCATCATACCAGCCAAAAAGCTTGGCACATCAGGGATAATACGGGTAACTTGCAAATTACACCTCCTGTGTGGTGGTCGGCGCGCTATTTACTGGCGTAGCGCGATTATTGTTATTGGCTGCGACAGCATTATCAGTGGCCATACTACCCATCATCGTCACTGGCGCATCGACTTTGCGTACTGACGCTGGCATGGACGGATGGATAATACTCACTTGCCCAACCGGATAGCCGATACAGCCTTCTGCTAAGTAATCAACGAGCTCAATGGGCAAGGTGATTTGCTGTTTATCAATCTCAATCGCTAGATAATCACCCGCTGCAAGACCCCATGCTTTGGCATCATCGATACCGACGCGCCATGTAGCGAGCGGCAATTGCTCAGCAACCACTGTGCTACGTGATGCCATCATCGAGCTGGCATACAGATTATAAACCGGTACCAGTTTGGCTTGTCCTTGCTGCATATCTGTCGTCGTTGCCGAGGTAGCTTCTGGCGCGACATATTGACGCGTGGCAAGACGCTCTAAGCGATCAAATAAACGGACGCCCGGATCGCCATTTCTCAGGCTACCACCAACTTTGTCTTGGTATTTATTCCACGCTTGCGGTGAGTTCCAACCGGCCGCACTGGCAAAAGGAATCATCGAGCTTGGCGTCTGCTTACCGCTATAACCTTCCATTGAGAAGGTTAAGCCAGTATCCAAATCTTTTGGTTGCATCGGCTCATGCACAGATACGGGCGCACGCATCGAGGTACGACCTGAGTAGCGACGCGGCTGACGGGCAATTTTTAGACCAGTCATGCGGTAATCAGCGTCAGGAGCGGCGTCTTTAATACCCGCAAGCTTAGGATGGGTAGCGATTAGAGCATTGATAACGTCATCAAGCAGCGTCCAATCGACATCACGACCTTCCAAGCTGCTATGGACTGCATGCAACCAGCGCCAGCCTTCTTTGATACTGCTCATTGGATGATAGTATTCGTTATCATAAACTTGGAAGAAGCGCTGTGCACGACCTTCAGCAGAGATAAGCGTACCATCTGCTTCTGCAAAACTCGCGGCTGGCAAGACGATATCGACGTCTTTATGCCAATCAAGCAATTGATGGTCAAGGGCAATAACGGTTTTATCCATCAATAGCTGGGTTAACTTATGCGCATCAATGGCATCGGTTAATTGGTTTTCGGCCACGATGACCACATCAAAATCGGTCGCTAATAACTCTTCGACCGATTGACCACCAAGCATACAAACGCCAATACTATTGGCATCGGGAACCGCCAAATAAATACCCGCTTGCGCGTGATAGTTTTTATTAACCTCTTTGAGCTCAAGCTTGGTTGCAGGCTCGCGCTCGACATCGTCTTGCGCTTCGGTATCAACGCCAGTCTCTGGTTTATTTGGTTTAGCAGATAAGTCTTTGTCTTCGCTTTGCTGCGCCGTTGCTGCTTGTGCTTCAGCAGCTTCGACCTGCTCATCACGAAGCTGTTCATTACGAACCTTAGCATTATGCGCTTCGACCTGCTGCTGCTCAGCGGCTTTAATCGCCGCACGTTTCTGGGTCAGTGCCTGAGTGATTTGCGCTGCTGCTTCTATCAAAGCAATCGATGATAAGCTAGTACCCGAGACCACCAACGGCTTATCAGCTTGAATTAAGTCATAAGCGATTTGCTGGGCTAGCGCTTGCATTGGGTCAGACGCTTCATCAGCATCTTGTTGGGCACGTTGCGCGTCTGCTATTTGGGCTAAATCATCTACAAGATTGGCAATTGCGTCAGCCACTTTAAAACCAAGTTTGGTAATATCTTCAGGTGTTGCAACGACGCTAACTTTACTGATATCTTCTAGCTTGGTTTGAATGACATCGATAATATAGACCGGACTTTGCACGCCTTGTCCAATACGTTTGACGGGCTCAGCCAGCCAAGATTGGGTTTTGGTCGCTGCTGCCATTTTGATGGCTTCGTTTTTCGCCGCTTGACGAATCGATAGCGCCACACGCGATGAGGTTTGAGTAATATCTTCACCCAATACCAATACCGCGTCATGGCTTTCGATATCAGCCATACCGGGGTTATAAATACCCTCAGTGCTTAATACTTCAATACATTTATTGACCAGTGCTTGTTGCTGATGGTTTAAACCGGTTGAAAAGCTATCAAAGCCAACCATATTTTTTAGCGCAAAATTGGTCTCAAGGCTCGCACGTGGTGAGCCAATACCGATAACTTTTTTGTCTTTGATACGTTTGATAGTTTCATCAAGCGCATAGTCGATATTGATTTTGACATGCTTGTCATTGATACGCTCAAGCGCTTGGGTTGGGCGGTCTTCGCGATTGACATAGCCGTAACCAAAGCGACCACGGTCACATAAGAAGTAACGGTTTACTTCACCGTTATAACGGTTTTCGATACGGCGCAATTCGCCATAACGCTCGCCCGCTGAGATGTTACAGCCCGCTGAGCAGCCATGACAAATACTTGGCGCGTATTGCATGTCCCATTTACGGTTATAGCGCTCAGAGTGAGTTTTATCGGTAAATACACCCGTTGGGCAGACTTCGGTTAAGTTACCTGAAAACTCGCTTTCGAACTGACCATCTTTATCACGACCAAAATAAACGCGCTCGTTTGAGCCATAGACGCCCAAATCTTCGCCGCCCGCGTAGTCTTTATAAAAACGTACGCAGCGATAACAAGCGATACAGCGGTTCATTTCATGAGCGATAAATGGTCCAAGCTCTTGATTGTGATGGGTGCGCTTGGTAAAACGATAGCGACGACGGCTATGACCTGACATATAGGTCATGTCTTGCAGATGACAATGTCCGCCTTCTTCACAAGTTGGACAATCATGTGGGTGGTTGACCATCAATAGCTCAACCATCGACTTACGAAAGGCTTTGGCTTCATCGTCGGTGACTGAAATGTACATATCATCGCTAGGGGCGACCATACAGGACATCACCAAGCGCCCGCGACCCGCTTCCATATCTTCTTTATTTTGATATTGCTTAACCGCGCACTGACGACAAGCACCTGCTGAGCCAAGGGCTGGGTGATAACAAAAATACGGCACATCAATGCCAAGTGACAAACATGCTTGAAGCAAGTTGTCGCTGCTATCTACTTCGACAGTGGTTCCATCAATATGTATGACTGCCATGCCGCTCTCCTTATTTCACTTCTGGCTGTTGATGAGCTGCAGCCTCAATGACATCTTCGCCAACCGCCTGCGCAATTTTTTGATCAAACTCAGGACGGAAATATTTAATTGCACTCATCAGTGGCTCCATCGCACCCGGCGCATGGGCGCAGAAGGTTTTACCGATCCACAAGTCACGGGTTAAGCCTTCTAATTTCTCAACGTCACCGATTTGACCTTGACCGTCGTTAATAGCGGTGAGCAATTTAACGCCCCACGGTAGACCATCACGGCATGGTGTACACCAACCGCACGATTCACGCTGGAAGAAAATTTCAAGGTTGCGTAGTAATGGCACCATGTCTTGTTCTTCATCGACGACCATAATTAGCCCCGTACCCATACGGCTACCAGCTTTTTGAATGGTGTCAAAATCGACAACGGTATCTAAATGCTCAGCGGTTAAAAAGTCGGTTGATGCGCCGCCCGGCAACCATGCTTTAAGCTTTTTACCTTCTTGCATACCGCCAGCAAAATCTTCGATAATTTCGCGCGCCGTATAACCGAAGGGTAGTTCCCATAGTCCTGGGTCATTAACCAAACCTGAACAACCAAATAGCTTAGTACCCGGAGTTTCGACCACGCCTTTGGCTTTTGATAAGTCTTGATACCATTTACTACCATGCAAAATAATCGCTGAAACATTATGCAAAGTTTCAACGTTATTGACCACAGTCGGACGACCCCATGCACCTGCCACTTGTGGAAATGGCGGTTTGGTACGAGGATTGGCACGGCGACCTTCTAGGCAGTTAATCAAAGCGGTTTCTTCGCCGCAAATATAACGACCAGCGCCGGTATGGACGTGCAAATCAAAGCTAAAGTCTGAGCCTAAGATATTATCGCCAACCAAGTTATTGGCACGTAATTCTTCTAGCGCCGCCGTTAAACGCTCTGCTGCTAAGATATATTCACCGCGAATAAAGATATAACCTGCCGTTGCGCCAATCGCGTAGGCAGAAATCAGCATACCTTCGATAAGTTGTAGCGGTAGACGCTCCATGAGCAAACGGTCTTTAAAAGTACCTGGTTCCATCTCATCAGCATTACAGACTAGGTAGCGTGGACCGCCATCGGGTGGCGCCATCAGCGACCATTTAATACCAGCTGGGAAACCTGCACCGCCGCGACCTTTGACCACTGCTTCTTTAATAGTATTCAAAGTATCGTCTGGTGATTGGTTTAAAGCCAGTTTTAAGGCTTCAAAACCGCGTAGCGATTCATAAGTAGCTAAGTCCAATACCGCATCGTGATGGGCAAGGCGCCAGGTTAGCGGTTTGGTTTCACTGGTAGCGGTCGCTTTATCGCCATAAACAGGAATGCGCTGGTCATTTAATTGGCTTGGCGCTTTGCCTTGACCGCGACGAGCAATCTGCTCTGAAATGGTTAAACTCATGCGTATAGCTCCAACAATTGGGCGACTTCAGTGGGCTGCACAGGACCATAGGTGTCTTCATTGATTAACACAGAAGGACCTTTGTCACAGTTGCCCAAACAGCAAATCGGCAATAGCGTAAAGCGGTTGTCAGCGGTGGTTTGACCATAGTCGATGCCCAGCTGCGCTTTTAATTCAGCCGCCAGCGCTTCGTAGCCCGTTAAATAACAAGCGACCGAATCACAAATAAGAATGACATTGCGACCGACCGGCTGACGATAAATACGGTTAAAGAAAGTTGCCACCCCATCCATGTCGGTCACAGGGATATTTAGAATATTGGCGATGGCATTCACTTGCGCATCATCGACCCAACCGTTGCGCTTTTGCACGATTTTTAGGGCATCTAAAGACGCTGCTCGCGGATGGGGATAATGGTGCATAAACTCATGGATAGCCGCAATCTCTTCTGCGGTTAAGATACTTGCCACATCTACTTTTGGCATTTTATCGGAAACAATTCTCATAATCTTCTTCTTTCCTCACTCAGCCCACTGTCTATATAGCGCTTGGCGCAGCAACAGCGTTTTGGTGTGCCAGTCTGGCGATAACATATTAATAAAACGTTTCTTACTTTTAATGTTTAACATCTAGCACTTAACGGTCACAATCGGCCATGACGATATCAATCGATGCCAAATACATAATGGCATCAGAGACCAACGAGCCATTAATCACCGATGGCATCTGCTGCAGGTGCGCAAATGTCGGCGTACGGATACGGGTACGATAGCTCATCGTCGCTTTATCTGAGGTGATGTAATAACTGTTTAAGCCTTTGGTGGCTTCTACAATCGTGGTGCACTCACCCGCTGGCATCACAGGACCCCAAGAAACCGAGATAAAGTGATTAATCAAAGTCTCGATATCGTTTAAGGTACGGTCTTTCGGCGGCGGTACGGCCAATGGATGATCCGCCTTATAAGGACCTTGCGGCATATTATCCATGCATTGACGGATGATACGTAGCGACTGGCGCATCTCTTCGATTTTTACCATACAGCGATCATAAGCATCGCCGTTATAACCAACTGGAATCTCAAAGTCGTAATTCTCGTAGCCCATATACGGACGCGCTTTACGCAAATCAAAATCTAAACCTGTCGCACGTAAACCTGCGCCAGTCACACCCCATGCCAACGCTTGCTTGGTATTGTACTGGGCAACGCCTTGGGTACGACCTTTTAGCACACTGTTTTGCAATGCCGCTTTGACGTATTCATCTAAACGTTTTGGCATCCACTCTAGGAACTCACGCACCAAACGCTGCCACCCGCGCGGTAAATCATGCGCTGTACCACCGATACGGAACCACGCTGGGTGCATACGGTAGCCAGTCACCGCTTCGATGACGTCATAAGCTTTTTGGCGATCGGTAAACATATAGAAGACTGGCGTCATACCGCCCGCATCCTGAATAAAGGTACCGACAAATAGCAGATTATTGGTAATACGGAAAAACTCGCTCATCATCACGCGGATGGTTTCAGCGCGCGGCGGCACCGTAATACCGGCAAGCTTTTCAACCGACATGATATACGGTAGCTCATTCATTACACCGCCGAGATAATCAATACGGTCAGTATAAGGAATATAAGAATGCCATGTTTGACGCTCAGCCATTTTTTCGGCGCCGCGATGGTGATAACCAATATCAGGGATACAATCGACAACTTCTTCACCATCGAGTTGCAAGACCAAACGGAACGCACCGTGAGCCGATGGATGGTTAGGACCGATATTCAAGAACATAAAGTCTTCATCACGGCCCGAGCGTTTCATGCCCCATTCTTCAGGGACAAAGCGCAGGTTTTCTTGCTCGTATTGTTGCTTGGCGTTATTTAAGAAATACGGGGTAAATTCTGTCGCGCGCGCATGATATTCTTTACGCAGTGGATGACCTTCCCAATATTTAGGCAATAAGATACGCGTTAAATGCGGATGGCCGCTAAAGACAATACCGAACATGTCCCACACTTCGCGCTCATACCAGTTGGCATTTGGCCAAATCTTGGTCGCGCTCGGTACGTTGAGGTCGTCTTCACTGAGCGCGACTTTGATACGCACATCGCTATTACGCTCAAGCGACATCAAATGGTAAAACACCGTAAAATCACTGTCCGGCAAACCTTGACGATGTTGACGCAAGCGCTCATCTATCGCGGATAAGTCAAAGAGCATGACATAAGGTTTTGGCAATTTACGCAGGTATAATAGGACGTCTAATAAGTCGGCACGCGCCACCCACACCGTTGGAATCTCATCCACCGTGTGCTGTACGACAAACTTACCAGCATATTTTTCTTCCAGCTCTTTGATAACTGCTGGGACAGGTTTGATCTTATTCCTGTTGTTAGGATCCATGTTATTAGGATCTGTGTTTTCAACTACCGTGACCATGAATGATGTCTTCCTTCATTAATCATAACCCAGCTATGTCAATCATAACCGAGCTGTGATAAGCGTACGCGCACTTCTAAGAATTATGAACCACTGAGCTAATAAACTAAATACTGTCTGGGCTACGCAAGTTTTTCACCGCGATACGGTCCGCTTGTTTACGGTCACGCTCAGGCGTCATTTGCGGCTGATAAATGCCCTGCTCATTAACATGAATACCCAGCGGACGACGCTCTTTGGTAATCGACTCTTGCAGTAGCATCAAACCTTGAATCAAGGCTTCTGGACGCGGTGGGCAACCTGGCACATAGACATCGACAGGAATGATTTTATCGACGCCCTGCACCACTGAATAGATGTCATACATACCGCCCGAGTTGGCACACGCGCCCATCGAGATGACCCATTTTGGCTCCAGCATTTGCTCATAAAGGCGCTGAATAACCGGTGCCATTTTCACAAAGCAAGTACCAGCAACAATCATTACGTCTGCCTGACGGGGCGAGGCGCGAATGACTTCGGCACCGAAACGTGATAAATCGTGTACGGCGGTTAAGGTGGTGGCATATTCGACATAACAGCAAGAGGTACCAAAGTTAAATGGCCACAGTGAGTGCTTGCGCCCCCAGTTTGCTGTTGAATGGACAAGGTCTTCGAGACGACCCATAAAGACGTTTTTATTGACTTCTTCTTCGATAGGGTCATTGACCGTTTGACTGGTCTGTGCAGGATAGATATCTGCATCAGGGTTGGCTTTTGTTAATGTGTATTTCATAACATACAACCTTTATTTTAAGCGCTGCGTGACAAGTATTTATTATCACTAGCGCCATAACTTCTATTATTAATAAATGACCATTTAGGGGTAAACCAGAGCGCTAAAAGTAATAAACTTAAAGCTAGTCTTGTTGTGCAGCAGTGGCAAAATCCACTGACGTCACATTACCCGTGGTATTAATATGATCGATATTTTGCAAGTGGCGACGATTGGTCTCGATATTGTTTGAGACATTAATTTGTCCTGAAGACTGCGCTGGTATCTTACCTGTTGGGTCAACCATCAGCTCATCAACGCCATCAAACTGGGTAATGTCGGCCAAATTAAAACCGTCTGGCGCCGCATATAGACGCGCTTGTTTACGACGTTTATCCGCTGGTGCCCAGTTTAAGGCGCCCAAGCTCAAGGCATATACCAAACCAATCAATAGATCGACGATAAAGGTCGCTGCGGCCGCATAACCAAGCCAGCCTGTCTCACGCACTGACACGGCATAAGCGTATAAATACAGCGCTTCTAAATCGAAAATGACAAAGAAAATCGCCACCAAATAGAATTTTGCAGACAAACGAATGCGGGCATTGCCAGCTCCGACAACACCCGCTTCAAATATCTCTTCTTTTTGTGTGCCCTGAGAGCGACCGCCAAGCAAGCGCGGAACGACCAGCATAAAGACAACTAGCCCAATGGCGGCTAAAATAAAAGCAATTGCTGACCAATTAAAAGCAGACATGATAATACGTGCTCCTCACCCAATCGAGTGTCAAGCGCACCGCGAATACTCACAAATGATGGTGGTAATGGCGATAAGCGTAACGCAGACGAAAACACAAAGTAGCTGTCATTGACTCATTTTTGAGCAAATATATTTAAACAACTCAAGGACTGTGATAAACCCATGACTATTATAGCTACTGTGCTGGTAATAACCAATTATCAAGCTTATTGACGACGATGTCAGACATGACCAACTATAGATATTCCGGCATGCACGCGGATAAAAGGCTGGTCGCCCAACGCATCTTTTAACAACGTAAGATCAACGTATTAAATCAATATCGTATTTATTGGCGTACTTAATTGATTTAATAGCTCATACACGTGGTCAACAATGACGTGACAACTGGCATAAATTATTTACGTACTATACGCATATCGGCAATCAAAAGCTAGTTTTTAACTGCATTGAATGGTCATTTTATCTGCAAAAAAAATATGTTTTTTTTACCATAAACTATGTTATAGACGTTACCTTATATTACGTGTGAATCTGAATTTTTATGTGGACGCTGCTATATATAGTGTAAGCTGCGCAAAGCAAACACTTTTTTAACTTAAAACCCGCTGCCAACTCCTCACCCAAAGACAGGGTTTTTGCTTTATAATAGCCCACTTTATTTTGTCGCTTTGGCGTTATTCGAACACACATTTTGTTACCCTTTATTATTGCTTGCACTTTACCGAAAATATCGTCTTTATTAAAAATACCATCCTTATTGACGTTATGATTTTTATTATT
>NZ_DAINDI010000024.1:41742-42234 GCF_036731945.1 Psychrobacter sp.
AAATCAGCGTTTGATTAAAATCATCGTTGTAGCCCAAGCATCGCAGCCTTTTATCATATTTTGCTTAACAACGCCTTTCGTCAACGATGCTACTATCCGTTATTCGTTTTATCTTCTTTTTTGCTTTTGTCTTACAGGTCATTTTATGAGTCAACTTAATCCTAAACAACAAGAAGCCATGCTTTATGTCTCAGGACCTTTATTGGTATTGGCTGGGGCAGGCTCCGGTAAAACCTCGGTGATTACCCGTAAAATTGCCTATCTCATCGAAGAATGCAATATGCCAGCCGAGCGTATCACCGCGGTGACCTTTACCAATAAAGCGGCGCGTGAGATGAAAGCGCGGGTCAGTAAATTGCTGCCAAGTGAAAAAACTCGCGGTCTGACGGTATCGACATTTCACCAATTTGGCTTGCAGTTTTTGCGTTACGAGCTGCTTCATACGCCATTGAAAGGCAACTTCTCCATCATGGACAGCGACGACAGTAAACG
>NZ_DAINDI010000025.1:0-13469 GCF_036731945.1 Psychrobacter sp.
GCAGCGTTTATTTGGTTGTTTACGAGTATGAAGACGGCATCAGAGCAAGCGTGGGAGCCGCCTAGAACCATGCCTGCCGAGCAGCAAGCATCAGCGCCAGCGTCCGATACGCCAGCACCAATTGCCTCTTATCATAATGGCGTTGCGCGCGCGTCACAATCTGTCGTCAATATCTATACCACGCAGACGATGGCCGAGCATCCTTATATGAACGATCCAGTATTGCGCCGATTTTTTGAGTTTCATGGTGGGCCATCACAAGAGCAGGGCAATACGAACTTGGGTTCTGGGGTCATTGTTTCAGAAGATGGTTATATCGTGACCAACGCTCATGTCCTTGAAAAAGCTGATGAAATTACGGTTGCCTTTAATGATGGGCGCAAGAGTCGTGCGAAATTGATAGGTACTGATCCAGACAGTGATTTGGCGGTGATTAAAGTTGATATGACCGATTTGACGCCCCTTGGTTTCCGTAAAGACCCTATCCGTGTTGGCGATGTGGCATTGGCGATTGGTAATCCATTCGGGGTTGGTCAGACGGTGACGCAAGGTATTATCTCAGCGACAGGGCGAACAGGACTTGGCGTTAATAAGTTTGAAGACTTTATCCAAACCGATGCGGCGATCAATCCGGGTAACTCAGGTGGCGCGCTGGTTGATGCTTACGGCGAACTTATTGGTATTAATACCGCTATTTACTCGCGCTCTGGTGGTTCGATGGGTATTGGTTTTGCGATTCCTACTGCCATCGTTGAGCAAGTAATGAATGCGATTATTAAAGATGGTAAGGTTAGCCGTGGTTGGCTTGGTATCGAAATCCAATCGCAGCTACGCGACCCAACCCAGCTTGAAACTTCAACAGGGGTCGAAGTATTTAATGTCGTGCCTAAAAGTCCAGCGGCTAAGAGTGGCTTACGCATTGGTGATATTATTTTGTCAATTGACGGTATTGAGATGACAGATGCCAATACCTTAATCCAATATGTCGCTCGTAAAGCACCAAATACCACGCTTAATGCCCAAGTCTTACGCCAAGGCAAAAACAAGCAAGTAAAAATCCTACTCGAAGAGCGTCCAGCGCAAGAACCTATGGCGCGCCCTGTTATCATTCACGATGAAACGCTTGGTGGTATGAGCGATCCTAGTCTACAAAATGATGGAGAAGAAGTGCCAATGATGTCAGAAGCGGAGCGTGACCGTATGCGCGAAGAGCTATTGCAGCTATTTGAAAGAGATGGTGCACCTTTATAACGCCATGATTTACATATAGTGCTTTACAGTTTAAGAGATAACAAAAAGCGCGCTATTTTGAAGATAGCGCGCTTTTTTTATTAGCGTTTTGACTTTTAAAAATAACTTTATGAATATACCCGCTATTTTTCTATCAGCTCATGATTGATATAAATGACGCCTTGCACGCGGCAGCAGCAGGGCAAGATTTCGTCTTCTTCAATCATAGCAAGCGGCTCAAACGGATAATCAATAACGTGTGAGCTGGCGATGCGCTTGATGCGGCAACTGCCACAATAGCCTTCCTTACACTGATAATTGATATCATGTCCGGTGCGTAGCAATCCATCGAGCAGACTTTCGTCATCATGCAAGTAGAATTGCTTCTTACTCGTCATTACCCAAGTCATAATTCAACCTTATCTTAATTTTCCCATCGTATATAAAGTGCCTTTAATGGTACTTTTTAATCATAAAATCTTGCTAAAACGATATGGGCCTAACCTTAAAATAGTAAGATTAAGCCATGACAATCATATTATTAAAGCCAAACGTTTAAAGCTCAAAGCTCTTAAAGTTCAAAGTCGTCAAAGTCACTATTTGATAAATCTGAATCAATTTGACCGACCAGGTACGAGCTGATTTCGGTTTCTTGCGGCGCAACTTGCACGTTATCAGACGACAACCAAGTATTAATCCATGGAATCGGGTTTGATTTTGAGTTCGGGAACGCGACTGGCAAGCCAACCGCTTCCATACGTAAATTGGTGATATATTCGATATATTGGCAAAGGATGTCTTTATTTAAGCCGATCATTGAGCCGTCTTTAAACAGATAGCCCGCCCATTCTTTTTCTTGCTGCGCCGCTTTGGTAAAGATTTCGATGCTTTCTGCATAGCACTCATTGGCAATCTCAACCATTTCGGGATCGTCACGACCATTACGCATCAAGTTTAGGATATGCTGCGTACCGGTTAAATGCAGCGCCTCATCACGGGCGATTAGTTTAATAATCTTGGCATTACCTTCCATTAGCTTGCGCTCAGCAAAGGCAAACGAGCAGGCAAATGACACATAAAAACGAATGGCTTCTAGGACGTTAACCGCCATTAAGCACAAATACAGCTGCTTTTTCAGCGATTTTAAGCTAACGGTCACTTCTTTGCCATTGACGGTATGCGTGCCTGCGCCATACATATTATAAAGCTGTGAGTCGTAGTACAAATCATCGTAGTACTTAGCGATATCAGAGGCGCGCTCTAAGATGTGCTCATTTTGCATGATGTCATCGAAGACCACGCCGGGATCATTGACGATATTACGAATGATATGGGTATAGCTGCGCGAGTGAATGGTCTCAGAAAACGTCCACGTCTCAATCCACGTCTCAAGCTCAGGAATTGACACCAGCGGTAATAGCACCACGTTTGGGCTACGACCTTGGATAGAGTCCAGTAGGGTCTGATATTTTAGATTACTGATAAAGATATGCTGCTCATGCGACGACAGGTTGCCATAGTCGATACGGTCTTTTGAAACGTCGACTTCTTCTGGACGCCAAAAGAACGACAGCTGCTTTTCAATCAACTGCTCAAAGATAGGGTGTTTTTGTTGGTCATAACGCGCCACGTTAACCGGTTGACCAAAAAACATCGGCTCTGTTAGCGCATTGTTTGGCGTTTGAGAAAAAATCGAGTAAGTCATAGTTCCACCTTTATAAGTGCTACAGTTGTGAATCAAAAGTTTTAAAATACCGTCTAAGAAATACTTTCAAAACGGCGTTATAGGTTTTCTAAAGAAATTTGCGTTGGTTCTTGTCCATCATTCATATAAGCTTTAAAAATCTCGCTAAGCTCACTATCATCCAACCCTTCCAGCTCATCGATAGCGCTCTTACGCAGCGTACTTAAATCTACCTCTGCGGCTTTGTGTGCTTCTTTTTTTAGCGGCTTTTTTACTGGTTTTTTTGCTGGTTTTTTTGCTGGTCTTGGCGCATCCATCTTTGGCATTGCGCTGCTATTCAATTGCTGACGAACTTCCTCGATATCGACTGCTACTTGAACGATATGCGAGTTACCATCATTTAGGTCGGAAAATACATTAGGGATAAATAAACCACCGTCTTTGATGATTGCGGTATATTGCACGTCTATGACCTCCGTCATTTTTATTCTTTGTGTGTTGCGATTATAGCGGTAAAGTTAAAGGATTTTTAGTTAATAGTCATTATACTCAGCAGCCAATCCCGCCTACCGCTTGTATCTGCCTAGCCGCTGGCGTGCAGTCTATCGTGTCTGACCGCATTCCTGTTGTCTCGATACTACGTCCAGCCACGGACTGCATCGCCATTGTCGTCAGCAGGACACCGCTATAGTCGGGGCTAAACGACCTTGTTAGGGCGTCTTTCTTTTTTCTTAGCGACCTTGCTATTTGAGCATATTTTGTAGGGTGCGCCTCGCGCACCTTTAAACACAATTTGCATATCATCGGTGCGCTGGGCGCACTCTACATCA
The DNA here is from genome assembly GCF_036731945.1 of Psychrobacter sp. GTDB lineage: Bacteria > Pseudomonadota > Gammaproteobacteria > Pseudomonadales > Moraxellaceae > Psychrobacter. The sequence goes on from NZ_DAINDI010000025.1 coordinate 3,745, forward strand.
CTATTTTATAATGTTTATCAGTTATTGCTAATGATCGTAGCTTCTCCAAATGTTGTTTGCATGGATGATATGACGTTAGCATATTGTTTATGAGAAATACCCTGCAAATCTACTGCCTTGTATATAGAATCTAAATTATTAATTGAAAGTTTGTCCTCGTCTTTGTATCGCTCAATAAATTGTTTAGAAATAACTTTCATATTGGGGTTGGTGAATCTTTCCGATAGTAGGTTTACTATCTTGGAAGATTTAACTTCGTTTTGGTCAACTAGTAATAAGTTATGAATCAAAGCAAGTATTTGGGGCGTTATCGCGCTATTATTATCCATAGTAATATCTTTTATTTTTAATAAATCAAGTAACTCATCTAAATCAAACGAATCTAGTCTCATATTATTAAATAATTCTCTGGAATAACTTTTAACCACAGAAAGTAGAAGTATCAAAGGTAAGTCATTACCTGCATATTCTGATAAAGAAGCTAGATAGAACTTGGTGTATAGCCTAGTAACATCTCTAGCTGATAACTGAAGATGTTGGGTAAACCATATTCCGTATGCTTCAATGTCTGCTCTATTTTCTAAAGTTCTTATATTATCTTTACCCGAATAATTTTCAGAGAGGCTTTGCCAAAATTTATTATAATCAGGCGTATTTAAGTTAATCTCAAAATCGAAGAATCTCTCTAAATATTTCTGTCCATTATAGCTCTCGCCATAAACACCCGAGATTGCCTTTCCAAGTTGTTCTAAATCAGTTCCTAGTACAAATATAATATTTGGTGTATCAAATATATGCTTAATTCTTTCAAGTAGTTCAATACAAAAGCTCGGCTTACATCTGTCAAGTTCATCAATTAGAATAACCATTTTATTGTCATTCTCAATCAATAAGCTTAGCTTGTCTTGCAATAATTTTACTTCTTTTTCTTCCTTAGTAAAGTTGTCAAATACTTCACCTGCTAACGCTGAAACCGCTTCTTCTGATATCTCAATTAATCTATTACCTATACCAATAGGTGCGACTAGGTCAACTATAGCTTTAGATCCGTTGACAGCAATTGACTTGAGAACTTTGATAGCTATTTTTTTTATTTCTTTAATATCTTTTTCTTGCGAAAATTGTTTGATTATGTGGTTAAGTATCAATAAAAATGGTTCTCGATCAAAGTCATTTTCCCAAGCGTTAAAATAAGAGACTTTAATTTCTTTTTTTTGTAATTCAGCTTCAAGAAATTTGAGGAATGTTGTTTTTCCAGTTCCCCATGGGCTGTCTATGGCAATAGTACAAGGATCAGAGAGTTTGGTTATTAACTCAACAATATTTAGAACTTCAGGTTCACGGTCGAACTTATCGTTCAAATAAATATTATTGATAGGAATCTTAATGTTTCTATCATTAGATATTTTCACTCACAACTCCATATGATATTTAATAATCCTAATTAGCGGATTCAACTCAAAAGCCAAACCCGCCATTCATCAACCTAAATCTTACAGGCACCACCAGCACAATCATCTTCCATATCCGCTTGGGCATCGTTCGCACCATCGCGCGTATTATGATAATAAAAAGTCTTTACGCCAAGCTTATACGCGTTTAGCAGATCTTTTAGCAATATCTTCATCGGTACACGGCCACCTTCATAACGAACAGGATCGTAGTTGGTATTGGCAGAGATACTTTGATCGACGAACTTTTGCATGATAGCGACCAGCTTTAGGTAACCGTCATTGTTCGGCATTTGCCACAGTAGCTCGTACTGATCTTTTAACTTATCAATCTCAGGCACGACTTGCTTTAAGATACCATCTTTTGACGCTTTGATAGACACCAGACCACGTGGTGGCTCGATACCGTTGGTCGCGTTGGCGATCTGACTAGAAGTTTCAGACGGCATCAAGGCAGTTAGGGTAGAGTTGCGCAGACCGTAAGTAATGATTTCAGTGCGTAGCGTTTCCCAATCGAGATGTAGCGGCTCTTGGCAGATTTGATCCAAGTCTTTTTTATAAGTATCAATCGGCAAGATACCTTGCGAGTAGGTAGTCTCGTTAAATGCCGGACACGCGCCTTGCTCTTTTGCCAATTTGTTCGATGCTTTTAAGAGATAAAATTGCAACGCTTCAAAGGTTTGATGGGTCAGACCATGCGCGCTGCCGTCTGAATAGCGTACGCCATTCTTCGCAAGATAATACGCATAATTAATCACGCCAACACCTAGTGTGCGGCGACGCATACTGCCATTTTCAGCGGCTTTGACTGGATAGTCTTGATAGTCGAGCAGGGCATCAAGCGCACGGACGATGAGTTCGGCTGGCTCTTCGATATCGCTAACGTTTTTAACTTTGCCTAGGTTGACTGCTGATAACGTACAAAGGGCAATTTCGCCAGTTTCGTCATTGATATTATCAAGTGGCTTGGTCGGTAGCGCGATTTCCATACATAGATTTGACTGGCGAATCGGTGCAACTGTCGGGTCAAATGGGCTATGGGTGTTGCAATGGTCGACGTTTTGGATATAGATACGACCAGTGCTGGCGCGCTCTTGCATCATCAGACTAAACAATTCTGTCGCTGGAATTTGACGGCTACGGATATTAGGGTCGTTTTCATACTTGGTATATAGCGCTTCAAATTTGTCTTGATCTTCAAAAAACGCATCATACAAGCCTGGAACATCAGATGGTGAAAACAGCGAGATATCTTGACCTTTAATCAAACGGGTATACATGGTTTTATTTAGCTGGACGCCGTAATCCATATGACGGACACGGTTGTCTTCAACGCCGCGGTTGTTTTTTAGCACCAATAATGACTCAACTTCTAAATGCCATAATGGATAAAATAACGTCGCTGCACCGCCGCGTACGCCGCCTTGTGAGCAGCATTTCACCGCCGTTTGGAATAGTTTGTAGAATGGAATACAGCCAGTATGCTGGGCTTCGCCGCCACGGATAGGGCTACCAAGGGCGCGGATACGACCAGCGTTGATGCCGATACCAGCGCGCTGTGAGACATAACGGACGATGGCACTGGTGGTGGCGTTGATAGAGTCTAGGCTATCACCACATTCGATTAGGACGCACGAGCTAAACTGGCGCGATGGCGTGCGTACACCTGACATGATGGGCGTTGGTAGCGAGATTTTAAATTGTGAGGTCGCATCATAAAAGCGTTTGACATAGCTTAAGCGCTCGCCCTTGTCATAATTGGCAAACAAACACATGCCAACGAGCATGTATAAAAACTGCGGACTCTCGTAAACGGTCTTGGTCACGCGGTCTTGGACAAGGTATTTGCCCGCCATTTGCTCAACGGCAGCATAAGCCAGATTCATATCGCGCCAGTGGTCGAGGTATGCTTCTAATTCATCAAATTCTGCGCGGCTATAGTCGGCTAGGATATGTTCGTCATATTTACCAGCATCGGTCAACGTTTTGACATGGTCATACAGATGCGGCGGAGTAAATTTGTTATAAGCAATTTTACGTAAATGGAAGATTGCCAAGCGCGCCGCCAAATACTGATAGTCAGGTGTGCTTTCAGAGATAAGATCGGCGGCTGACTTGATGATGGTTTCGTGAATATCACGCGTTCTGATACCGTCATAAAACTGAATATGCGACTTTAGCTCAACTTGCGATACCGACACATTATCTAAATCATGAGCTGCCCACTCGATAACCTTGTGAATCTTGTCTAAATCAATGGGCTCTAAACGTCCATCACGTTTGGTTACTTTGATATTATCGATATGTGTCATGCTGACCTCGTAAGTTGATTGCTAGGTAGTTATTTATAATGTTGCTTTATAGGCTGCTGCGCGGTTAAATCTGGCAGACATGCTTTGTCACGCTATCTTTCAGACGCTATAACATCCTGTTATGGTAGGTTTTTTTAGGCAAAACGATGCCGCTGCTCATAGTGACGGTTTAAATCACTGAGCACTACATATAGCGTATTTGTTAGCAGGTGGACACAATATAGCGGGAAAATTTTGAAAATGCTATATTGATTTTAAAGGCAAACTATGTTGATGCGAGGGTAAAGCGTGTCCAAATTTTGGCAAAGGACGATGGGATAAGGGTTAGACGCCGATAAGAAAAATAATAAAAGTTTTGTAAAAAATGGCGCGGATTTACTTTTTATTGTTGGCTAAATTTATAAGGGCCAATCGTCTAAATAGCAGTTATATTTCGGGTGGAGATTGTACCGCAGACAATAAAAAATCGCCACCCATATGAGTGACGATTCGGATGAAAAACGGGCTGGATTTTATAAAATTAGCAAAACTGACTTTAAACCACCATACGTACGGTTTTTGCATTATCAAGCGCCGCATAAAGCGTGTTCACTTGCTCAACGGTGGTTAAGTATAAATTGGCACGTACCGAATGGAAGCGTCCCGTTTTTGAGGGTTTGACTTCCATAGAGGCCAAATCAAACTCAGGGAACTGACTACCTAAGATAAGCTTCACTTCATTGAGTAAACTTTCGTGCTCACCTTCATGCCCGATGATACTCATTGGATAGTTCATCGGGAACTCCCACAGCTCAGGGTTTTGCACGTCGGTTTTTTTACCTTTTAAGATACCGTCATTGGCGACCAATTCTGTCACTTTAACTTCTCTTTTTGGCGTTGGACTAGTATTGTTGCCTTGGTTTTCGGTATTTGAACTGCCAGTGCTTGTATCGCCGGTGTCTTTTGGATCATCAGTCATGATGTGGTCCTTATTTTTTATTGAAATATGATAAGCGCTTTATGCACCATTTATAAGGGCGTTCGGTGTATTATTCAAGTGGCAGCCAACGATAACTTATATTAAAACCGTTATTTTTTATAACCACAAATTGCCACATAGTCGCCGCGATCATAGCCTTCGCTGACCTCTTGGACTTTGTCGTTGGCATACATAGGGTGGGTCAATAAAGTCTGCGCATATTCAAAGTCGACGAAACCATTGGCTTGCATTAAGGCGATTTTTTCATCAGAGGTGCGCCAGTTGGCTGATTTAACCAGCTCAATTGGGTAAGGGTCAGCAGGCGAGATGTGCGCAAGTAATGGATGCTCCCACGTATCTACCGCGCTCGCCAAATTGTATAAGCTGGCAAAGCCACTTTCTTTTGGTACATCAATCAGGATAAGTTTGCCGCCAATCTTTAGAGCGTCAAAGGCTTTTTTGATACAGATATCTAAATTGCTGATATAGCTGACACTGCCATTAAACATGATGATGTCAAACTTATTGGGCTCAATCTCGCAGGTTTCGGCAGGGCTGATATCGACTTGCATACCGCGCTTTTCTGCGACTGCTGCCATGTCTTTTGACGGCTCGATACCATATTTGATATGAATGTCATAGTCTTTTGCCAGTAGAGACTCAAACAGTCCGCTACCACAGCCGACAGACAATATTTCGCTGTCTTTATCCAAGAAATGAGCAACCAGTTTTAGTTCGCTGGTGAGCAGATTTTGATTGTCAAAAAACCAGCTGTCATACGCGCTTGCGTGTTCATCGAATGCTGCCATGATGTTTCTCCTTGTGGATCGTTATTATTAATCATTATTTTTGATTCTAGAGGGCTTTTTTAGAACCAAGTCAGATTGAGTATAAATTAAGACAAATCTAACGCCTGCTGCCAAAAATTGACTTCCATACGCGCCGCGGTATTAAATAAGTATTGGAACTTGGCTGCCTGAGCAGGGCTGGCATCGGCTAATAGCGTATTAATTTGTGCTTCGTTTTGTGCGGTAATTACTTGAAACTCCTCACTGGAAAACACGTCAATCCATGGCTGATACGGATTATCAGCGATAAATCCTTGTTCTTTTATAGACTTGCCAATTTCCCCATAGCCCATCAAGCAAGGCGCAATAGCGGCATAGAGTTCAGCTAGCGAGCCTGACATCGCAGCGTCTAATATATAGCGACTATAGGCGATGGTCACAGGCGATTCAGGTGCGCTTTCCACTTCCTCAATCGGCAAATTCCAATCACGGCAGAAGTCCAAATACATACCAATTTCCATGTCGAGCATGGCATTGACACCCGTTTGACCGACGCGCATTTGTGCTAAGTTATCGCTTTTATAAATACTGAGCGCCATGACGCGGGTATAGTGAATTAAGTATAAATAGTCTTGAATGAGGTAGTGGCGAAAGCTATCAGGGGCGAGCGTGCCAGCTGTCAGTTGTTTGACGAAATCATGCTGAGTGTAATCGTCCCATGTGGGGCAATGGTGGCGTAGGGTTTGATAATCCATAGTTTTTACTTACTGTTATAAAGTGCAGTAAGCTAAATATAAGAAACGAGAAGTGATAAGGCACAGTAAATTTGCCAGTCTAGGGTAACTAGATTGGCAGAATATAAAGTAATTGTGACTTATATATCGACACGCTTGTTTCCTACGTCAGTGCTAACTGCATCAGGTCCGCGGGTAATTCTCAGCCATGATTTTGATAGTAATTAAATCATCAAAAATCAAAGCACCCCGACAAGGTTTTTATGATTTAAATGTTGGTCTTTATGATTATAAGACAACCAAGCGTCCCTATGATAGGCGAGATCAGTCATCATTAGCAAGTGATGCTCAAACAACCATCAATAAAACTGATCTACATTTAAAAAGTTATTTTTTAGTAAGCTGTTCAATAGCAGTGTGATAGAGCATCAGCATGGCTTTAAAACGGCGCTCATATAAGCCTTCTGCATATAGCAGCTCCACACTTAAGCTATCGATCACGCCTAAATAGGCGTCGGTATATAGCGCTAGTTGCGCAGAGTCGAGATCATAAGGCTGTAGAGCGAGCTGTATTTGCTCAGTCAGCACCTCAATATAAACGTTAAAAGTCGCCGCGCTGGTATTGGTCAGATGCACAGGTGCGGCATAGGCCATGCGAATTAAAAACCGTAAGGTAATTGCGCTTTCATAACGTGCTTCAAAGGCGTGGCAATACGCTTCACCGGGAGCAGTAAACTCATTAGTCGTCGTAAAGCATGACTTAATAAACGCACATTCCGACTCGAGTGCATCTTGCAGTAATTCTAAGTATATCGCTTCTTTACTGGCAAAATGCGTATAGAGAGAGGCTTTGCGGATGCCCACAGCCTTGGCAATATCACTGAGTGATGCGCCCTCATAGCCGTGCATAAAAAAAGGCTCAAACGCAGCATCAATAATACGTTGCTTAGCGCTTGAGCGGGGTTTATGACTTTGCATAGGCCTCCTCTAATGATGTTGTGGCGACAGTGCTATCAGGTTTTAAACTTCTAGAACTAAAATAAACCAAAGTTAAAATAACGGGTCCCATAACACCTAGCAAGATTAACCAATATAAGGTGTTTATTTCGACCAATTGCCCCGCGATGGGCGTGGCAGTAGATGAGAGTAACATAGGAATGGCGCCCAATAAAGCCGCGCTTGAGCCCAAAGCGCTGCGCTGCGAGTCCATTGCAATTGCCATTAATGTCGCCTCCAATACGCCAAGGCCAAATAATCCTAAGGCAATACCAGTGACAATACCGATCAAACCCATTGATAGTAGATAAGCGACGATGCAGACGGCACTACCGAGCATCATGACACCGGCACCGATTAAGGCCAAATGTGACGCTGATATTTTTTTGACCAAATAAGCGGTAGAAGAAGCACCTAAAATTAGACTGATGCTGGTCAAGCCAAAGACAAAACCAAATTGCTCTAGGCTAAGACCGTAGTCGGTTTGATAGACATAAGCAGAACCACCGATATAGGCAAACAAAAAGAAATACACCGCAGATAGCGCAAATAGATTAAAGACAAAGGTTTTGTTTTTTAATATAGCGACATAAATGCTAGTGATGTTTTTTATATTTAATTGAATGCGCTTGTCTTTTGGCAAAGTTTCTTTGATATTCAACAGCGTATTGATCAGCACAATCATACCTAACGCCGCCAAAATAAACATGACGCCGCGCCAACCATAATGCGCACCGACGATACCACCGATTGCTGGCGCGACGATTGGACCTAATGCCACAATGGTATTTAGTAAAGCATAAATTTGTGCCGCTTTCGGTCCATCGACGAGATCGCGTACCATGCTCATTACCACTACGATAGCCATAGAGGCGCCAAGACCTTGCAAGATACGGGCAAAAATTAGGCTTTCAATACTTTGTGACCACATCGCCCATACGGAAGCGCCGATATATGCCAGTAAGCCTGCAAATAATGGTGCGATGCGCCCGATGGCATCAGATACGGGACCAAATACCAGTTGTCCTAAACCCATAAAGATAAGAAAGACGGTCAAAGTGATTTGTGTGGTGGCGTAGGAGGTATTGAGGTCTGTTGCCATGTTTGGCATTGAGGCTAAATACATGTCAATCGCTGCAGGGCCAAGCGCCACAATGATCGCAAGAGAGATGACAGTTTTGATATTGATGTGTTTTACATTGGTTTGCTTATTCATAAGAGTGCACTATAACTATTTATCTATTTAACTTTGTATAACTACCGAACGGTAGGTAGTTATACTCGCTATTTTAAATAAAGGCAATATTTTTATGAGTCAATTGCTTATGTAATGCTATAGCGGCTTAATATTCAATAGATAAAAGCTAATAATTAACCACTAACTACCATTAAATAACAGGCACAAAAAAGCTGAGACATGCTCAGCTTTTTTGAGGTAATTTTAAGAAACTTTTAGACAATGAATTTTGTCTAGATAAATTAGTCATTTTCTAAGAACGAACGCAGATGCTCAGAACGTGATGGATGACGCAATTTACGCAAAGCTTTTGCTTCGATCTGACGGATACGCTCACGCGTCACATCAAACTGCTTACCGACTTCCTCTAAGGTATGATCGGTTGGCATATCGATACCAAAGCGCATTTTAAGCACGCGCGCTTCACGCTCAGTCAGATTGCTCAAGACATCACGCGTGGCTTCTTGTAGGCCAGCCGCCGTGGCATCATCGACAGGGCTCGAAATTGTACCATCTTCGATAAAGTCGCCTAGGTGTGAGTCTTCATCATCACCGATAGGGGTTTCCATAGAGATAGGCTCTTTGGCAATTTTTAGCACTTTACGGACTTTGACTTCGTCCATCTCTAAGCGTTCACCTAATTCCTCAGGCGTCGGCTCGCGGCCCATTTCTTGTAACAGCTGACGAGAAACGCGGTTTATCTTGTTAATGGTCTCAATCATATGCACAGGGATACGAATGGTACGTGCTTGGTCAGCAATAGAGCGGGTAATCGCCTGACGAATCCACCAAGTGGCATAGGTTGAAAACTTATAACCGCGGCGATATTCAAATTTATCCACCGCTTTCATCAGACCAATGTTGCCTTCTTGGATTAAGTCCAAGAATTGTAGACCACGATTGGTATATTTTTTAGCGATAGAAATCACCAGACGTAAATTAGCTTCGACCATCTCTTTTTTGGCACGGCGCGCTTTTGCTTCACCGACGGCCATACGGCGAGCAACGTCTTTCATATCGTGGATTTTCATATCGAGCTGCTGCTCGTAGTCACGAATGCGGCGCTGTAATAAAATCACGTCATCGGCGACTTTTTCTAGCGTGCCAGCAAAAGCGGGCTTACCTTTGATACGTTCAATCAGCCAATCGACGTTGGTTTCATTGCTTGGGAAAGTCTTACGGAACTCGTCACGCGGCATCCGGCCACGGCGAATCACCAAACGCATGATTTGACGCTCATGCTTACGCA
>NZ_DAINDI010000025.1:13613-21375 GCF_036731945.1 Psychrobacter sp.
TGCTTGGCTTTGATAAATAGATTTTCGATTTCTTCTAAACGCAGACGAACTTCTTCTGGGTCGATACCGCCGGTTTCTTCTTCGGCTTCTTCTTCAACCTCTTCTTCAACCTCTTCTTCGTCTTCATCATCATCGTCAAGCGCCAATTTGGCATTGGCTTTTGCTTTGATGACAGGCGGATTTTCTTTTTCTTCTTTAATACGCTCACGCTCTTCTTTAGCAGCATCTTTGGCTTCTTGCGCGGCGATCTTATCTTCTTCGGTTTCAGGGTCTAAAAAGCCTGTGATTACGTCAGACAGTTTTTTCTCGCCATCTTGTACTTTTTCGTACTCATCAAGGACAAACTGTACCGTACCCGGCCAGTAGGCCATGGCATGTTGCACGTCACGAATACCTTCTTCGATACGCTTGGCAATGGCAATCTCGCCTTCACGGGTCAAAAGATCAACCGTACCCATCTCACGCATATACATACGCACAGGGTCAGTGGTGCGTCCCGGCTCGGTCTCAACCGAGGCCAATACTGCTGCGGCCTCATCGGCTGCCATGTCATCATCGCTTGAATCATCGTTCATCAAGATGTCATCGGCGTCGGGCGCAGATTCAAAAATTTTAATGCCAACGTCCGTTAGCATTTGCACGATATCTTCAATCTGATCACTTTCAGTAATAGAGTCGGGCAGTTGGTCATTCACCTCGGCATAGGTCAAATACCCTTGCTCTTTACCCATTTGGATTAAGGTGGCCAGTTGAGATGTGGACTTAGAAACTGACTTATCGTTCATAAATACTCGCTTGCTTGTATCGGACATTTTTATATTGTGACTCGCTAACGCTTACGGGTGCGTTGATATAATCAATCGATTCATCAAAATATGGCGTAAAGGTTGTCAATAATAACAAAAATGAGTGGATATGAATAAAGGCTCAAAATACGACAATTACAATACTAAAAAACCGCTAAAAATTGTTCCTGCATAAATACGTCAAAACACGCTCACCTAAAAAAATACCGTTACTTAAACTTGCTTAAAATGGCGATTTAAAATCTAAAAGCATTTAAAGTGAATAGTCTAAAAACGCTTTAAAAGTTGTTCGCTAAAATTGCGCTTGCACCAAAAATGCTACTCAATAATATGGGCGTATTGTCATCTATTAAATCGGGCTAGAAATATACAGCGACACAGTTTAACACAGACCAGCCTCATCAAGCACAAGCTAGTGAATCTCGCAGGCATTTATTATCTGTATTGATGATTATTTCTTAGCCATGACGTTTTTATCATTTTTTAACCAGCGCTTGCTTTGGCACTCAATATGCAACTGGGCATAATCATTAATAGTGGGGGCAGTGGCTGTGCTTTTAAAGGGCTACCGATGATAAATAAAATTTCACCTAGCTGTTAAGATTTCACCGTCGCCATTTGTGCTGAGCGTTCCGCGTGCTGTTCGCGTAGCCAGTCGTTTAATAACTGTGATTGCTTACGGACAATCGCCAGTTTTATGTTGTCTGGGTTTTTCACCAAGTCTTGAATTTTTTTCTTCATGTGGCGCTCAAGAAGTTGACTGACCAGCTCTTCGACCAAGCCATCTAAACTTAAAATATTACGAGCAGTAAGGGCTTTATAAAAGGCGCCCCAATCACCGCTAAGCGTTTCTTGAGTACTCGGTTTGACATTCGATAAAATAAAGTGCGCCGCAGCATTGGCGTCTTTTGGCAGATAATTAAGACAGCGCTTAATGGTGCTGACGATATCGAGTAAGGCATTATCTTGCAGGTCTTCCCATACTAGCGGACGCAGAATATCGGCCGAGGCTTTTTGTTTAATATGCGCTGGTAGTTGCAGCTCATGAATACCTGCTTGCTGCCAAATGGCTTCGATAGGGTCATCGATTAAGGTGCGCGGCTGGAATAAAAAACACAGCTGCAGCTGCTGACTGATGGTCATCTCACCATCGAAATCTAACAGCGCATCTCTTGCGTCTTTGTTTTGATTGCGCCTGCCGCCAAGCTTTTGATAAATGTCATTGTTCAACAGATAGCGAAAGCTGCTACCTTTCGGCAGGGCAGTGGTCAAGGCACGCACTTGTGACATCAGCTTGGCTTTGCCTTCGACCAGACTTAAGTCATAACGCTCACTCAAATAAGCAAATATATATTGCGATAGCGGCATGGCATTGGCGATTTGCTCGCGCATCGCATCTGCGCCCTGACTTTTGATAAAAGTATCAGGGTCATGGTTATTTGGTAGGGTTAAAAACCTCAGCTCTTTATCATCGCCAAGCACAGGCAGCGCCACTTCAAGGGTACGCCAAGCGGCTTTTTGCCCTGCGCTATCCCCATCGAAACTCAATGTCAGGGTAGGGTTTAATGTCAATAACCGTGATATCTGACTCTCATTAATCGCTGTGCCCATCGACGCCACCGCACCATAAATACCGGCTTGATACAGGGCAATGACATCCATATAGCCTTCGACTACTAACCATTTATCGGCACGCTGCTGGCGAGATTCATAGTAGCCATATAGGACGTGTTGCTTATGAAAAACGGGCGAGTCAGAGGAGTTAATATATTTAGGTTTTACCTCATCATCGAGCGCGCGACCGCCAAAACCAATGGTGCGACCTTGGTTATCGCGAATCGGGAAAATCACTCTGTCACGCAGTAGGTCATAATCGCGCCCAGATTCTGATTGGCGTACCAAGCCTAGCGCTTTAAGTCCCTCGATATCTTGCGGGAATTGATGCTCAAGATGCTGCCAACCAAAGGGCGCATAGCCGAGACCAAAAGCCTCAAAAATCTCTTCGGTGATACCGCGCGATAAGAAGTAATGCTTGGCATGCGGATGAGTGGTGAGATTATGCTGATAAAACTGCTGGATTTGTTCTAATAGCTCGTACAAGTTGCCGTCTTTATCAGAGACGCTAGTTTCATCGTAGAGTGCAGGAGTATCATTACCACCGGTCAACCATGCAGGCGGATAACTATTATCGTCTTGATCGTTAGCACCTTGATAATGAGTATCGTAGTCATCGGCTGTATAAGGCATCGAATCATACGCGTCTAATGGCGAATAATTTTCATAATTATCATTATAAGTTGGCGGCTGCATATCAGCAGCTAGCATGTGCGTTTCTGCTGCCGATATTGGTGCCGATGTTGCTGGCTGACTAGCGGGTTTTGGCTTGGTTTGCGGCTTAGCTTTTGGTTTAATGGGCGCGCGCTGATAGCTGACGTTTTGCTGCTCGTCTTTTGGGACTTCAATGCCCGTTTGTTTGGACAGCTCATTAACCGCTTCGATAAAGGTTAAGTTTTCATAGTCACGTAAAAAGCTGATGGCATTACCACCAACGCTACAGCCAAAGCAGTGGTAGATGTTTTTTTGTGGATTTACATAAAACGATGGTGACTTTTCACCATGGAACGGGCAGCAGCCTTTGTATTCACTGCCCGCACGTTTGAGCGTGGTATGACGCCCAATGATACTGATTAAGTCAGCTTGGCTATTTAATTGTTCGAGAATATGGTTAGGAATGCTCATACAAAAAACAGTTTACCATAGGTCAATTACATTAAGCATCGACAATCAGCTACAAAAAACTGACAGTAGATAAAAATTATAAGAAGTAAAAACAGAAAAATAAGGCCAACAGAACGTTGACCTTATTTTTGATGATAGGTACTAAGCGTCTAAAATAGATGCGAGTAGTATCAACTTATTCAGCAGGTAATGTGGTACGGCGTACAGGGTTCATGTTTTGTGGGTCGACATCGGCTTCTCTAGCAGTATCGCCAGTGCTCGATTGGCTAGTCACGCGCTCGGTCGATGCTTCAGGCAAACCTAAACCTACATTGATACCGCTATTGGTACGCTTAGGAGACATATTTAGCGGTGCGTTAGCATTCGCTGCCGCCGCATTATCACTTGGCAATCTTAATTGATTGGCGTTACGAATCACTTGGGTTTTGGTGGCGCCATTGTAGTTACCTGACGCAACAGAGGTATCTTTATTAAAGCGGTTTAATTGTCCAAAGGTGAGTTTATTAAATAAAGTACGCTCACGTTTGGTGTTGAGTTTGACGCGTCCATCAGCGCTGAGCATGTTTGGATAATTGATTTGCAATAGCGTTTTATACTCATTTGCTAAGTCATTAAGACCGAGCTTTTCATGGCTATAAGCCAATACGGCGAGGGCATCAGGCACAGATTCACTTAATGGATAATATTGGAACACCCATTTAGCACGGTTGACCGCAGCGACATAGGCTTCGCGCTCGACATACCAGTTGGCTGCACTCATCTCGCTTTCGGCAAACTGATTATAGATAAAGGTCATACGCTGAGCGGCGTCAGGGGCGTACGGGCTGTTAGGGTATTTATTGATAAGTTCTTGGAAGTTAGCAAAGGCAATACGCAAATAGGCGGTATCACGCTCAGCTTGATTGAGCTTAAACAGTTTTAAACCTTCAGACGAGCCTTGCATATTGGCCACGCCGCGCACGTAGTAAGCATAGCTGACTTGCGGATTAGAAGGATATAGGCTAATAAATTGCTCAGCACTGGCAGCCGCCGCCTCGAACTTTCCACTTTCGTATTGGGCGTACATCACATCAAGCAAGGCTTGTTCGGCATATTGTCCCGTTGGATAAAAAGTGCGCAGATTGTTCAAATCTTCGATAGCTTGCGTATAGCGACCCTTATCAATCTGAGCGATGGCGTCGTTATAATAACCTTGCTCAGACTTCTCAGCAGTGGCAACCGCATCCACGTCTTTACCGCCAGTTAGGTTTTTAAACGTTTGACAACCCACCAAGTTGACGCTTAACGCCAGTAAGGTGATTGAGGACAGTTTGATAAACGTATTGCCAACAGCTTGCATACTTCTTCTCCGACACAAGACGCGTAATAGCAGCGACGCTATTAGGCTAAATTATAAAAGGGTAATAAGGGTAATAATAAAAAACGATGCTGGCGGCATCCATTAAGGGTCTGCTACTAAATAGGCGCTAGCAGTAAACGCACTCATTATTAACATCATTTTTATCGAATGCCGTTTTGCTCATATTAATAAAATAAATTATTTTAAAAGTTCTTATTTTAAAAAATCAGTGCCATAGCATACAGCAAAACAACGCTTACTTTATAGAATAACGCCTGCTTCGTCTATTTTTTCGTTATCTATTTTGTAGTTAAAGGGCTAATGCTTTATCTGTGTTAGCTTCGGTCTGTAGTTTAGCATGAGCCGTCGTCACGAGCGATATTGAATATGGCTGACAAGGACAAATATACAGTAAATTACAGCCATGTCATATTTTAGAGAGTTAATCTCCTAAATAGTCGCCATCAGCTAGCGACTTAATTTTTATCACGGCTTACTACCTTTAAAAAGGGGGTAACGATAAAATCGCAGATAACACGCAGCTTCTGTAGGGCTTAGGCGCTAGGCATGTTACACTATGACGATATGACTGCTGCTTTTTTCGACCGTCCTTATTTTTGCCGGTCTGTGAGCGCCAGTCCACTTTCTTATCTTATTTTCTTATGAAGTCGGCTTATAAAGCGCTAAGTGACTTTACCCTATATCAATCCGCTATGAATAATGATGCTATGACGACCAATTCCCCTAAGAAACAACCGTTAGATACCGATATGTCAGCACAAGAGTTACCAATGCCAAATGAATTATTAAATGACCATCAGCGCGCGCTTGATGAGCAAACGCCGGACATATCCAATGATGAGTTTGATGAATTGGTCGATGACGATATTGTCGACGATGAAGATGAATACGAAGACAGTGAGGATTCAGTCGTAGTTGCTGGGCAAGCGGTTCCGGTCGTTATTGATGTCACGCATACCGTCATAGAAGACGAAGCGGGCTTACGTATTGATAAACTGGCATCAAAAGTATTTGCCGATTTCTCGCGTGCCCAGCTGCAAGGCTGGATTACTGATGGCAGCTTACTTTATAACGGGACGGTACAAAAACCGAAAATCCGTGTCAAAGCAGGTGATGTCTTGCATTTATCGACGACACTGCAGCAGCATAGCGAAGATCAGCCAGAAAATATCGATATCGAAGTCGTCTATGAAGATGATGATGTCTTAGTGATTAACAAACCTGTCGGTATGGTTGTCCATCCCGGCGCTGGCAATCAGACGGGCACCTTGGTCAATGCGCTCCTGTATCATTATCCGCAGCAGCATCACTTGCCGCGAGCCGGATTGGTACACCGTATTGATAAAGATACCTCGGGACTGCTGTTAATTGGTAAAACCAAGCCCGCGCAAATGGCTTTAATGGAGCAGTTAAAGGACAAGTCTGTCTATCGTCATTACCAATGTGTGGTTGCAGGGGATGCGGCAAGTTTACTGCGTCATCGCCGTATCGATGCGCCGATTGGTCGCCATCGCAATCAACGTACTAAAATGACGGTGATGACGGCAGGGCGTGAAGCGGTAACGCATTTATTGAATGTCACACCGCTGAACGATAACTATTGCCTATTAGATGTCGGTCTTGAAACGGGGCGCACCCACCAGATTCGTGTGCATCTAAGCCATATTACCTATCCGATAGTCGGTGACCGCGTCTACGGTGGGCGTCGTCAATTGCGAGCAGGCTTAACAGAAGCGCAGCGACAAGCGATTAATAATTTCCCGCGTCAAGCATTGCATGCTTATACTTTAGGTTTCGTGCATCCAACGACTGGCGAGGATATTGAAGTCACCACGCCAATCCCTGAAGACATGCAGCAATTGATGGCGGTGTTAAGCGAAGGTTATGACGAAGAATAAAATCTGATGAGCTCTATTAAATAATGACATTCGTCTGGTAACAATCTGGCTGTAATGCTCTAATAATAACGATAAGACTGGTGCACTGACCATGCCTAACATAACAAACAATCTGCCTGTCACTTTAGTTGCTCAGCTTGATGACGTGACGGTTTTTCAAACGGCAGCTTTTAGCAGCGATGATAGTGAAGCGGCTAATGAGGTAGATAATCAGGCAAATTATGGTGCGCTAAATTTAGGCCTGCATGTCAATGACAACGCCAAAAAAGTCTTAAACAATCGCATGCGTCTATTAACGGCGATTAATGAGCAATTAGCGGCAGGGCAGCGTGCTCCTATCAATAGCTTGCGTTGGCTCAATCAAGTTCATGGTCAGCAGGTTTATGATGTCGATGTGACGGCGTTACCTATACGCCCGCTAGACGCCGATGCCATGGTTAGTCAGCAAGCGGACTTGGGGCTTGCGATTATGACCGCCGATTGCGTACCGATAGTTTTATACCAGCCAGCAACGGGACAGATAGCTGCTATCCATGCAGGCTGGCAAGGGCTGGCGTGCGGTGTTATAAAGGCAACCGCCGAGCGCTTTGCTGCTGATAAACCAATCACGGCATGGATTGGCGTCTGTATCAGTCAAGATAATTATGAAGTCGGCAGCCAAGTACGAAATAAGCTGCTGGCAGGCTGTATAGATAATCAAGCCTTATCATCACAGCATCTTGAAAGCTTTGAACAGCGTTACGTCTTAGCTTCTGTAGGGGATAAGATTAAACTGAACCTACCAAAGCTTGCCGCTGACCAATTAAATGCGGCAGGTGTTATGGTTAGCAATGAGTCCAAAATACCTTGCAGCTATGCGGATTCGCATTATTATTCTTATCGACGTCAAACGCATCTTGGCCAGCCTGCAACCGGACGTATGGCATTGATTATTACCCGTAGTGCTTCTAGAGAGTTGG
>NZ_DAINDI010000025.1:21440-28415 GCF_036731945.1 Psychrobacter sp.
TTCTTAATTGTCACTATTAGAGTTCGTATGAATACACCTGCCACACCGCCTGCCATTTTAGAGTATGAGAACAAACTCGCTAACATATCGATGGCGGTTATTTATCATAGTAATTATGGGCATACCAAACGCGTTGCCGAAGCAGTGGTGACGGGCGCGCGTCAACAATTACCAGATTCGCAGGTTAAGGCAGTAGATGTCCATGACGTTGATTGGGATTTTGTCGATCAGGCGGATTTATTGGTGTTCGGTAGTGCCGTGTATATGGGCAGCGTGACCGCAGGCTTTAAGACTTTTATGGATGAGACCTCTAAGCGTTGGTATCACCGTAAATGGGAAGGCAAGTGGGCCGCAGGTTTTGCCAATTCGGGCGGTCTGAGCGGTGATAAGCTTGCCGTCCTGCAGCAGATTTGTCTCTATGCCATGCAGCACGGAATGAATTGGATCGGTTTACCACTGATGCCAACAGGACATGAATCACATGATTTAAATCGTCTTTCGAGCTTTCTTGGTTTGATGACACAGTCGCTAGATGGGCCGCCTGAAGTCACGCCTGGCGCAGGTGATATTGATACCGCCATTTGGTTTGGCGATCATTTGGCTAAGACTATTATCAAGCATCAGCCTAAAAAACAAATAGTCATTGCAGAAGATTAAAGTTAAATATTTCTATTGATTATTAATAACTTACAAAAGCAGCTATCAAACCGATAGCTGCTTTTTATTGGCCATTATTTGTAGTCGAAGGGATTTGAAAGGGAACAGCGTTAGTGGGTCGGCGCGCGTTGGATAAATTTTCCACAATAAGCGTTTTAGAAGACACCCTTTCAGAAGAAACATTTTTAACAGGTATCGGACTTTCGACAAACTGAAAAGATTGGCAACCTGCTACAGGGATTGTCGCTGCCAACGTAAATATAAAGAAGAGTGATTTCATAAGGACATCTCGAGCGTTATTGGCAATATGGCAATGGTTGGCGATATTAAACAGCATTTATCATAAATAAAATGCTGCATCAGTCAAAAGGGTTTTTGCGAGTAGGACAAAGTTCATGCTAAATACAGGGTAGATTATAACAAGCACTATGTATCCATTATGTACGTTTAAAACCTGTAATAACAAGCATAGAAGTCGTTTTTTGATATATATGACGACTTATCTCATTTGATTAATCTGAGAAGCTGAATATTTTCTAAGTTTAGTAATTGTTTTTTAAGGGATTAATTGTATTAATTAAAATTATAATATGAAAAAACATAGTGATTGAGTGTGAATGAAGCTTTATAAGAGGTTTTTTTAAGTTTTGTAAAAACGTGCAGTGAATGAGTTACTATTCAAGTAATAGTCGTGAAATAGTTTTACATTAGTGGGGTGAGCAGACATTATTTAGAAACTATCTTTATTAAGTTGTTTTTATCACGCCACTTTATTAAGCATTTTACTGGACGATTTGCTAAATCATGTAATGGATTATAAGTTGAGTATTAACATTATTTTAATGATTTTACTCAATATCAAATGTCATATCCTGACCAATCGTTCTAATAATAATTACAACACCCTAGGTGCCAGCTATATGAGGATATTATGAAGCCACTTTCTGTGATGTTATCGATGCTTGTCATTGGTATTACTTCCAGCGCCGCGATGGCTGAAGGTGCTAACCTTCCTAATGCCAATTTACCCGATGCTAGCTTACCTAATGTAAGCCCCGCCAATAGCGAGCTTGTCAACCGCGGTGCCTATATTGCACGTGCCGCTGACTGTATGGCTTGTCACGGTGAGAATTACACGGGCGGCACAGCGATTGAAACCCCGATGGGGAAGATTTATTCAACCAATATTACCCCTTCTAAACGTTACGGTATCGGCAATTATACCGAAGCAGATTTAAAGAACGCTTTGCAAAAAGGTCGGGCGCCTGACCATATGCTATATCCTGCCATGCCATATCCTTCTTATAGCGGTATGAAAGAAGAGGATATCAGCGCCTTGTTTGCTTATCTGCAAACCGTTCCGGCTGTTGATGAAGCCCCTAAGCAAGAAACCAAATTACCGTTCCCCTTTAATATCCGTAGCTTAATGATTGGTTGGAATCTGCTCAATATACCCTCTACTGAAAAGCGCGACGGTCTAAATGAAACCCAAAAACGGGGTGAGTATTTGGTCAACAATCTCGAGCATTGCGGCACTTGTCATACGCCGCGTAATAGCACCATGGGCTTTGATAAAAAAATGTATTTATCAGGTGCGCCGCTTGGTAATTGGCATGCGCCGAACATCACGCCTGACGAGTCGAGCGGTATCGGCAGTTGGAGCGAGCAGGATATTATCACGTATCTACGCACCGGTGAGCTTGACCAACGCGCCTATGCAGGTGGGCCAATGGGCGAAGCGGTCGCGCACAGTACGCGTTATTTGAAAAATGAAGATTTGAGTGCGATTGCCTCTTATCTAAAAGCCATACCCGCTATCCAAACAGAAGACAAGGTCAATAGCGTCAATGTGGCGCGCCTGCCAACGCCTGTGAACGAATCTATCACGCATGACTTACTGGCGCAAAAAGATTACTTGGCGCAAGCTAAGTCAGAAGTAAGTAACGGTAGTAACTCACCAGAAGCGTTATATTTAGCCGTTTGTGGTAGCTGTCATGGTGTCGATGGTTATGGTCAACCTGACGCGCGTTACGCGCCTATCGTTGGACTGAGCAGTCTTCGCCGCGAAAAGCCTGACGCTCTCGTTAATATGATTTTGCATGGGGTAGAGAGCGCGACCAATACCTCGCCTATCATGCCAGGATTTTCAGAAGAGCTCAGCAGTGAGCAGATTGCAGGTATCACCAACTATGTCCGTACTAGCTTTGGCGGTCATCCAAACAGTGAGGTCAGTGCCGCTGATATTGAGCGCATCGCGTCTATAGGCGTCGAAAAGCCTTTTTTAATTAAGTACGCAGGTTTGCTAGCGATAGTCGGTATCATTGTCGCGATTTTGATTATCATATTTATTGTACGAGCCATTTTACGTTCTAGACGCCGTCGTTAATTATAGTTTAACTATTGCAACGAGCTTAGAATTTATTACCAGACAGGGATTAACGGCAAGACGGTAGGGCATGATAGCTTGGCAAATAAGCGCAGAGTTAAGCCAAGCTGATAAATGCTAAAAACACTTAGGAATGAAATGAGGGTTTACTACAAATAGAACAAGTGCCTACTGTTATGTACGAACGTCTACTTTAAGGATATTATTATGAAAGACATGCTTCAATCACCAACGCGGCGCCAACTGCTCTCGATGATTGGTAAAACAGCGGGTGCAACCGCCATGTATCAAGCAATGACGACATTAGGGTTTGCCTCAGAATCAAGTTTTAAAGAAACGATGGATTTAAAAGGGGCGCCTCCCGGTGCTAGTATCATCGTTTTAGGCGCAGGTCTTGGTGGACTGACCGCGGCGTATGAGCTGCGTAAGGCAGGCTATAACGTCAAAGTCCTCGAGTTCCAAAATCGCGGCGGCGGACGTAGCTGGACTCTCAATAGCGGTGATAAATATACTGAGCTTGGCGGCGAAGAAGTTACTTGTGATTTTGAAGAGGGTAACTATTTCAATGGTGGACCATGGCGTCTACCAAGTCATCACTATGCCGTTTTCCATTATTGCAAACAGTTTGGCGTTGAGATGCAGCCCTTTATTCAAACCAATGACCGTGCGTATTTACATCGTACTGATCATTTTAATGGTGTACCGCAGCGCTTAGGTGATGTAAAAAATGACATTAAAGGGCACGTATCAGAATTATTATCAAAAGCAGTCAATGTCGGCGGTCTTGATCGTTCTGTGAATAAAGAAGACAAAGAAAAACTACTTGAAGGCCTAAAAGGCTGGGGTGCGCTCGATAAAGACTATCGTTATCGAACCAGTCATGAAACCAGTGGGCACCGTGGTTTTAGCGTATTACCGGGTGGTGGATTAATGCCCAATGCAAAACCTTCAAAAGTTTTACCGATGAGTGAGCTATTAAATTCTGGTATGTGGGCCGATATTTACAATAATCATAATGTTTACGTGCATCAACCAACCATGTTCCAGCCTGTTGGGGGTATGGGTAAAATTGGCGATGCATTCACTCGCGAATGCCGCGATATGATTGAGTTTAATGCCAAAGTGACCAAAATTCATCAAGATGAAAGCGGCGTCACAGTTGATTATGTTGATAGCAACAATCCAGATGGCGCAACCAAAACCATCCGTGCCGATTGGTGTGTCTGTAATATTCCCTTAACCGTATTGACCCAGCTTGACATTAATGTGTCAAAACCCATGAAACAAGCCATGGCTGCTATTCCTTATGAGACTTCTTATAAAGTTGGCTTAGAGTTTAATCGCCGCTTTTGGGAGGAAGATGAGTGGATCTATGGTGGTGTATCCTATACAAATATGCCTATTGCACAGATTTCCTACCCTTCGCAAAATATGTTTAAAACAGGTACGGGAG
Organism: Psychrobacter sp.; assembly: GCF_036731945.1. GTDB lineage: Bacteria > Pseudomonadota > Gammaproteobacteria > Pseudomonadales > Moraxellaceae > Psychrobacter. The sequence goes on from NZ_DAINDI010000025.1 coordinate 25,937, forward strand.
TATTATTGGGTGCCTATGGTTATGGTCCAACATCTTATAAATTTAATAGTTTAACCCCGCAGGAGCGTATCAACGTTGCGCTTGCCTACGGTAAATATATTCATCCGCAGTATCCAAAAGAGTTCCGCGCTGGTACGTCAGTCGTCTGGCATCGTATTCCTTGGACACTCGGTTGTTATGGTATTTGGAATGAATCAACTCGTCGGCAGCATTATGACACCTTATGCAGTATAGATAACCGTATTGTATTGGCGGGCGAGCATTGCTCACACATTCCAGCATGGCAAGAAGGCGCTATTTTATCAGGTATGGATGCCGCAAAGCGCCTACATAAAAAAGCAAAAATGCTGGGTTAATATGAATAATTATAAAAATTCAGAGGCTATCATGGACAATGCAATCGTAAAAAACATGACACCTAAGTTGCTGACTGTAATATTAATGAGTGCAATGAGCAGTGCGGTACTTTTAGGCTGTAGTCAACATTCAGATGATGTAGAGACAATGGCAAGTAAACAACAACTAGATACTGAAGCGACGACTGACTACCAAGCAAGTCGAAACAATGGCGCTTGGGGATCGGTCTACATGAGTCGTGAGGAGCTTGCTGCTCCTACTACCAATATCGTCGATGACTCATCACTGCCTCGTATGGACAGTGATCCAAGTATTGCTGAATGGGAAACCAAGTTTGAAGGGACAAATGCTTTTGTAACGACAGATGGCAAAAAGCTGTATCACGACTCTTGTGCTGCTTGCCATATGCATAAAGGTGAGGGTGCTTACGGTGCAGGTTATTATCCACCACTGGCTAACAACAGTAAAATGCAGTCAAAATATTACGTTATTGACATCTTAATTAATGGTTTTCGCGGTATGCCATCATTTCATGGCATGATGAATGATGAACAGTTGGCTGCGGTGACTCAGTATGTGCATAGTGAGCTTAATAATTATACAGATACAGTGACCGCTGAAGATGTGGCTCAGCTACGACATGCTAACCCCTCAGCTGGCGATCCAAGTGATGAGTAACGTTTGATGAGTAACGTTATTATTCAAGCTTTTAGCTCATCAATTTTAAGGCTTAATGATTAATGTAAGCAGTAAATCGTTATTCTCATTTAGAAAAAGCGCCCGATATGTTTATCGAGCGCTTTTTTATTTGTGAGCATTCAGTATCGCCTAACCCTATTTTACGTAATAAAGATGGCTAAGTTATCTAAGTTATCTAGGACTAGATGACCAAACTGGGGAGCGGATAGTGCCTTGACCAGATTTACCGAATGCTTCGCCGCCGTTTAAGGACTTAATAGTCAGTACGCCTTTCCCGCCCTGCTTTGAAGCGAAAACCACGCGCTTACCGTTCGGTGAAAAACTTGGTGCTTCATCGATACCTGTAGCGCCTAAGTTCGCAGTAATGGCGCCGCTACTGTTCATGATGGCAGCTGAACGACCACTTAAAAAGGCGATTTGCGAGCCATCGCTACTAAACTGCGGGCTGGTCGCATAGCCACTATTCGATACTTGCGTGGTACGGCCTGAACCAAACTCATAACGATAGATGCGAGGTTTGTTAAACCCTGCACGGTCACTAACAAAGACAAAAGATTTGCCATCAGGGGCATAACTTGGTTGTACTTCACTGCTTGGCCAATTGGTCAGACGTCGTGGTTGACCGCCACTAGCGCTCATCTCATAAATATCGGCGCTACCCTCAAAGCTACTAGAAAACAATATCTTGCTACCATCGGGCGAAAATGACGGACTAAGGTTGCTACCTGGGAATGGGGTTAATGGCGTAGCCCCGCCGCCGCTTACGCTTTGAATATAGATGACAGGATAAGACTTATCACGCTGGACTGAATAAGCAATGCGATTGCCATCAGGCGACCAAGTCGGCGAGAAGATAGAGCCTGCCACTTCTGTGATGGTTTTGGCGTTTTCGCCGTCAGCATCCATAACCTTTAAGCGCGAGATTTTCTCTTTGCCGGTGCCGATTTCTTCGATATAAGCAATACGCCCTGAGAAGTCGCCGGGAATGCCGGTGATCAGCTCATATACTTTGTCCGCAATCACGTGGGCGGCGTAACGCATGCTTTCCTTATTATTATCAGCGGTTAACGTTTGCTTGCCTTCGATCACGCGTCCGGTTTTAACCTCAACGACTTCATAATCGGTGACCACTTTACCGCGATTGCTGCGCGTGCTACCGATGACAAGATAAGGAATGCCCATGCTTTGCCAAACCGGCAGGGTACCGGCTAACTCGCTACTGCTGTGTGGCTGCTGCGGTAGGTTTTGACTGGTTACTTTTAGCTCAGTTTTGCTTAAATCATTTAAGATAATCGGTGACAAAGTAGAATCGCCAGCAAAGGAGACAAAAGCCACTTGGCTTTGTTGTACCGGAATCTCATAATCCAATTCTAAAACGACAGGCGCCGCCAAGACGCTAGGAGCAAGCAATAAGCTTGAGGTA
>NZ_DAINDI010000025.1:28425-28971 GCF_036731945.1 Psychrobacter sp.
AAAGAGAGGCATAGTTTTTTATGAATGCGCATAACCAAGTCAAACTCCTAGATGGGGATAATTGTTTTTATAAATGCTAAATCAATGATAACGTTAAAATAATATCGCCGCGGGTGCAAGTTGCTTAAGGTAACGTTAGCAATAATATCGTGTGTGGGCAACTGCTTAATTGCTGCCCTTAAACTGTATGGTAAAAGTGGGGTATTTGGGGTCATCAGCATCAATCGGTAAGCTGCCGGTATTGAGCACCGCTTGTTTGGCGGCTTCATTGACCGCGCTATCAGGGCCCGACGCTGAGACATTCACGACAGCGCCACTGGCATTGACTGTGATGGTCAAGGTAGCACGCTGCGTTGAGCCTTTGGCCGCTGTTGGCGGATTATAGTTGCGTTTGATTAAATTGATGATTTCACTATTACTAGCGCCGCGACTACCGCTTGATGCCGAGCGACTGCTACCCTTTGCAGTGCTGGAAGTGGTGGCGTCACCAGACAGTGTTGATTGACCATCATCTCCTAAGCTAAGGGTCTGTCCTGCGCTACCTGA
>NZ_DAINDI010000025.1:28981-35232 GCF_036731945.1 Psychrobacter sp.
CCGCCCGTGTTGATTTCTATATTTCTGTCATTGGCAGTAGGACGTTTAATCTTAGGTAGATTGTTTTGTTTATTACGAAAATCTCGCAGCCTTTTTTGCTCTTCTATCAGCTGCGCTCTTCTTTCTTGTTCAACCTGATCATGCTCATCTAGTACAGATTCGTCCAACTGTGCTGCCCACTCAGCCATATTGCGCTCATATTCTTGATTTTGCTCAAGTAGGCGCTGGTGTTGCTCTTCGCTCATCAGCATCGGGCGAGGGTTCACCGCCTCGTTAGAACGAGTAAAAACAGGCACGCGCTGTGAAATCGGCTCGCTTGGATTGTCGTAGCTGACGCTGTCATCAAAGCTGGTTTCTGGCATGCTGGTTGCTGAGCCACTTGCACCGCTATCGGCTGGCATAGCGCTCGCCGCTGCGGCACGATTGGCCAGTATCTCGCCTTGCATTTCAGCCAATTGCTCAGGAGATATCATCACGGTTTCGATGCTACCTGCAGTTTCAACTTCCATGTTTTGATACGTATAAGCCAGTATGCCAATCACAAGACCATGTGCCAACAAGCTTAAAAGTGTCGGTAAAGTCAGCCCGTTACCTTCAGGTTCGGTCGGTACATAAACGGTGGGCGCATTACGCATAGTTGGGATACTCAAATACGATATTTATCAAATGAACGACTTTATTATAACCAGCTGAGCCAATTAAAGTTAAGCTAAAAGCAGGGTAGATTATAACGAGGGCGCGGGTAACGGTGCACCTGTCAACAGCCCCACTTTTTGGATGCCTGCCTGCTGTAGAGTGGCCATCAATGTCATAATAGCGCCATACTGATTGTTTTTATCAGCATTAATCATCACTTGTAAAGGCTGAGCGCCAGCATCGGTATTTTGATTTTGCAAGTTGGTTAAGGTATCAATCAGTTCCGGCTCACTAATCGGCAGGTCGATATTATTCTCGTAACTGATAAAAATCTCGCCGCTATCGGTCAACGATACAATCACAGGTAGCTGACTTTGACTGATGGTATTGGTTTGCTCTTTTGGCAAATCAACATCGACGCCCGTTATCAGCATCGGCGCTGTGACCATAAATATAACCAGCAGCACGAGCATGACGTCGATATAAGGAACAACGTTCATCTCCGCATTTAGCGCTTTTTTCTCGCGGCGATAAGGGCTTTGTTTCATAGACCAGTTACCTGAGTACTTTGGCTATTTTGAACGCTTTGATTGGTTTGGCTTACTTGCGTACCCGCTTGCGGAATCTCGATACTGGTCTCGCGCTGTAACATGCCTGTCATCTCGTCACAAAACAAGGCACGAGAGTCGTATAAGCGGCTCGCTTTGGCGGTAAAATGGTTATACGCCAATACCGCAGGAATCGCGGCGAATAAACCCATAGCCGTAGCAATCAAGGCTTCGGCGATACCGGGCGCGACAGTCGCTAAGGTCGCTTGCTCGCTTTGCGACAGCCCTAAAAAGGCATTCATAATACCCCAAACGGTACCGAATAAACCGACATAAGGCGCCACTGAACCAATACTTGCCAGCGTCGTTAGCCCCGACTCTAATAATTGCTGCTGACGACCCAATCCAACCCGCAGCTTACGCTCAACGCCGTCAATAATGTCGTCTTTAGGCTGTCGTTTTTTATGCATTCTTAGGTATTCAGAGAACCCAACATAAAAAATTTGCTCAAGCCCTTGGCGCTCAGGCGAGCCTTGGACGCCTTGATACAGTTTTGCCAAATCTTCCCCTGACCAAAACCAGGTTTCAAACTGCTGGTCAAAATTTCTGGCGGTACCAAGACGCGCACTCATACGAAAAATAATCACCCAGCTGAGCAATGACGCTAATAACAACAATGCCATCACAATCTGTACCAATAAACTGGCTTGGGTGATTAGGTCGATAATATTTAAGGATTCAGGCATGTAAGCGGCTCATGGATAATGAATAATAGTTAATCTAATAAGGGATTTATATCAACCCGTTAGTGTACTGCTAAATCACGCAAATATCATTAATAATATGTTAATGGCAGTGCATAAATCGCTCTCAATAAATATATGAAAAAAATAATGACAGCATGAGTATTTTATAATATTGTCCATATGGTCAACTAATTTGCACTCTTATGCTAAGAAGATGTCGCCATTCATTGAAATTTTGAGTGAATTTCACTAGAATGTTATCGTTTGTTGCTGTCATTTTTCATGATGGTTCGTATTTACCAAATTATGTGTGGCTAACGGATTAAAAACATCGTCTCTAACCTTAGTGTATCAGCGTCATTTACAGTCGCAATCTGGAAGCGTCATTTATCGTCGCAATTTGGGTGTATTTTATATGTTTGATTTAAACGCAGCATCGAGCGTCGCAATTTGGAAGCGACACTTATCAATACAGTTAAATAATGATAATTTACTTACTGCAATTTGGAAGCGACTCTTATGAACGCAATCGAACGCTATTTTGGTATCAATGGTCAAAATACCACGATCAAAACCGAGATTTTAGCAGGTGTAACCACGTTTTTGACGATGGCTTACATTATTTTTGTCAACCCTAACGTCCTTGCTGACGCTGGTATGGATAAAGGTGCGGTGTTTGTCGCTACCTGTCTTGCCGCCGCAGTTGGTTGTTTTATTATGGGGATTTATGCTCGTCTGCCAGTCGCGCTAGCCCCCGGTATGGGACTCAACGCCTTCTTTACGTACGGCGTGGTTTTAGGAATGGGCTACGCGTGGCAAACGGCACTTGGCGCCGTATTTTTGTCCGGTTGTATATTTATATTATTAAGCCTTTTTAAAATTCGAGAATTGATTATCAACTCTATTCCGGACAGTATTAAACAAGGTGTGGTTGCTGGTATCGGTGCATTTTTGGCCTTTATCTCCTTACAAACCGCGGGCGTCATCGTCAATAATGATGCGACGTTGGTGGGACTTGGCGATATGACCGCGTTTTCACCTGCGATGGCGGCATTGGGCTTTATTGTTATCGTTGGCTTGTCGCATAAAAAAATACCCGGCGCGGTAACGATAGGGATTTTATTGGTAGCGCTTATCAGCTTAATTACTGGTAACACACAATTTACTGGCATTATATCGGCACCGCCACCGATAGCGCCAACGCTGATGCAGCTGGATATTGCTGGTGCATTTGACGTAGCGATGATTAGTGTTATTTTTGCCTTTTTATTCGTCGATTTATTCGATACCGCTGGTACGTTGATTGCAACCACCAGTCAAGCAGGCTTAATTGGTAAGGATGGCAAAATACCTAATATGGGCAAAGCGCTACTGGCAGATTCGAGCGCCACGGTTGCGGGTACGCTACTAGGTACTTCATCGACCACCAGCTTTGTTGAGAGTGTGTCAGGTATTGCAGCCGGAGGACGTACTGGATTAGTCGCTGTGACGGTCGGGGTGCTATTCTTATTAAGTATGTTTTTTGCTCCACTTGCTGGTATGATTCCAGGCTATGCAACAGCAGGCGCTATTTTTTATGTCGCTGTACTGATGATGGGTACTCTAAAAGATGTTGATTGGTTGGATCTAACAGAGGCGGCCGTTGTCGTTGTGTTGTTGTTTACACCATTAACCTACTCAATCGCTGATGGTATCGCGCTTGGATTTATTACCTTTGCTGCTATTAAAGTCGTCGCCGGTAAGTTCTCTGACGTGAGCATTCCCGTTTGGATATTAACGGCCGTGTTACTTGCGAAGATTGTGTTTATCTAAGATTGCAATTTAAATTCCAATCATTTTCAGTCATTTTCAGTCATTTTCAGTCATTTGATAAATGCTCAGCTTTACGCATAAAAAACCCTTCTTATTTTAAATGAGAAGGGTTTTTTATGCGTAAAGAAAAATACTATAAACGGCTATCTTCAGCACGAAATAAAATGATTACGTTATTAATTCGCTCATACTCTGTATGGGTTTAAATTAAATGGATGAGATAAATAAAGACAAGTCATTGATTCAAAAACGATTAATTAGCTATAGTAAACATAAATTTATAACTAAAGCGTCATTTCTAATAAGTGGTTAATAACCATTTGTTTTTAAACAGTATTTTGTTTGGTTAAAATAGGTAAATTCGTTAGTTGGAAATTTTTTTTCATGCTACCATGTCGAGGTTAAGCGCATCACCTCAATCAACGCCGTAGAGGTTTTTCTTACAGTGAATTAGTATTCTATAAGATGACAGATAAGTGTTTATTAGGCTTTAAGTTTCCATAAAACTCAGATGTTATAAATGTTAGATTTTATGAACGTAAACCTCTATAAAACGTCACTTGCCTCTGATCATCACCTCCTTTCACTACTAACAAGAAGAAGGCACTAATGCCGCTTAGCTGTTCGTTGTTGCCTTTATATTGTTAACGTAGCCCGTTTAACACTAAAACGACCTACTTGACCGTTTCCAGCCTATGCTGGATTTTCTCGTTTTATAATGGCGCTGTTTGGTCTTTTGTATATTGCTAATTGGCTTATTTCTATAGTTGTTATTATTTATCCACTATTCGATATCAAAGATGTTTGTTATCAAGAATAGTAGGGATGAAATTTTAAGAATGTTTGACAATAATTGCCGCTATATCTTTAGCAATCAAAGCTCCCACCGCACCATTTATTATGGTTTTTAAACGATAGTTATGGAGTTGTTATGAACCCAGTAGACCAATTTACCCCGCAAGAGCCGATTTTATTTAATCCGCTCGATATATTAAAGCCCGCTTATCTCAGTCAATCGTCGAACGAGCTTTTCTCCCGTATTTCTCCTTTATATAGTGTGGACGAGGAGCGCTGGTTGACGGACTTGTTGCCGCTCGCTAAGCCAACGGATGCCGAGCGTGAAGGGGCTGCTACGCAAACTCGTCAATTGGTCGAACATGTACGTAATGATGGCAAAGCCGTAAAAATGGTTGATTCATTATTGCTTGAATATAGCCTTGATACCCAAGAAGGTATCTTGCTCATGAGTTTGGCAGAAGCCTTGATTCGGGTGCCAGACAATTACACCGCTGATGCGCTTATCCACGATAAAATGAGCGTCGCTGACTGGAAAAAACACATCAAAAATGACAATGGTTTTATGGTCAATGCCTCGACGTGGGGCATGATGATGACTGGCCGCGTTGTCAGTATTGATCGTGATACTACCGCTGCTGGGTTTTTGGACCGTATGACCAAAAAAATGGGCGAGCCGGTCATTCGTAGTGCCATGCAAAAAGCCATGCGCATTATGGGGCATCAGTTTGTACTTGGCGAAACCATCGAGGGTGCCAATAAAAACAGCCAGCCTTATCGTAATAAAGGCTATACCTATTCGTTTGATATGCTAGGTGAGGCGGCGATTACCCATAAAGATGCGGAAAAATACTTTAACGATTACCTGCATGCGATTAAGGCGACGGCCAGCATCAAGGTAAAAGAAGGTATGCCAAAGCCGTCAGTGTCTATTAAGCTATCGGCATTGCACCCGCGTTATGAAGCGACGCAAGAAGCGCAAGTGATGGGACTACTGCGTCAGCGTTGCTTGTTATTGATTGAAGCGGCCCGTGAGGTCAATGTCGATATCAGTATCGATGCTGAAGAAGCAGACCGTCTTGAGATTTCTTTAAAGCTGTTTGAGTCTCTTTACCGTGATAACTTAACCGCCGGTTGGGATGGCTTAGGGTTGGTGGTACAAGGTTACTCTAAACGTGCGATTGCCGTTTTGACGTGGCTTGCGCGTTTGGCAACTGAAGTCGGCGATCGTATTCCAGTACGTCTGGTCAAAGGCGCGTATTGGGATACTGAAATCAAACTGGCGCAGCAAAAGGGACTGTCCGGCTATCCGGTCTGGACCCGTAAAGAAGGTACGGACACTGCTTATCTTGCCTGTGCGCGCTTCTTATTGTCAGAGCATTTGCGCGGTTTGATTTGGCCACAGTTTGCTACCCATAATGCGCATACGCTTGCTTCAGTGATGACCATGAGCGCGCACCGAGAGTTTGAGTTCCAGCGTCTTCATGGCATGGGCGATGCGCTTTATGACCATATTTTGCAAGCTTACAAAATCCCCGTGCGTATTTATGCACCTGTTGGCGCTCATAAAGACTTGCTACCGTACTTGGTACGCCGCTTACTAGAAAACGGTGCCAATAGCTCGTTTGTGCATCAGTTATTAGATAAGTCTTATCCCATTGATAAGCTCACCGTGCACCCATACGATAAGTTATTGCACAATCCTACTTTGCAC
>NZ_DAINDI010000025.1:35242-41224 GCF_036731945.1 Psychrobacter sp.
ACACAATCCTGATATTCCGTTGCCATTAGATATCTATAGCGCGCGCCGAGCCAGTTTTGGCCCTAATATCTTTGTAGAGTCGCAGTGGCTACTATTTAAAGCCGCTATCGATAGCCATTTGCATAAAACTTGGTCGGCAACTTCTATCATTAACGGCAAAGCAGTTGATGCAGATAAAGTCGATGGCAATTCTGAAAAACTTGAGTCGCAAACCGTACGCGCGCCTTGGAACCACGAAGTCATCGCCGGTGAAGTTACCTACGCCAATGCTGATATTGCGCAGCAAGCTATTGATGCTGCCATTGCAGGTCAAACCGTATGGCAAGCCGTACCTGCGGCAAAGCGCGCTGCTATTTTGCGCAAAGTAGCGGACTTGTATGAAGAAAATTATGCCGAATTGATGGCGCTTTGCCAAATCGAAGCGGGTAAAACCATGCAAGACGGCATTGATGAAATCAAAGAAGCGGTTGATTTTTGCCGTTTTTATGCCGATGAAGCAGAACGTCTCGACGCCAAGGTTTATGAGTTTACCGACTTAGCAGGCAAGCAATCACGTCAAGTGTATAAGCCGCGGGGCACCTTTGTTTGTATCAGCCCGTGGAATTTCCCCTTGGCAATTTATACCGGTCAAATCATGGCAGCGCTTGCCGCAGGCAATACTGTGGTCGCTAAACCTGCCGAGCAAACCAGCTTGATTGCTCATTTTGCTGTGCAGCTGATGTATCAAGCAGGCGTGCCGGTAGACGCTTTGCAGTTTGTCGTTGGCGCTGGCGAAGTTGGCGGCACGTTGACCGCTTCCGATAATATTGCAGGCGTTATTTTCACCGGTTCAACCCAAACGGCGCAGCATATCAATCAGAGCCTTCATCAGCAAATCAGTGGTGAGTTGCCAGTATTGATAGCCGAAACCGGCGGTCAAAATGCCATGGTTGTCGATTCAACCGCATTGCCCGAGCAAGTGGTTAAAGATGCGGTATTATCTGCCTTTGGTTCGGCAGGTCAACGCTGTTCTGCGTGCCGTATCTTATGTGTGCAAGAAGAAGTAGCGGACAATTTAATCGAGCTGTTACAAGGAACGATGGCTGAATTGGTCGTCGGCAATCCATTGTATGCGGCAACCGATGTCGGTCCAGTGATTGATGCCGACGCCAAGCAAAGTCTGGACGCGCATATCGAACGTATGGCGGCTGAACCAACGGCGACGATCTTGGCGCAGACGCCGATGAGCGCAAGCTCAGTGGTTAGCGAAGAGCACTCTACCTTTGTCTTGCCAACCGCGATTGAGGTGAAAAGTATCGATGTGATTGGTGGCGAGCACTTTGGTCCGATATTGCATGTGCTACGTTATCAAGCGCGCGACTTGAATAAGCTTATTGATGCGATTAATAGCACAGGTTTTGGTTTGACCTTGGGTATCCACAGCCGTATTGAAAATATCGCCGAGCATATCGAGCGCCGTGCCTTTGTCGGCAATACTTACATTAACCGCAACCAAATCGGTGCCGTCGTTAACGTGCAGCCGTTTGGTGGTTGTGGTCTGTCTGGTACGGGTCCAAAAGCTGGCGGGCCGCATTACGTTGCGCGTCTGATGCAGCTGTGTACTGAGTCGAACACGGCGGTAGAAAATAATAGCACTGAAACCCTTACCCAAATCGCATAAGGACTAGCAAGATGGCGAATGAATTTAAAAAGAATCATGCCCAAGTTTGTGAAGCTTGGCGGTTATTAAGCGCGGTAGAGCGAGCAACTTATCTACAAGCAGCTGTTGCTAAATTGGCCTTACTTACTGGTGACGCCAATAAAGCCCAGCGTTTATTTACCCATCTATTAAATGCCGCGCCGATGCTCGATGACGTGCAGCGTATGACGGGCGCAACAGGTGAGTCCAATGATTTGTACGTGACTGCTCGCGGCAAAACCATGGTTATCGGCGGCGAATCTGCTCGCGCGATGGCGGTACTTGGGCAATTGGTTGCAGCTTTACTGACTGGCAACGAGGTGATACTGCATTGTCCAAGTCAGAGCGAGATGTGTGTTGAAGCGGCAAAAATATTGCATGACACTGGCATCAGCGATGATGTCTTAAGCGTTGCCAATGATTCGCAAACCATTACACTGCTATATATCGATCGATTGGCGCAAGTTGCGGTCGCAGGCAACCAAAGCGAAGTGCAAGCCATCAGCCAAGAGCTTGCTAAGACCGATGGTATCTTGACGCAGGTCATTGCGGTCACTGATATGGAGGGGATGTCAGAGATGCTGACGCCTGATTACCTGTACCGCTTTGTCACTGAGCGGGTGAGGACCATTAATACCACAGCGATTGGCGGTAATGCCAGCTTGCTCGAGCTTGGCACCGAGTAAGTGCTGTAAAGCTAAATAAAAAAACTAGGATTGTATAAGCGGCGGTCAGTAGCCATTTTCCAAGCAATTTGGGAAATGATTACTGACCGTTTTTTTATTGTTTTATGAAAAATTAAGGATAAAATTAATCAGAAAGGTTAGCTAAAAATATATAGTATTAAAAAGTTTTTGAATTATTAAACAAAATAATGTGCTTTTTTGAGTTGTAAGTTAAATAAAGTTAGTGCTAGTATAAGTTAACCGTTTAGTCAGCATTTATTCATTGAATGCTAATAGACAGCTTCAACACGGAATGTTGAGGTACTTTAAGCTAAAAAGGAGTGTGACCCATGCTTATATTCTCCGTTTTTTCGATAGGGTAGTTAGCTTTACCTTTACCTATACCCGACCTTTATGACCGCTTTTTAATTGACGCATAGATGATTGGTGAATTAAAAAGTTCAAACCGCAAACCGATTAAGCCTGAGCAAGTCAGTAGTCAGATAGGCAGTCAGCTTATTCAATACCCGTATAACTATCAGTATTGATGTAGGTATGATGATCGTCATCGTATAAACTTTATTAACATGATAATTGAATACTACCTTAGGGCAGTGTCGTTATGACGCCTGACCTTTGCAGATATTGATTGTTAACATTTTATATTCGATTTCAGATAAAACTATGGTTTTTATCTGCCTTTTATTCTGACAGCCGAGCGTTGCTATGATTCGTTTTTATTTGAACGGTCAGTACAAACAAGTCACTGATCTAAACCCGAACACCACCGTTCTTAAGTATCTGCGTCTGCACGAAAAGCAAACCGATACCAAGGAAGGCTGCGCGAGTGGCGACTGCGGCGCGTGTACCATCATGGCACAGCGCTTGCCTGCTCATGACGCAGACCAATCTACGCAAGCACCTTTTTATACCCTTAATGCTTGTATCACGCTACTGTCATTGATGGATGGTCATCATCTGATGACGGCCGCTTATATCGCCGATAATCCCGCCAATCACCCAGATCGCGCCTTATTGCACCCAGCTCAGCAAGCCATGGTTGATTGTCATGGCTCGCAGTGCGGTTTTTGTACGCCTGGATTTGTCATGACGCTGGCGAGTACTTATGAAAACCAACGTTTGCAAGTGGCAGCAGGACTGGCATCGGACGATCTTAGTTACAATGATATTGTCGCTGCTATATCCGGAAATCTGTGCCGCTGTACCGGTTATCGTCCTATTATCGATGCGGGTTTAGCGATGGGAAAAATTGGCAAACAGCGCGATGCTGAGCAAATCATTGCTAAAGATTTAACGATAAAGCTGGCAACCGATGCGATGGCAAACGGTAAAAACGGTGCTACAAATACCAGTAAAACTATCACGCAAGCATCACGCAAACTTTTTATTCCGCAGTCCGTTGACGAGCTCAATCAGGTGTTAGCCGAGTATCCAAACGCAACCATTTGGGCGGGCGGTACTGATTTGGGGTTAAGCGTGGCTCAGCACTTAGTCGATCATGAGGTAATTGTGCAGCTGTCAGCGGTTGAGGCGCTAAAAACTTGGTCGCTACAAGACTTACATCAACATACTGATGAGAAATATAGAGTTAATGCCGATAAAGTTAACAGCGACAAGGTTAATAGCGAAATGAAATCGGCAGTACCATCTTTAATATTGGGCGCGGGCATGAGCTATAAGCAACTGCTGCCTGTCCTTGAAGAGTATTTTCCAAGTTTTGCTCATTTATTTGAACGCATTGCCTCGCCGCAAATTCGCAACATGGGCACCATTGGCGGTAACGTCGCTAATGCTTCGCCGATTGGCGATTTGCCGCCGGTTTTATTGGCATTAGATGCGCAAATTCATTTGCGTCATTGCGAAGCTATTGATGGCAGTGAGGCTGATAAAGGTGATTATATTGATGAGATTATACCTTTGCAGGCATTTTTCTTGGATTATAAACAGACCAAACTGCGCGCTGGCAGTTATATCGTCGCTCTGCATATTCCGCTGATGCAAGACCATCAGCATCTATACATTCATAAAATTAGTAAGCGTTATGAGGATGATATTTCTGCTTGCTTATTGGCAGCAAGAATCGATTTGTCAGCAGATGGGTTGACGATTAAAAATGCAAAATTCGGTCTTGGCGGTATGGCGGCGATTCCTTTATTAGCGATAAATTGTCAGGAAATGCTGATTGGACAATCTGTTGAGGTTGCCAGTTTTGAAGCAGCGGCGCAAAGGCTGGCGTTAGATGTCTCGCCCATGACGGACGTTAGAGCCAGTCGTGAGTATCGTATGCATGTCGTGCAGCGCTTACTAATTAAATGCGGTAAGCAATTGGTCGCGGATATACAACCTGCAAGCGCTTAACGTTTATCGCCATTTATAAAGAATACAAGGAAGAGACACTATGAGCCATCATTCTTCACTATTTGACAGTTATAGTATACGCCGACAGCGCCCGCCAAAAAATAAAATCGGTACGGGAGTCAAGCATGACAGTGCTATCAGCCATGTGATGGGGACGGCCACATACGTCGATGACATGCTAAAACCGCAAAACACCCTGCATTTAGCGATTGGTAAAAGCACTCACGCCCATGCCCGTATCTTACATATGGATTTGAGTGCAGTATGGGCGGCCAATGGGGTGGTTGATGTCATTAGGTTTCAGGATTTGCCTGCTAAGACTGATATCGGGCCCGTGTTCGATGGCGATCCATTAATGGCAGATAAAGTCACCGAATACGTCGGTCAAACCTTGTTTGCTGTGGTCGCAACCAGTCATCGTGCGGCCAAAAAGGCAGTGCTGAATGCGCTGATAGAATATGAGCCATTAGTAGCCATTTTGACTATCGATGACGCATTAGAGCAAGCGCAGTTTGTACGACCGAGCCACTTTATGCAGCGCGGTGATACGCAAGCTGAGCTAAAATCAGCACCGACGCGTATTGCAGGGCATATTCATATGCTTGGGCAAGAGCATTTTTATCTTGAGGGGCAGGTATCTTACGTTGTGCCTTGTGACGATGGCGGTCTTGAAGTTTATACGTCGTCGCAGCATCCAAGCGAAGTGCAGCAACTGGTCGCTGAAGTAGTCGATTTACCCTTTCATGCAGTGACTACCATTGTCCGTAGAATGGGCGGCGGCTTTGGCGGTAAAGAAACCCAAGCGGCGGCATGGGCGTGTCTATGCGCTATCGTGGCTAAGCGCCAAAATGTGCCAGTCAGTATGCGCTTAGACCGCCAAGATGACATGGTGGTAACTGGCAAACGACACGAGTTTTCCAATCGCTATGAGGTCGGCGTCAATGAAGACGGACAGATACTTGGCGTCGATATGCAGCTAGCAGGACTATGTGGCTATTCGCCTGATTTGTCCGATGCTATTGTCGATCGGGCGATGTTTCATTGTGATAATGCTTACTATTATCCAGCTGCGCAGATTGCCGGTCACCGCTGCAAGACCCATACGGTATCTAACACCGCTTATCGCGGTTTTGGCGGGCCACAAGGTTTGCTAACTGCTGAATATATGATGGATCACATTGCTTATACGTTAGGCAAAGATCCACTCCAGGTGCGTCTAGCAAATTTATATCAAAACGGTCAAAGCACCCATTATGGTCA
>NZ_DAINDI010000025.1:41234-41476 GCF_036731945.1 Psychrobacter sp.
CGATTGAGCATTTTGATTTGGCGACTATCATGCGGACGCTCGCAGAGGATAGCGATTACGATAAGCGCCGCCAGCAAATTATCGAAGCAAATAAAAAGGCTGAAGCTGAAGGCAATGATAAACGCTGGGGTCTAGCGTTAACGCCAGTGAAATTCGGTATCTCATTTACCGTGCAAACCCTCAATCAAGCTGGCGCTTTAGTGCTTATTTATACCGATGGCACGATTCAAGTCAATCATGGC
>NZ_DAINDI010000026.1:0-211 GCF_036731945.1 Psychrobacter sp.
GTGAGTTTAAGCGCGTTGCCAAAGATGCGGGCGCGACTATAGAAGAAGTGTTAGCAGTAAAAGAAGGTCAATAAAAAACGCTCATCAGCGCGAACTGAGAGCGTCTAACAAACTTAACCTGTAATCGGAGTATATATCCATGAACGACATTATGCAAGTAAACAACATTAGCAAGACAATGAGTAGTCGTGAAATTGCCGAGCTATGCGAA
>NZ_DAINDI010000026.1:221-33667 GCF_036731945.1 Psychrobacter sp.
GCGCCATGACCATGTTCTAAGAGATATTAGAGCTTACGCTGGAGCAGTTATTCAGATGGAGCGTGGAATTAACGTGCGAAGCATGGATTGGAATGATAACGAAGGTGTGCAACTTCTTGGGGATACCCCTGTAGAAGGCGTTACGTTTGGCTTGGAGGTAAATCCACAAAACAAGCAGTCATATCCCGTATGCCACCTAGATAAGAACACGACCTTGATAATCGTGTCCGGTTACAACGTGCTTCTAAGGAAGCGAATCATTGAACGCTGGCAAGAGTTGGAACAGCAAGTATCAGCAAACAACCCAGTCGTGCCAGCACTACCTAACTTTACTGATCCGTATGAGGCTGCTATCGCATGGGCAGAACAATATAAAGCCAAAGAGATAGCACAAGAGCAATTAGCGCTTGCTGCGCCAAAGGTCAGCCATTACGACAACGTGGTTAGTCGCAAAGGACTACTCACTGCCACACAGGTCGGTCAAAAGATAGGTTTATCAGCGGTCAAGCTCAATAAGATACTTGATGAGCTAAAGGTGTATAACCAGGCAGTGAAACGCTCAAGGGTCTTTAACTCATGGTTTATACAACAAGGACTAGGTGAGTTAAAACAGACGCCAGAAGGACACTCACAGGCGTTATTTAGCTTGAAAGGTGAGGCGTGGGTAATTGAGCGCCTAACAAGCGAAGGAGCGTTCTAATGAATACCAATAAGAGGTACGCAATGCAAGCGACAGGCTTTACACAGGTAGATAACAAGATATTTGATGCACAGCCGTATCTAACGCCTATTGCTTTTGGTGTGCTTATGCGAATGGTCAGAATGATTGAAGGTTATCAAGGCAATAATGACGCTGCTTTATCAAACACCTTTTTGCAGAAAGCATGCAACATGAGTAAAAACACTGTCTCAAAAGCGGTGATTGAATTGGTTGAGTTTGGATTTTTAAACCAAGAAGTTCAACAAAGAAAGACTGCTATTTACACTTTGAACTATGAAAATATCGCAGCTTTTGATGCTAAAAAACATGGTCAGAATTTAGCATCCCAAAATTTAGCATCCCAAAATATGACCATTAGATTCCCAAAATATGACCAAGAACTGGGTCAAAATATGGGAAGTAATAAAGAAAACATAAATAAAACTTCTTTAAAGAAAACTATAAAGGCCGATGAGGTTAAAAAACCTGAATCTAAAAAACCATCACCAGCAAAACAAGAGCGAGAGATTTTAGTTAAATCGCTTTTTGACAAATGGATTGAATTATCTGGTCAAAAAATCAAACCCTCTAAAAAACGTCTTAGTCACATTAACGCACGATTGGATGATGATTTCACAGAACAGCAAATTATTGATGCTATGACCTACGTTGCCACTGATAGCTGGCATGTTACCAATGGTCAGAACCTAATTGAGATTGCCGTTAGGTCAACTGAGCAGTTGGAAAAGAAACTAATCAAGATCGCAGCGCTTAATGCACAGCAAAACAATACTCAGGGGAACACTCATGCAAGCAACCAACCAGCTAACAGCAAACCTCGCAGAGAAACTACAGAAGAATACAAACAGCGGATGCAGCGAGAGTTTAACGAAGAGTTTGGAATCGAAGTACAGCCCGGCAGCCATACAGACTGCTACAGCTAGAGTCTTAAATCTTTTTGCAGAACTTAAAGAAGAATACGGTGCCTTGTTTGACGCCAAAGATCATCGCTACACGCCAGCCAAGGCACGCGAATGGGCGGTTGAGCTACTAGAGAGTGGTATCAACGCAGAACAGTACCAACGTGGCCGCTGGCAAGCAATCAAGCAGCAGGATTATCCCGTAGAACGCGCTTACAAGTTTATTCAGCTATGCAGGCAAGGCGAGGTTGATATATACCCCACACCCAACGACGCTTTTACCACCGCTTGTCAAAATTGCGGCATGAAGGGTGACATAGAACGCAACTGGAAGCATGAAGTGGTTTATGAGACAGCAAATAGGATTGGCTGGGGAAAGCTGGCAAGTGCGACGGACTACTTTTTTAAGACGTTTGAAGCAGTGTATGAGCAAGTGGTGAGTGAGCACAAGGCTGGCAAGACGTTTGTTATTCCACAGTCGCACCAAGTCGCTTATGAGCATACTCCGGTGCAGGCAGGTAGTGAGGCGGATAAGCGGATAACAGCGGAATTGGCAGAGTTGCGGAGGGTGGCGGTATGAGTAATGTCGAAGCAGGCCAAGTTTGGATTAGAAGAAACAAAAACGTGAGGGTTAGGGTTTGGCACGAGCCTAGAAACAATGAGGTATTTTTTGAGTACAAAGGCAACCGCCATTCTCGCAGCATGAATTTAGACCAGTTTTTGAGAGAGTTTGTGTGCATTGAATCGCTTATTGGTATAACCGAAGGCAGTGAGTGGGTAAGCAGGAAAGATAACTACCTAAGCAGAACGCACAAAGTATTCGTCGTTGACGAGGTTCGACTGAAGCAAGGGTTGGGTATCTACAACATAAAAAATGGGTTAGGCAATGGCCGTTTTCAAATAGAAATAGGTCGTTTCAAAGACAAGTTTATTAAACATCGTGGAGCGCAAGCGTAATGGCATCAATACGACTAGACGGTTTAACGATAGACCTTACTGACTCGATAGATTTTTACAATATGTGCAACGATTCAGCGAGTGTGGAGCTACTGGGCGATAACACTCAGGTCTTAACAATAAATGTAGGGCATGACGGTTTAAAGGTACGAGCGCATTTCATCACGCTACACGATGTTATGAATGCTATCGCTGAAGCCAACAGTTTTAAAGTGGTACCGGTTATACCAGATGAGCACGCTAAAGACGCGGTTAATCACAGTGAATACTTTGATGCCGCTGGCAAGTACCACGTCAACAAGCCAGCGGCTAAGCCAAAAGCAAAGCCAGTGAGCCGTAAAGATTACTTTGAGCGAGCAGGGATATTGGATTTTAAGGAGGCGGGCAAGTGAGTGACTCTAGAATCGACTGCGCATTAGGCGTTGAACTTAAAACCATACGCTTAAAAAACAATATGACGCTCATGACTATGAGCAAGGAAATGGGATTTACTCCCGCCCACCTGTCAAATTATGAGCACAACATCGGCGCCTTAAATCCAAACAGCGGAGTAGATGCAGCAATTATTGATAATTGGTGTAAGGCGACAGGCAACCATTTGTCTGACAACCCTCTTGTCTTGTCTATCACGCCAGTGATAACCGACCTTACTAAGACTAGAGCTATGCTTGAGCGCTGGCGCGATGGTGATTTTAGTCAGGAGAGTAAGGATGAGTAATATTTGCAGAAGATGCGGAAGCTTGATCGAGTACAGCCTTGTTTCTTTGTCGAAGATAAAAAATAGCCATTGTCATTTTTGCATTAGCGAATTTAAAACAATGACTGACAAGCTCGATAAAGAGCGAGAAAAGCGGTTAGAAGGATTTAAGAAATCACTTGCTGAGCGTACAGCATGAAAAAACACCCATCCGACTACACGCCAGGCGAGCGCAAATTTGCTGATTTAGTAGCAGCGCTCAAGGCTGGCAAGCCGAACGCTATGATCTATCGTAAAAATTCAGCGGTGACGCAGGCAGGTGATTTTGTTATTGGGTTGACCTACAACATCGCGCTACAGCGTTACTCAGCGAGCGCGATTGAGATAGACGGCGTGAGAGATAACGGCAAGGTGTGTGAGTGGGACCGAGAAGGGGGCGTACTGTATGACGATTTGAGCGACCTTAACGTCGGTTCGGTACATACGTCGGTCAGGACGATTTAAAAGGGCAGGAGGGTGTGAAATTGGCGCGAATTGCAAGGTTTAAGAAGGCTAGGGTGGTCACTGATAAAGATGGTAAGAAAAGTATCGTCATGCCAGCGAAGTCAGAAGATGATATTCAGATATCAATCATTAACTGGGCGAAGTTGCAGAAATACAAGGGCAGGCCGTTAGCTTACTACCTAAGTCATCCGGCAAACGGTGGTTATCGCAAGGATAAGGAGGCCGCCAAGCTCAAACGCATGGGAGTGCAGGCAGGTTATCCGGACTTAATGCTAGATATACCGAAAGGCGGTTATCACGGATTGCGGATTGAGCTGAAGAAGTTGAAAGGTGGTAGAACGCAAGACAACCAAAAAGAGCGTATTGCGGTGCTGAATGAGGAAGGTTATTACGCAGTGGTGTGCAAGGGCTTTCAAGACGCCACTGGAACAATTAAAAAATACATGGCAGGCGAGTTGTTAATTACTGATAAAAAGGAGAAGGCGTTGTGAGTGAGATTCAAGGATTTGTAGTATGTGGAGGCTGTAATTCGACTTATGCGGCGCACTCTAAAGATAAGATAAAGGACATGGAGTTAGGAGACTTATGTTTATTTTGCTTACAGTCAATTCAGCATCGCGAGTGTTATCCAAGTTTGGATAGTTACTTAGAGTCATTGCCGGTCGATAGGCAGGAAATGATATACAAAAGATATAAATATCTGGAGCAGCCTCAAGTTGACGACACATTCAACGATGACACGCCAGCGCAGACTTTTAGCGATATAAAGTGGGATGAAGGTACAGATGATAAGTCGGTAAAAGTAGCGGTATGCCTCAGTTGTGACGCAAAAATGCCCGAGGGTAGTTTGGATTATGAAGCAGTCAATCAAGGTCTAGGCTGTTCGAGTTGTAATTCTATTGCTAGCAAGATGCGCCTAATCGGTATCGCAGGACAAGCACGCAGCGGCAAAGATACACTTGCTAGCTACATGCTCGATAACTTAGATGGTATTTGGTTGCGCTCATCGTTCGCTGATCCGATTAAAGAAATGCTACGCGCTATTGGGGTTGACTGTAGTGACGATAAAAAAGCGGTAGTAAGCGATGATTATGGCGTCACACCACGTCACATGATGCAGACACTGGGCACAGAATGGGGCCGTCACATGATTGATGGTGATATCTGGGTAAAAGCGTTTGCGCGTTTGAACGCTGGCGAGTGTGTGATTGTGCCTGATGTTCGTTTTGAGAATGAAGCGGAGCTGGTACGCGAGCATGGCGTGCTGATTCACTTAGTTGGCCGTGGCGGTATCGAGGGCAATCACGTATCGGAGAACGCTATTGCATTTAAGCCTGGCGATATTGTGATTGATAATTCGCGTGACTTGGCTTGGTTGCATGGTCAGGTAGATGGTAATGCGGTGTTGGGTGATTTTATAAGCGAGGCTAACTGATGACTGATGTTTTTGAGCAATTAGATAAAGCGACAGCGATATTAGACTTACTTGAGGTGCAAAGCTGGCTAGAAGGGTGGGGAGATTACAGCAGGAGAGGGTCAAATTGGGCGCATTTAGGCTATCAATCGCCTTGCGCTAACATTATGCGTGATAACGTGCAGCAGGGCGCGTCTGGCAGCCGTCCGTTATTGTTTGATATGGATGATGAAGCGTACTACACGCTGATTGAGCGCGAGCTTGGACAGATGCGAACGTCACTTGATCCAGTGCTGAATATGTGGGCTAAGATTATTAAACAGTATTATTTATATAAATACTCTTATACTAAGCTGAGTAAAGAGACTGTGAGTAAGTTTGAGCATGGGGCTGGCACGACGAAGCAGTCTCATGTGCGTAAGGTGCAGGAGCATTTAGCTAATGCTGAGCGGCATATTTATGAGGCTATTTTGGAGCTGGTGTGATTGATAATACAAGAGCGCTCAGGCGTTCTTTTTTTTATTTTAAATTAATTGAAAATAAGTGTTGACAGCACCCAAAATGGGAGCTATATTATACACATACCAAGCAAACAACGGTATCAATCTACTACGGAGCAATACATTATGACTATTACAATCAATGCAAATGATTTTGGCTTAAATAGCAATCAAGATACTATCGAGCTAACCATCACTCAAGACGCTTATATGTCTCATAATGACAGCCAGCCACACAACACTGAGTACGTTGGTAAAGCTGAGGATAAAGACGGTAACAAGTACGATATAGTTTGGCACTTGCAAGATGATTTTGACCCACGGACTAACGACGACGAAAGCATTGCTTGTGACTGGGATAATCCTTGGTCGGTAACGCTAAATGATTAATCTACCTGAAAGCGGTTACACGCCAGCCAACTACGCCAAGTTGGTTGAGCTGACCGAGCTATCAAACGTTGCCTTTTGTGAGTTGTTTAACATACCCAAAGGCACGTTTGAAAAGCATAAGGCTGGCACGCGAACGATGAAATGGCAGGATTGGCAATCACTACTCGCTCAAGTTACAGACCACCTCGCCAAGTAGCGGGGTTTTTTTGTGTATGTCACTCAATATACGCCCGCAAGCCCACACACCCGCCAGCAAAACAACCCCATGCAAACAAATATCAAGTGTAATCGCGTTAACTTACGTTTCTCGCTCAAAATAGCTTGATTATTGGCACGACTTGGGGTAACTTTGTGATATCGTGAACGGGTAGGTCGATGGATAAGGGGTTGTGTATTCGCAATCCGCCAGACTTACCGCACTAAATATATTCTAAAAAGCTCATACCTTAACTGGTGTGGGCTTTTTTTGTGGGTGATTTTATGGCTATCCAGACAGTTGACTTGACAGTGCCGGGCGGTGATACGCCGCGAAGTGCCAACATTAAGATTAACGCGAACTTTAGCAACACCACTCATGCAGCGAGTCGTTTGGTGGGACCAGTCGCAGGCAATGTGATGGAGGTTGGGGCTTTTGGTATTGGCGGTAACTATCTCATACAGTCAGGAGTGCTACTAAAAGACCAGCATATCAACGGCTTTGGCTCAGCGCGTATAACCACCGGAGCAGGACCTGCGGACGCGCCAAACGCGCAAATTGGTAAGGTTTTATACATTGGCGACCCTACGTGGGGTTCGCAAGTTTGGTTTTCGTACGATTACGGGAAAGTGTATTTCAGAAACAAACAAACAGGTTCCGAGTACGAAAGTTGGAAAGAATTTTATCATTCAGGCACACCAAATTTAGCAGCTAATAGCATCCAAATCGGCGTGGGCGCACCAAAAATTGCTTATAAAAAGATAGTAGATACATTCTCTGGTAGTGCAGCAATAAAAGTCATACCTCATGGACTCAATGTATTAAAAATACTATCAGTATCTATCTTTGTTGAGACAAGACTGCAGCTTTTTCCGCCCGATTATCCTGACGTAGGCATTAAGTACAAATCATATACTGACAGCGCAGGGGTGAGAATAATACCTGTCGACGCGGTATCTTTGTATAACCAGCCGGTGACTATACTCATAACTTACGAGGTTTAAATGTCAAACTACACGTATACCGACGCTGTCGGCACCAGTCGCAGACGAGCCAAGCAGATATTAATTAATAACCCAGCTCAACCACTAGGCGCAACAGCAGATACAGCAATGCAAGCGAGTGTTACTTTCGTGATGGAAGATAGAGTTGTTCTAGCTGATGGCAAAGAAATGTTTGTTGATGCGGGCAATATGATTGTACCAATCAATGAGGAAACACTTGCAAAACTTTATCCAAACTATGACGTACAGACAGGCGTGGTCAATGAAGATAAGGGCAATCGTCATGGCGCGACTATCGTTAATATGATTATGGACGGCTTAGAAGATGTTTTTATCACAGAAGGCATGGCGAGGGATAATCCATCAGTGATGCCAACTCAAACAGACAACACTTAACTCTTTTGACTCATAAGTATCTGTTTGCTGTGAGTCTTTTTTACATGCGAGGTAAACCAGAGAGGTGCAAGCATGGCAGATAATATTTGCGGTGCTAAGACACGAGCTGGTAAGCCTTGCAACAACAAGCCTATTGCTGGTAAGAAGCGTTGCCGATTGCACGGCGGCTTATCACCAGGTGCGCCCAGAGGCAATAACAACAGCGTAAAGCATGGCATCTACAGTCGTATCTTTGATGACAGTCAGATAGACGATGCGATAGCAATGCAGGGCACGGTAAGCCGCGAGCTTGCAATCGCACGCATACAGCTTGCTAATTGCTTGGCTTATCGTAAAGCGCAGGGCGACACGCCAGCGCTGGACGAGATTAAAGACGAGACACTGGCTGACGAAGAAGATGAAGATGTCGTTAAGAAAGCTCGCGCTAAAGATGCAGCCAGATGCGGTGAATATTATGATCCTGATGAAGATGATTATGGCGGGCAAGAATCAGAGCCGCTAAAACGCACTAGGGTTTATCGCACACGAGACTGGGCTAACGAAGAAGCCCGGCTGATTAACTTGATTGCTAGACTAGAGATGCAATTGGTTAAGCAGCAGATTGCAGTTGTTGAGCTGGAACAGAAGAAGAGAGAGGCGGAGAAAACACCGACTGGCGGTAAAGAGAAAGACTTGGATGATATGACAGATGACGAACTCGACGAGTATGCTCTTGAATTACTCAGCA
This sequence comes from Psychrobacter sp., assembly GCF_036731945.1. GTDB lineage: Bacteria > Pseudomonadota > Gammaproteobacteria > Pseudomonadales > Moraxellaceae > Psychrobacter. The sequence goes on from NZ_DAINDI010000026.1 coordinate 8,627, forward strand.
GAAAGTCTTAAAGCTTATCTACCGGGTTTAAGCGCTAAGAACAAACGCGCATTGATTAAAGTTATCAAAGAACGCCAGAAGCGAGAGCAGTACAAGCTATACAGCTACTTCCCTGATGACGGACCGTTTGCAAGGCATGGTTATACCAAGCACCTATCGTTCTTCAGTGATGGCGCGTTCTACGGCTCGCGCTTATTCATGGCGGGCAACCGTGTCGGTAAAACGATTGCTGGCACGTACGAGGATACCTTGCACGCAACCGGCCTTTATCCGGAGTGGTGGGAAGGCAAGCGCTTTGACCATCCAACCAAAGGCTGGATTGCTGGCAAGACCAACGAGACGACACGCGACATTCTGCAAGTCGAATTGTTTGGTAATGTCGTCTTTAAAGATGGTGGCAAGAAAAAGACCATAGACGGCACGGGCATTATCCCTATTCACTTGATTGACCAAAAATCAATTAGGTGGAAGTCTGGCGTTGCTGACTTGATCGATACAGTCAAGGTCAAACATGCCAGCGGTGGTTGGTCGTACATTGGCTTGAAGTCATACCAACAAGGCCGAGGAAGCTTTGAAGGTACGGCGATGCACTACATTCATCTGGATGAGGAGCCGCCAGAAGAAGTTTATACCGAGTGTTTGACGCGGACAGCAACGACACGCGGCTTGATTTATATCACGTTTACGCCGCTGATGGGCGTAACGCCGATGGTCAAGAACTTCATTGAGAAAGCCGATGAAGGAATTACCAGTGTTACACGCGCTACTTGGAACGACGCGCCGCATTTAACAGACGATGACAAGGCAAACTACTTAGCGTTATTCCCGAAACACGAGCACAAAGCGCGTATGGAAGACATACCTTACGCTGGCAGTGGTCTTATCTATCCGATTGATGAAGATGAAATCACCGTTGAGCGGTTCGATATACCGGCGCACTGGCCGCAAATCAAAGGTATGGACTTTGGGTGGGACCATCCGACAACGTGCGTTACGCTGGCATGGGATAGAGATAATGATATTGTTTATGTCACAGACGAGTATGCAGCACGAGAGCGCACACCGCGAGAACACGCGCCACACTTTAACGATAACGGATCATGGCAGCCAGTCGCATGGCCGCATGATGGTTATCAGCATGACAAAGGCAGTGGCTTAACACTCGCTGAGCAGTACCGCGACGAAGGCGTCAACATGCTCGATGAAAATGCCACGCATGATGATGGCACCAACGGCGTCGAGGCTGGCCTCATGGAAATACTACAGCGCATGGAGACTGGCAGGTTCTTTGTTTTCAGCGATTGTACTGAATGGCAGGACGAGCGCCGCACCTATCATCGCGATAAGGGCAAGATTAAGAAGCTGTACGATGACTTGATGGATGCCACGCGCTACGGCGTGATGATGCTCAGACATGCGAAGGTCAAGCCGAGGGCAGGACGTAACAAGGTCAATAACAATACGACGGTTTTATAACCAAACACCAAAGCCACCTCATCGAAGGTGGCTTTTTTGTGGGAAAAATAACCATGACGCATTACCAGATACCCAATAGCGTGCTGTTTGGCAGAGCGCAGGGCAAGAATGTTAGCAAAGCTCTGAGCGATTACAGCTTAGAGGCGCTACAGAAGCGTGCGAACAATGGTAATGCGGACGCTAAACGATTGATTAAGCAATTAAAGGATAAGAGCAATGGCTAAGTATCGCAAAAAGCCAGTGGTGATTGACGCTGTTCAGTTCGATGGAACATTGCAGTCAGTAGATGGATTTATGCCGTATGACGCATTTGAATATCGCCCTAGTTATCACATGCCGACAAGTAGTGCGCCGTCATCATTAACGATACAGACGCTAGAAGGCGCTATGACCGCTAACCATTGGGACTACATTATCAAAGGCGTTAATGGCGAATTTTACCCGTGCAAGCCTGATATTTTTGCCAAGACTTATGAAGCAGTGGAGTAGGTAATGTCACTAACCATACGATACGGCGTGCCAGTACCAGCAGCAGTTAAAAAAGGCTATGGCTTGCAAGCATTTATCTCAAACGTATTTTTTGAAGCAGACGAAGGCGCAACCGCCAATGATGCGGCATTGATACTGTGCCGTCGTGCGTTTGGCATTGGCAAGTCTTATATCGCTGTGCGCCGCAATCAAGCGTACCAGTTGCGCGAGAAGGACGGTAAGTTTCTGTCCGATACGGCAGAAGATTGCGCCCAATACTTGTGGAATGGTCACTCAACCGACTTTGACAAACATGCTGTCATGGATTGCTTACTTGAAAACATCGATCAGCTGGTCATGCACAAGCCAGAAGGTGAGGATTTAAACCGCAAGGCGCTGGACAAATACTTTGAAGGTGAAGATACCTTTACCACCGGACTAATGGATATTGCCAACTCATGAGTAATCAAGCGACACACGGACTAGATGACGACTTTAAACTAACAAAGGACGGCAAGTTTCTTGTGTGGGCGCGTGATATGTATGAGTACGAGCGCGAAGCACAAGCAGAAGGTCGAGCGCTGCGGGCACGCGATGAGCGCTTCTATGACGGGCACCAATTCAGCGATGAAGAAAAGCAAGTCTATGCCGAACGCAACCAAAAGCCGCGCACCTATAACGAGATCAAGCCAGCGGTCGATTGGATTATCGGCTCAGAGCGCCGCGCGCGTAGCGACTGGAACGTACTACCGCGCACCGCTGATGATGTCGAGCCAGCGCAATTAAAGACCAAACTCATTAAATACATTGATGATATTAATAAAGCCAAGTGGCAACGCAGTACCGCGTTTGAGGATTGCGTCAAGACTGGCGAAGGCTGGACACGAGTAAGCGTAGAGCCAAACGAAGATGGTGAGCTGATGGTTCAGCTTAACTATGAGAATTGGCAGAACGTATTGGTCGATGGTCAATCGGTCAAAGCTGATATGTCAGACAGCCGCTATATGTGGATAACCAAGATAGTCGACGTTGAAACGCTTGAGCAGTGGTTCCCGAAGAAGAAAGATGAGATTGAGCAGGACGCTGGCGAGTATCAAGAGCTTGACGACGACTTGCGTTTTGACCAGACAGGCGATGACGGCAATACTTTATACAACAACTCGCATAGGTTGAGCCAGTGCAGCGACGCCAACATCAATGTGGTGCGCTCAGGCTCAATGAGTATCAGAGGTGGTCACTACTCATCAACGCGCCGCGCTGTGCGTGTGTGGGAAATGTGGTATCGCAAAACAGAACGAGTGGAGCTATTAGCTAATGCTGGCGGGTTGACCGGTCAGATATTTGACAGCAATAAGCAAGAGCATCAAGCAGCGCTGGAGAAAGGCGCTAAAAAGCGCGAGACAGTGCGCGAACAGATGCACATGGCTATCTATACCGCGACGACTGTATTGTTTCATGGCCCATCAATCTATAAGCACAACCGCTATCCGTTTGTGCGCCGCTTAGCGTTCATCGATAAGACAACCAAGTCACCTTATGGCGTCGTGCGTCAGATTGTTGACCCGCAATCAGATTTAAACCAGCGTAAGAACCAAGCGCTTTATCTTATGGCCACACGCCAAGTGATTGCTGATGAAGGCGCAGTCGATGATAAAGACGAGGCTATCAAGCAAGTCGCTAAAGTTAATGGCTATGTTGAGGTTAAGAAGAACGCACGCTTTGAGATACGCGACAATCAAGCGCTGGCAGGTCCGCATGTGCAGTTCGCTGAAATGGATAGCGCGTACTTAAAGCAAATCAGTGGCGTCACTAGCGAAAACCGAGGTATGAATCAAAATGCTTTGTCAGGTATCGCTATTCAGTCATTGCAAGAGCAAGGCACTGTTATCACCACGCCTATCATCGACAATCACCAACTGGCGCACCAGCTAGAGGGTGAGCTTGTGCTATCGCTGTGCGAGCAGTACATCAATCGTGAAATGCAGTTTCGCGTAACCAGTGACATTAAGAACCCCGGTGAAAAAGATTTTGTGGTATTGAACGCCACACCAGAGACAGACATTACCGCGACGCAAGCCGATTTTGTAATATCAGAGCGTGATTATCGCCAGACCATGCGTCAAGCGCTGTCTGAGCAGTTGATGAATGTATCAGCACAGATAACACAAGCAACGGGCGATCCAGCGATTGCGATTGCCTTCATTGAAATGGCGATTGACTTGCAAGACTTGCCAAACAAAGAGCGCTTATCTAGCAAGCTGCGCGAAGTATCAGGATTGCCGCCAATAGACGAGAACGAGGATGATAAACAAGCGCGTGAAGAAGCACAAGCACAAGAGCAAGCGAAACAGCAAGCAATGCAAGAACAGGCGTTTGAGCTTGAGATTGCAAAACAGAAATCAGCAATCAACCTCGACAACTCGCGTGCCAACCAATACAACCGTGAAGGTGAGCGCGAAAAAGCTAATGCAAGACGTGCTCAAGCTGAAGCATTGGTTAAGTACCTTGAAGCCGCTGGAGTTGTGGTTAATAACGCTGAGCTTAGCAATATTGCTGACGATCTTATTAACAATATGGACAACATAATGAACGGCACACAGCCGACACAGGTAGGCGGCGAGCAGTTAGAAGCGCAAGGCCAGCCAGTTGAGCAAGGACCAGTGCCGATGCACGTTGACATGCCAGCACAGCCGCAAGAGCCAGAACCACAAGAACAACCGCCAATGCCAGAGCAGCCAGTCATGCCCGAGGGTGAAGCGCCCGCTGGCGAGGACGGACAAGCGCCAATATCACCAGAAGAAGCCGCCATGATGCAAGAAGTGATGGGGCAGCAATCAGGAGTGCCAGACGCATGAGCAAGAAATCAAAGTTACTAAAAGCGGTTTTAATAATCGTAGATGTTGCGCTCGCCATTCACACTAAGCGCCGCAAGAAAAACAAACCCAATCCATAAGGATAACCACGATGCCAGATGATATGAACGACGACTTTGAAGTCGATACCAGTGAATTAGAAAACTTGCCAGCCGATGCGGTAGGTGATACTGACGACGCAACCGATGACGATTGGACTGCTGGCTTGACCGATGACGAGATTGCAGCGATTGAAGCGGAAGAAGGTAGCGACGATGAAACCGATAGTGATAACGATGGCGCTGCTGGCGATATCGATACTACCGAAGATGACACAGGCAACGCAGATGAAGCTGACAATGATGCTGATGATGACTGGCAAGCAGAAGTGGCAACAGTAGCAGAAAAGCGCACAGCCATTGATGCCGAGTTTGACGCTAAGCTAGCTGAGCTAGATGCACTAGGTGAGCAATATGACAATGGTGATATCTTAGACGGTGCTTATAATACTGCTAAAGTTCGTATTGAGCGTGAGCTGAAACGCATCGAAGCGCGTGAGGCTGAGCTTGTCACCAAGGAAGATGCCATTGCAGAGCGTGAGACTAGCCAGCAAGAGCAATTCCAAACAGACTTTGCGGTCGCAGTGGGCGACTTTATGGCACGTCCTGAGAACGCCGCGTTTGTAGAAGGCAGTCCAGAGTTTGCCGCATTGGACCAACAGTTAGGCGTTATCGCTCAAAGTATGCCGCCGGGCACGCCGTTTGATGTGCTACTTAATAAGGCACGTACTGCGGTATCGTCTTATATGGACTTGCCGGAGGCTGGCAAGCAAGACAAGCCGGCTGATAAAAACGTAAAGCCGGAACCCGAGCACATGCCGAGCATTTCTAACATGCCAGCGGTTGTAGCGAACAGCAATGAAGGCAACAAGTTTGCACACTTAGACAAGCTTGGCGGCCCAGAGCTTGAACGCGCTATCGCCGATATGAGCGAAGCACAACAAGCTGAATACTTAGCACAATAGGCTAATACTTACTTATGAATAAAATACGCTATCGAGACTGTAGCATAGGCGATGTTATCGAAGTTACAGGCCCTTGTACCATTGTGGTAGAAAAAAAGAGTGGTCGAGCGCCAAGGCTTAAACTGATAACCAGTCAAGATAGCGAGGTGATTTTTTCAACGGGTGAACAAGCGCATACGTGCTGTGATACCAAAAATAGTCTGACTAAAGGAGACTAATATCATGGCACAGACTAAAATCAACGATAGCCAAGCTATCAAAAAATGGGCAGGCGCGTTATTCGGATCAGCTTTTGCTAAGTCGTTTTACGGCAGTAAGCTGATGGCCTCAACCAAACTTGTCGGTAAAGCCGGTGCAATGGCGAACGCGCCAATCGGTGTTATCAACGACTTGGAGAGTGGCGCCGGTGACAACGTATCATTCGATATGTTTGTTCAGCTCAAAGGCCGAGGTACTTATGGCGATGACGTGTTGGAAGGCAACGAGGAAGATTTAACCGCGTTCACGGACGAAGTTAAAATCAACCAAGTTCGTCACGGTGTGACGCCTGGTGGCAAGATGAACCAGAAACGTACCATCAACGACTTGCGAGCAATCGCTAAGGTCAAGCTTGAGCGCTGGCACGCTAACCACTTTGATGATGTCGTGATGACAACATTGGGCGGTGGTCGTGGTCATGCCAAAGACTTGTATATTCCGCTAGGTGCAACGGCACCTATTCGCGGCACAATGGACTACACCCAGTACGATGAAGATCATATCGTCTATGGTGGTTCAGCCACGTCTAAAGCCAGCATGACGACTGCTGATACGATGTCGCTTGATGTTATCGACGAGCTTATCTTAAAGGCTAAGCGCGGCGGTAAAGCGGACGGCGAGTTCCGCATGGAGCCATTGGAAGAATCGGCAGAAGAATACTACATGCTGACGCTATCGCCTGAGCAGATTCATGACTTACGCAAAGACACTGGTGTTGGCGGTTGGCTTGATATCCAAAAAGCGGCGGCTGCTGCTAATGGTTATCAAAACCATATCTTCAAAGGCAGTGCAGGCGAGTACAACAAAACTCACATTAAAGAAGTGAATAGTGTTGTGACCTATAACGACTTTGGTGCAGGCAATAACGTGAAAGCGCATACTGGCGTATTTATGGGCCGTCAGGCTGCTGTAGTCGCGTTCGGTTCGGCAAGTGATAAGAACATGCGTGCCAACTGGGAAGAAAAAGAAAAAGACTATGGCAATCAAGTCGGTATTTCTGCGGGCATGGTGTACGGCACCAAGCTACCAGAGTTCGATGGTAAGGTTGTCAACTCAATGGCAGTCTATACTGCGGTGAGCAAGTCGCGCACCTAATCTAAAGCAATGCTTTAAAAGCAAGTTGGTCATGCCAGCTTGCTTTTTATTCACCCAATTTTTTACACAGTATCTTTATAAAAGGATAAAAGACTATGGCTAAGTTCCAGTCTGAGCGCTATTTGCATAACACGCAGATTCAAAGCTCAATGATCAGTGGCGTGACCAATGCGCCAACCATTACCCATAAGTTCATGGCAGAGACTACCGTTGCTGATGGTGACTTCTTATTGTTGGCCAAACTGCCCGAACGTGCCGCAATTCTGCATATCGAGTTGGTATGTAGCGCCCTTGGTGGCACGCTGACCGCAGACGTTGGCACCATGAACCAAGACGAAACAGCTATCACTGGTAAGTTTTTAGAAGGCGCGAGCCTTGCTGCTGCTAAGTGGTTTAAGGTTGGTGATAACGTCATTGAAGGTCGCTTGTCGAAAGTGCATGACAATCCAACAACCATCGCCGTTGAGTTCAAAGGCGCTGGCACGATTCCAAAGGGCGCGTACATTCATGTGACGCCGCACTATCGTCACGCCAATAACGACGAGTAAATAATCTGCTGGCAAGTAATTAAGGCTCATGGCATTCAGTGCTGTGGGCCTTTTCATTTAATCTGCTTATTAAAAGGAGTCATTATCATGGCTGACGATAAAACCGACAAGCAAGACGACAAAGCACTTGCGACCAAAAAACAGGCTGATGCTGCTGTGAAAGAAAGCGCAGAAAACAAAGCAATGGCAGAGCAGCAAGACCGTATCAAAGAGCTTGAAGCAAAGCTTGCCGAAGCCGAAGCACGCGAAAAGGCAACGGACAAACTAGAAGCGGCCGCTAAGAAAGTAACCAAGGTTGCTGATGCTAATAGTGGTGACGGCGATACTATTCAGTGCTTACTACGCCGCAAGGGTGGCACCAAGGTGACGTTTGGTCATAACCGCGCCACACAAAAGACCTATCACTTTAAACCGATTGACGAAAGCGACGATCAATCGCCGCATATCTGTAACGTCGATGATGAAGATCATGCAGACCGATTGCTATCAATTCGTGAGTCGTATCGCTTATATCGCGGTGATTCAGGTTACGTCGATAAGATTGAAGTCACACGCGGCGCCAATACCGATGAAGGCGCGTTCATCAATAAGTTTGATGACATTCTGTCTATCGACTTTGAAACCGCCGAAAACGACACGGTGGCAGACTGGGCGAAAGAAGTGCTCAATCTCACGCCAGCGCATAGCGCCAAGATTCGTGAGAAAGCCGCAAGCCTTAATGTCAAGCCAGCTAAAGGCGACAACATGAATGAAATTTTGCGCAAGATTGGTCAGGCGATGCAAGAAGAAGAGCGCGCTGCTAGCGAGCAAGCCAGCAAAGGTAAGTAGCAACCGCTGCTTAATGTGAAATCACATTAGGACTATCCCGATATGTTTAGCAGTCAAGACTTATTAAATGGCATGCGCATGACGCAGCTAAATGACCCCGACGCTACCACATGGTCGGATGCAACGTTAATCATTGCGCTCAATGAAGCCTTGCGTATGTTGATATTGTTTCGTCCTGATGCCTCGGCAAAAATAGCAACTATTGATATAACAGAAGGTTCACGCCAGCTCATTCCTGAAAATGGCGTGCGCCTACTGCGTGTGGTTCGTAATATTAGTGCATTGGGTGAATCTGGTCGCGCTGTGCGATTGGTGCAGCAAGAAGATATGGATAGCATGTCACCAGATTGGCATAACGCTGCTGGCACGATTGTCAAAGAGTATATGTTTGACTCGCGCTCGCCTAAGCATTTTTACATCTATCCGACAGTACCGACAGCCAGTAAGCTTGAGATTGAATACAGTAGCTACGCTGATGAAGTGACAGAGCTTACGGTCAATAATCCACTGCCAGTATCGCCAATTTTTGCACAGCCGGTACAGGAGCTTATGCTATACAAGTTGCTGTCAGGCGATAGTAGTAACGGCGCAAGCGGTGCAGATCATCTGCGTGTAGGCTTGGAGTTGCTAGGTATTAAAGACACGGCAGATGAGCGCGTATCATCTGCAAGACGTACCTCTACTTAATAGGTGATATATGGCACAGCTTGATGATTTTGTGGACGGTATTAGTATTCACTTGGGTAATAGTGACGCCAGCAATGTGCCACGCATTGCAGTGGTGTTCGCCGCAAGGCAGGCGTTGAAAAAGTTTTGCGATGAAAGTTTTGCTTATATCGTCAATGCTTTTGATCCGCTTATTGATATCGATAGACCGTTGACCGATTCAGACTTGGCGCTAACACGACTTGATAAACACTGCGAGCTGACCTTGCCAGCAAACACGCATATCATCAAGGTATGGCGCTTGACCGATAACTGCTGCGAGCACGACAACTGGCTGGCAAGTGCTCGCTATGGTTATCCCAATATCATTAACTTAGATGATAAGCAGCGACATACCGATAACGTCGTCGTATCTCTATCCGTCAGTCAAACAACTGAGGAATGCCCGGACTATCTTTTCAATCATTACTATGATGGCTTGCTGTCCGGCACCATTGCTTACTTGCAGATGATGCCAAACCGTGAGTGGGCGGTGCCAAACTTGGCGCAAGACCACTATGCGCTATTTGAAAGAGCCATTCAGAAAGCCAAGAGCGATGTAAGTAATGGCTTTTTGAAAGATAGACCGATGACTGAGATACCAGCCAGCTTTGGTTAAAAACAACAATTAGTACAACCGCATATGTGGCTGTCTTTTTTCACACAAAAAAAGGAGCGACTATGCCGCAGAATTATTTTGCTGCTACTCAAATCGCTAAGGGCCTTGTGTTCTCAGTATCAGGAGTGGCCGCCAGCGCAACCGCAGTAGGGTTAGGTGCTCAGCTTAACCAGACCTATGCGTTTTTATATCTACAACTGCCGCTATGGTATTTCTATATAGCGATGATTGTACTATCGTTCATTGGCTCATTCTGGGCACTATTCACCGACACACTACAAAGCCGAGGCAATCCGATTTTAAAGGTGTTGGTAGCTGTGTCTGTGGGGCTGGTATCGTCCTTTATTGTACTGCCTATGTTTTCTAATCAGCCGCCAGTCGAGGTCATGCTTGGCGTGTCGCTGGCAGGTTCATTCTCAGGAACGGTGCTGCTATTTCTGATCGCTGATGTTTTAAATGATGAGGTGCTACGCAAAGACGTAGTGCTGGTCATTAAAACGGGCATAAGAGAAAGTGTCGTTATGGTGGTTAATCGTGTGCAATCGATTTTAGCTGCTATCTTTAAAGGAGGCAGTAAATAATGCTATTCATTAATAATGCTGTTCCCATGATAGGTGTTGCCATCATGTTTTACGTCATGCTGACCCAGCGCATTAACACCAAGCGCATAGAGCTGGGGATATTCTTTGCGCTCAGTATGGCGCTATGGGTATTCCTCTTTTGGGCAGACTGGACAAAACACTTTAACCCGGTCTGGCAAACAGCGGTTGGTCGAGTGATTATATTGCTGATGGTCTTATGTGTGGTCAAGAAAGCATGGAAGGATACGCCTTGTAAGAAGAAGGTGTTTAGGAAAAAGCCGAAACAAAGATACCAGTTTATTTATAAATATCGCCCTTATCGTAAGGGCTTTTTTACGCGCGGAGAAAAGTGATGAGCTACGACAGTAGGATTGATAACGCCGTAAGAAGATTGCAGGCGCAGTTAGGGCTTGCGCCAAAGCATATCGATGGCGCGTGGGGCGGAACATCGCAAAAGGCGCTACATGCCAGCGGTAAGAAGTTGGACTACAACTGGGGTGTATTGCGTGACCACTTTGGCAGATTCACCCAAGCGCAGGTTGACGGCTTTAATACGCTGCTTGAGGCAATCAATAAGCGCGGCGATGATGCCTTAAACCCATTGTATGCCGCCTATACACTAGCTACCACGTGGCATGAAACCGCCGCCAAGATGGAAGCTATCAACGAATATGGTAAGGGCGCAACCCGCCGCTATGGTAAATGGTACACCAACAGTAAAGGCGTGGTATATGGTCATGCCAATCATCGCGGCGATGTTTATCTTAAATCACAATATCCTCATTTATTTTGGGGCCGTGGTTATCCACAGCTAACCTGGCTTGATAACTATAAGAAAATGGGTGAGCTGCTAGGCTTGGATTTAGCTAACAATCCCGAGTTGGCATTAGTACCAGCCAACAGCGCCGCCATTATGATTGAGGGTATGCTGCTAGGCTCATTCACAGGCCTGTCATTGTCTAAGTGTATGCGCTACGGCTCTTATGGCGAGTTTGTTTACAGCCGCCGTATCATCAATGGGACAGACCGCGATAGCCTTGTCGCACGCTATGCGGTTCAATTCTTAGAGTGCTTAAATATAGTGGATGCCTAACATGCACATACGGATTAATGATTTTGCTGGCACATTGCCAAAATTGCACCCAACCAAACTACCGGACCATGCGGCGCAGGCGTGTCAAAACGTCATGGTTGAGCATGATATTTTGTCGCCCATCAATCAATCCGCAACATCCCATTTATCAAATCTTGTAGGGCTTGAGAATTTCGCCAGTGCAATGTTCTTCAATCATAACGACAAGACTTACAAGAAGTATAGCAATGCGATTGTGACATTTGCCTTTTCGCCCGTCCATGATGCCTATCGTCTTTATTGGACAACAGAGAACAGCAAGCAGCCTTTGATGTTTAACGATTGGAATGTGGGCGGCGCAGGCGATGATTACAACCTTGTCTCAGATGGCTTTGATTATATCGCTGGCATGACACCGCCAGTTGTCAGAGACGTTGTGATAACCGGTATCAATCCACCAGTGATAACACCACCAGCGACACCAGACGCGCCGACCACTTATTCCATGCTCGAAGATATCATCAACGAAGTATTTAAAAAAGTTAATGATCAAAAAAATTCGTCAGGCGTCGATAAGAAAGAAGGTGAGATTAACGACGCAGTAACGACGATTATCAATGCCTTGCCGACACACGCAGAGGCAAGAGTTTACGCCCTAACTTACGTCAATCGTTTTGGTGATGAGTCAGCGCCAGGTGTTATTGAAAAGGTTTTATATCTGACTAAGGGTGATACGCCAACATTAACCATACCCTATGCCGTAGGCGAGAGAGAGGTGATGGTGCGCGACTATGGTATCAATGCTATCCGGCTGTATCGCTCAGTGACCAACTCATTAGGCGTGGCGCAGTTTCTTTTTGTCAAAGAGTATCTGCTAACTATGACTGGTGATAGCGTAATCATTATCGATGACATGCCTTATGGCTCAACCAAAATAGGCGAGCCATTGGTGACGATGAATTATGATCCACCACGAGTCGGCATGAAAGGCTTGGGCGTCACTGATGACGGCGTGGGTTATGCCTACGTTGAAAAGACCATTTGCTTATCAGAGCCGTACACCTTGTACGCATGGCCGCGATTCTATGAACTCAGCTCGCAGCATACGATTATGGGGCTAGGGCACTACGACAATACGATTGTGGTTGCAACTACGGGCAGCCCTATGCTTATCAGCGGCAGTGACCCAGAGAGTATGGGTGTGCTCAGCTTGCCCTTATACGAAGGCTGTGTCTCAAGCCGCAGCATGGTCAACCTCAATCACGGCTGTATGTATGCCAGTGAGAACGGGCTTGTCTTAGTCACCACTAATAGCGCCAAGCTGTTGACTGAAAACGCCTTTTCAACCGAGGACTGGCAGAAGATTAAGCCGTCCAGCATTCATGCAACTGCTTACAAGAATGGCTATCTGTTCTTTTGGGATAACGGCGTTAATAAAGGTAGCGGTTATATCGATTTGAATAACGGCAGCAAAGGCGTGATGTGGTTTGATGATTATGCTTTAAATACTTTTTTAAACGGCAATGTCGTACAGATGATACGGAAAGGCGGCTTGCCAGCAGGTAGTACAAAGTCAACCTATCAAACCTTTAATCCGGAATACGCTGAGGCTTTTACCAGCAAGACATTTAAGTGGCAGTCAAAGACTTTTAATCTGGACACGCCTAGACGTATGCTTGCCGCGCAAGTGATAGCAGACGACTACCCATTAGAGGCAATCACTTTTAGGGTGTATGCCAATAAAGTGCTGATACATGAATCAGTGGTCAAAGACCATAAGCCATTTAGGATTAGAAACCACAGCGTCAAGCATGACTTCTCTATTGAAATAGAGTCGAGCGTGCCAGTGCGCGAGATAGTGTTAGCTGAAACCATGCGCGATACGATTGTATAGGTGACATATGAGTAAAATGAATTTGCCAAGCGTACCAAGAAGCGCGGATCGTGACACAACCGTGTTTTTGCAGTCGCTCAAAAAAGCCATAGAAAATCTATCTGCTGGTGATAAAGCTGAACTGAGCGCGGCGGCCAAAAGCTATGTACTCAGAATAGATAAAAATACTCGTGAGGATTTGGTGGGAGTCATTGGCGATGAAGCAGGCGTCGGCGCCATCCTTGATAAAATCAAAGGTCAGATCACTGAGTCGGAATTGAGTATTGGACTTGGTGAGCGTATCGCCAAGATAGACTCTAATGAAGGTGCTATCAACGCAGAGCGACAAGAGCGTATTGCTGAGCTGATATTAACCAATCAGGCTATCATTGATGAGGCGCTCGCAAGAGCTAATGCCGTCTCAGGCAATGAAGTGCTTATTGTGCAGGAGAGTGAAGCACGTCTAGCTGAAGATGAGGCAATCACGCGCAACTTAAATCTACTTAATACGCAGATAAACGGTGACGGCGTAAGCTCAAGCTCATCAATCGTTCAGCAATTGACCACAGTATCAAACAAGACTGATACCAATGCCAATGAGATATCAGGCCTAACCTCGACATTTAATAACGAAATGTACGGTGCTCAGGGTATTATTGCAAGAAATGCGCAGACGGCCGCCAGTGCCGCCAGTGCTAATGCAAGTGATATAAGCGGATTGTTTGTACAGGTTAATCCGCGCATGGCAGGGGATACTGATAGATGGGCTGGCGAGAATGATCCGCTAAAAGGTGTGGGTGTTTGGTCGGAGCGCTCAGCACGTATCGAAGAGGGCATGTACACCGCTGAAAGATTTGATGCTATGAGCGCAAGAGTTGATGGCAATGCCTCAGCAATCACAACAGAACGCAACATAAGAGCCAAAGCGCTCTTGCGACACAGACAGACACGCTACAAACAACAGTAGGTCAGAATACCTCATCGATACAGGTAGCGCAGCAATCCATCAACGGTATTAACGCAAGCTGGTCGATTAAAGCTGATGTAAATGGTGTTGTCGGTGGACTGGGCGTGGTAAACGACGGTCGTACTGTTGATTTTATCGTACGGGCAAGCACGTTTGCGATACAAGGGCAGAGTGGCAGCAAGAGCGTGCCGTTCGTATCATACCCTGATGGCACCGTGATTGATGGCGTACCTATCCCAGCCGGAAACTATTTAGAAGATACTTACATTCGCAGAGCCTCAATTGATACTTTAGATATTAAAGGCAATGCGGTGACGGTGCCAGTATCAGCTTTTACCGAAGCGTCTATCGCTATTGGTACAAACTACACTACTATACAAAGCCTAGCAGTGCCCGCTGACATGGGGCATACCATGCTAAATTTTAATGCTATTTTCAACTTCCCAGATTACGCGCGTAAGCAAAGTATTCTGTGCCGTATCGTAAAGGGCGGGCTGGTGATTGCTGATAATATAGAGGTGTTTTTTAGTGAAGCAAGATCAGCAAGTAGAGCAACCACTGCTTACGATGCTATAGGCCACAACCACGGAGGCAGCTTTCAGACCACAATATATGTTAATGGGCAGAGTATTAATGTTGGCGGTCCAGTGACAATTGGTTACGCGACTACCGGCTCTCACAGTCATAATATCGATGTGGCGAATGACAACCGAAATGCAGGCAGTTTTGCGCTATCAAGACATGATAGTACGGGAGTGGCTGGCACTTATGAGCTGCAAATGCGTGTGGCTGATGGTGGCACTGCCAATTTATCCCAACGTTACATTCATGCCATGACCATGCGGAGATAAAAAAATGGCTCACTATGCAGTATATAAGACGGACACGGGCGAGATAGTAAAGACGGTAGAAGGCCCTACTTGGTTTATTGAGGATATGCCGATAGAAGAAAACGAGTCTATTGTGCCGATTGATAGACAGGCTGATGATCGATATGAGTATATTAAAAATGGCAAACTAACCGATAAAGAGAGTTTGCCGCTACAGTAATTTGTTATACTAAACCTATAATAAAAGCAGCATACTTGTAGCACTTAGGCAGTCTTTGCCACCTCACAACAAACAGATACCTAGTCATTCACAGATGATTGGGTTTTTGTCGTGTCTAAAATTCATCAATTACATATTCATTATTAAATAAGCGAGGGCGTCATGGGCTTTTTAAGCGGCATACTTGGGGCGGCAACAGGGTTTTTAACGGGTGGCCCGGCTGGTGCTGTGATTGGCGGGGTTGGCGGCTTGGTCAGCGGTAACGAGCAAAAAAAGCAGCAGAAAAAGGCGGACGGCTATAGCGACGCCTCGCTCGCCTTGCAAAAAGAGCAGATGGAGATTGCCAAAAAGAAACAGGAGGACTACGAGAAGATATACGGTCCGATTGAGGAAGGCTATCTATCACTGGTTAGGCAGGGCGCAAAGCCTGATATAGAGGGCGTGACCACAAGAGCCATTGGCGATGTGAACACGCAGTTTGCCAATTCAGAAGCCGCACGACTCAGACAGATGCAGCGCACAGGCGTCAATCCCAATAGCGGACGTGCTGATTCATTAGGGCGTCAACTGTCTTTATCACGAGCACTTGCGCTGGCAGGAACAATCAATCAGTCGCGCCAGCAAGAAATGGACCGAGCCGAGGATTTAACCTTTGCGCGTTATCAAGACGCCAATCAGACAGGTATCAACAAGCTAAACGGCGTGCAATCAAATATCAATAGCGCCTCAACCGCGCTGTCTCAGACCTACACCAATCGCGCCAATCAATCGCAAGCCAATGCCAATAGTACAGCGAATAGCTGGGCTGATCTTGGTGGCACCATTTTCAAAGCATGGGATCAATATAAAAATAAGCCAGCAAAGACCACGGTCGGCACCGGCGTGTGGATGTAATTAGGAGAATGGCATGAGTAGCTTAACCGGCATTGCGCAGTTTACCAATCGTTTCGCCCAAAACATCATGGGTTATGAAGATGAAAAAAAGAAAGAGGCGGAGCGCTTAGAAGATAAGCAGCGCGAGCTGGCACGCCAGCAGCAGCAGGACTTACGCGCGCAGCAAAACCATGATGTGACGCTTGAAGGCAATCAGATAACGCTGAATCAGAACAAGATTAAGAACAAAGAATTTACCGATTCAGTAACCTATGAGGAAACGCGCAATCAACTGGCTTACTTAGATGGTATCGGTGCGGACGAGCAGCAAAAAATTGATGTATTGGCCAAAGCGGTCAACAGTAATCAAAAGCTACCGTACAAGATTGAGTTTGAGCGTGACGTAACAACAGGCAAGATTATTCAGCGCCAAGGACCAGACGGCAAGCCGTTCTATTTTCAAACCATCATCGATAAAGAAACCGGTCAAGAGCTTGGGCGCAAGGGCACAACATTTGAAGAAGCGACTGGTAATTATAACAAGCTACAAAACGCAGGCGCGATTGAAGATGAAATTAAAGCAGCAGCAGCGGCGCGTGCGGCTAAAACCCAAGAGATAGAGGATAAGCTAACCTTGAAAAGAGGTGAGGCGATTATTGACGATGCTAAAGATGCGAATAAACAACAGCGCGAGCATATCTATAAAGTCGATGAGCTAGGCGTGAAGCATGGCTATACCATCGATGAGCTAGGCGTGAAGCATGGCTTTACGATTGATGAGCTAGGCGTCAGACACGCTAATGCTGTGGACTTATCAAACGTCAATAGTCAAAACCGCATTGGTGAATATGTTGGACGCTCAGATGTTGATGCAGGTGGTACGCCTATCGTTGGTGGTCCGGCAACCGTAGGCTCAATCATTCAATCGCTTACTGGTACAGAAAGTGGCGGTAACAGTGCAGCTTTTCGCACCAATAACAACGGCAAAAGCTATGGCGGCTTAATACAGATGGGTGATGACCGTCTAAAAGACTATGCAACCGCAACTGGTTCAAGCCCCATATCAGCAAGCCAGTTTAAAAACTTGCCAGCAGCGCAGCAGCGAGCCGTTAACGAGTGGCATATCAATGACTTGATGCAAGCGGCGCAGGCAACTGGTGCAGTAGGTAAGGTAATTAATGGCACGCCGGTGACGCTTGGCGGCTTGGTTGCCGTCGCTCATCTTGGCGGTAAAGGCGGCATGAATAAGTTTGTGCAAACCAATGGCCGCTACAATCCTAGAGATCAGCTAGGTACTTCTCTATCAGACTATCTCGCAAAACATGCGTCAGGCGGTAATACGGTTGCTCGCTCAGTGCCAGCCATTCCAAAACTACCAAAGGGCGCCGCTAAAGCCTCAACCAAGCAAGCGGAATCAGGTAAGGGTATTGTTACGCCGCAAGACTTCAATGCCAACGTAGATAAGGGCGTTAATACTGCCCTAAAAGATATAAAAAACTTAGGCATCAAACCCGATGCTGCAACTACTGCTACCTATGCTCGCGCTGGCACGAAATTAAAAGACATGGGTAAAGCAAAAAACGAGCAAGAGTTTTTAAACCTATATCAAGAAGCGTTTGATTTAGTGATTAGCGCTGTGCCTGAGCGTGACCGTAAAAAGATGAGTAAGGCCAACCAAAACGCATTAGGGCACAAGGTTTTGCTATCAATGGCGGGCGCGTCGTCGCTCGGCAACTTAAAGCAGATGATATACAACATTAATCCTAGCGCAAAAGGCAGTGGTAATGGCAAGCCAGTAAGCGCTGGCGGGCTAACTTTAAATCTACCCGGTCAACAAGCCAGTCAGCCAGCCGCATCTAAGTCGACCCCGCAAACCAGCAAATTACAAGGCTTGTATGCACGCGGCTTGCCAGCACCCAAGACGGACCCAAAAGCCGCAGAGAATCTTAATTACTTAGAAAACCTAAACGACAACATGGACTGGTAGAAAAATTATGAGCTTAGATAAAAAACTATTTAGCATTGCTAGTTCTGCCGTTGAAAAGCAGCAAAAAGCGCGTGACGCTCGCAATCCAGTATCAAAAGGTCTTGATATTGCGACCAACAAGAGCTATGCCAATGAAGATAAAAAGGTGGCAGCAGCAGCCTTGCGTCAGTGGGAAAACAATACTTGGAAACCAAAGGTTGAGGCTAAGCTCAAGCAAGAGATTAAAAAACGTGCGCCACACCTAAAGCCTGGCACCAAAGCTTATCAGCAAACCTATGACAGTCTATTTAATAAAAACTATAAAGACTTGCAAGCAGCAAAGGCCAGCGCACAGCAGCAGATAGGCACACTAAGAAAACCCAAACAGTCGCAGCGCCAACTTGATAATGAGTATCGCCAAAACGAATCAATCCGTAATAACACGGTAGGATTACAAGCAGCCGCACATACAGCGCGTGATACAGGCGAGGCGGTATCAGGGGCGCTTGCAACCGGCGCGTCACGTACCTTGCGCTATCCGCTACAATTTGCCGCAGACATTGGCGAGAATGATGATGGCGGTATCTTTGATCGCGGCGCTAAGGCATTAGAGCGCCACGAGGATAATCTACAGCAAGTCTATCCCGCTTATAGTGACATTCAGCAGAACGGCAACTTCGGTCAGAAACTTGCCCTATCAGCCGTTGAGCAGATACCAACACTGGCCGCAAGCTTTGGTACGGCGGGTGCTGCTGCAAAGGGAGTGCAGCTATTGGGCGCAGGCGCTAAGACTGCCGCCGCTGTCTCTTACGGCACAGCCGCCGCTACCATGTACCCGCAAGCGTACGGTGATGGTAATGACAGCACCAAGCAAGAGTTAGAAAACGCCACGCCTCAGCAGTTAGCCACAGCGGTACGCTCAAAGGATATCTACAAAGGGCACTTTGATAAAAATATCAAGGCTGGCATGAGTGAAGATGAGGCATACCAAAAAGCACGCGACCAGACAATCAGTAGTATTGCTGAAGAATCGGGTGATGCCGTTGGCCTTGCGACACTCGCGCTTAGTATGCTTGCGCCGGGCGTCGGCTCATTCACTGCCAACCGCTACGCTGGCGGGGCTGTTAGTAAGTGGGGGCAAAAGGTATTTAATACGTTAGCAGTCAAAGCGGACGCTGGCAAGGTAGCAAGAGTTGCGATACCCGCCGCCGTTGGTACAGGCATTGTGGGCTTGAACGTTGCTGAAGAAGCACTGCAAGAGGGTTATACTGACTACAAAGCACAGCAAGCCGCGGTTGATGTGGGCGTGAAAAACAAGATTGATACCGCGCAGACAAAAGAAGCCATGCTGATGGGCGGTATCTTGGGCGGGGCTATGGGCGGCGGCGTCTATATTGGCACGCGCAACTCAAAACTACATCAAGCACAAGATGATTTAAAAACCGCACAACAAGCCTATGCCGAAGTTGCCGGACAAATACCGCAGCTACAACAGCAGATCGAGGATGTATCGCCGCGCTCACCACAAGGTCAAGCATTAACCGCACAGCTTGAAGAAACCAGAAGCGTGCTCGATGCAATGGCAGCGGAGGCAGAAAAGGCAAGTATTCCTCGTACCTCGCTGGCACGTCGTGCGCCGCGCATTGATCCAACCAACAGCGCAGCCAGTGACTTTGACGGTCAAGTCGAGGGTGCCACAGAGCTAAGCGAACAAGATTTTGAGAACGCATTAAACCCAGACGGCACGCCAGCGCCGCAATCGCCAGTCGTCCAGCCAATGAGTGAAGCGGAGCTTGATGCACAAGACGCGCAGCTCGCAGAGCTTATCGCAGAGCAAGCAGCACTTGATGAAGCGATTGAAGACGGTAGTAATGAGAAACCGCTAGAAGAATCGATTGCCGCCGCACAAAGCTGGTACGACAGCAAACGCGGAGAAGGTAAGCAAGGGCTGGCAGGTGTGGTCAGCCGCGCCGCTGCTACTGAGCAGGACGCAGCGTTCGCCCAGCAGCAGGAAGGCATCAAAGGTACTACCACAAGCATTAATGATTACATCGCTAGTGAGCGTGCAAAACAGCAGCAAATTGAGGTGCAGTTACAGCAAGAGGCGCAGGCTGCTACTACCGATGCAGAAAAGCAGGCCGTCGCTCAAAAAATTGAGCAGCGAGAGATTAACCGAGCCAAAGAAGATGAGCTGCTATCAAGCCGCGAACAACTGGCACAGCCTTACGAAAATGAATCGTTTGATACAACCGTCATCGCTGCCGATGGCGCACCGTTTAACTTGGCACGCTTTTGGGATAGCAACATGCCAGCCGCAGCCAAGGCGAAAGCAATCGCGGATGCGTTTGGCGGGCAAGTTGAGCAGAACGTCGCTAAGGCTGATTGGCAGTCTATGCCAGAGGGCGTGCAAAAAGAATTGCACCAGTGGTTCACTGAGCGCTTAGACGGCGTTCGCCAAAGTCGTGAAGGTGCAACTGAGCAGACATCCGAGCAAGTTGCTGCGCCAGCAGTTGAGCAGCCGCAAGAAGTAGCGCCTACTGTTAACGGTTTAACCATGCCAGTGCAGCAACCAGTAGTAGAGCAAGCGCCTATTGCGCCAGTTGAAGAACAAACACCGACAGCACCAGCTGAAGTGGAACAGGTGGCAGAAATTGATAGCACGCCAGCAGCTACCCAGTTAACTGATGAAAACCCAGTTATTAATATTCCAGCGCCGACGCAATCTAAGACTGTGGCACCTAAAGACCGTGAAGGCTTAGCAGAATATTTTGCCAAGAAGCTAGATGCTCAGGGCCGCATTTATTCACAGGAAGAAACCGAAAACGCCATACGTGAGGAAATGAATGTAGAGTTTGACTTTAATAATCCAGTCGCTTATGACGCAATGGAGTCAGGTGAAACCTATAGTCAGTTTGCCAAAGAGGTTTTAGGCAAGCGCAAGGTTGATCTAACAGACAGAAAGTCAAAACAGACAGACATAGCTTCTACTGATGATAAAGGTATCTATAAGAGCAAGCCAGCCGCAAAAGCTGCTATTAAAAAGCAAAAGCTTGACCCTGATAGCGTGACCATTAAACAGGTAAAAGGCGGTGGTTTTGAGATTGTACCGAACGCGCCAGCAAAACCAAGTTATGCACAGGCACAGGAGCAAGCTGCTACTGAATTGAGCATGACGCTTGATGAAAATGGTGAGTACGGCGGCACAGACGCAGAGTTTGAGGCATTCGCTAAGCGCGTTGATGAAATACAAGGACGCTCGCTGAGCAATAGTACGCCAACGCCACGGCAGAACACTACAGCGCCTAACAACGACGCAGCTATCGGTAAAGACGGCCTTGCTAAATGGTTCGGCAGTAATGATAAAGCGCAAGCGTTTATTGCCAAGAAAGGCTTGACTGATACGCATGAAGTCGTGAGCGCTGGCAAGTCTCGCTTTGAGATTCAGCCGAAAGCGCAAACCACAGGAGCTACCAACCAAACCTCTACACCTATCGATGTAACAAGTGAAAATGGAAGTTCCGATACTCAGGAGCTAACCGCAACATCTGAGCAATCAGCGCCAGCCAAACGAGCCGAGGCGAAGAAAGCCGCTACTGACAAATCACAAAATGATGTGAGCACAACAGAAGCCAAAAGCCGTTTTGCTGACAACAAGCTATTCACTGAAGACAAGGTGGCAGCCGCACGCGCACTATTGAAATCTAAGATGGGGCAACTCAACTCAGGCTTTGACCCAGAAATGGCAATTGCTGGTATGACGCTGGCAGGTGCTTACATAGAAAGTGGTGTGCGCAAGTTTGGCGATTATGCTAAATTAATGATTGAGGACTTTGGCGATAACATCAAACCTCAATTACTATCGTTTTGGGAAGGCGCTCGAAACTGGGATGGACTTGATACCGAAGGGATGACCAGTGTAGCGGATAGTAAGCGCGAGTATGACCAGTTAAAGGCTGAAACAATCACCACAGACGAGCTAAGCGAGAATGACGATGACACCGGAACAAGTAATCAAGACGATAGACAGCGTGCTGATGGAGAGTTATCCACAGCAGTCCAAGCAGATGCAGAAAGCCGGAACACTGGACGATCTCAAGCAGAGCCTACTAGCGACGTATCTGACATCGATGGACGAGGCGCAAGACCAGATACTATCGAAAGCGATGGAGATAGCCGATCCGCAGCAGCGCGTCAGCGAACAGATGCAGATGACAGCGACGGCCGAGCAGACAGCACTCAATCAAATGATGGAGCAGTTAAAGACGCAGATGCGACGCCTACAGTAAAGGCGAAGAATCATGTCGTCTCGCCAGCAGACAGCAATGAAAAATTAAGCTGGCAGAAAGTAGCAGAGCGCAACGTCTCAATCATTGAGCTTATCAAACAACTTGATAGTGAAGGCCGTCAAGCCACAGCCAATGAGCAGGCGTTACTTGCTCAATATGCTGGCTGGGGTGCGAGTGAGATTGCTAACGGCATATTTCCTAACCCTGATACTGGCAAGTATAAGTCTGATAGCTGGCAAGCACTGGGCGAGAAACTAAAGTCACTGCTTACTAAGAGTGAGTACGACACTGCTATGCGTACCACGCAGTACGCCCACTACACGCCGCCAGTATTGGTAGAGGGTATCTATAAAGCGCTTGAAAACTTTGGCTTTAAAGGCGGACAAGTGCTAGAACCCGCCAGCGGTATCGGCGTGTTTAATGGATTGATGCCTAAAAAAATGGCTGATAGCAGCGCTTATGTCGGCCTAGAGCTTGACCCTATCACTGGACGTATCGCGCAGCACCTCTACCCGCAGTCAACCATGAAGATTGACGACTACATTAAAGCGAAACTACCAGACGATCATTTTGATGTGGCAGTCGGCAACCCGCCGTTTGCTGGTATCAGCGTGAGCTATAAAGGCGCTGGCAAGAACAGTGCCAAACAGTCTATGCAGTTGCATGATTACTTCTTTGCTAAAACCTTAGATAAGTTAAAGCCGGGCGGCGTCATGGCGTTTGTCACCTCAAAAGGTACGATGGATAAAAAAGGCAGTAGCGTTCGTGAATTATTAGCAGAGCAGGCAGACCTTATCGGCGCCATTCGTTTACCACAAACAGCCTTTAAAGAAAATGCGGGCACCGAAGTTGTCACCGATATTATCTTTTTGCGTAAGCGCTTAGAGGGTGAGCAGCCAAGCGATACGGCATGGGCTAATGTAAAAACCATACAGGCCAGCGGTAAGCCAACTGCTATCAATGAATACTTTGTTAATAATCCCGACATGGTGTTAGGCGAGCACGCTATTACCAGTGGCCGCTTTGGCGATACCTATACGGTGACGCCGAACAAAGGCGACTTTGCCAGCCAAGTAAATCAGGCAATCGACAAGCTACCAAAAGACGTGTTCAATCCGCAGCGTGGTAGCAAAGCCGAGGCCATTAAAGTTACAGGCCTTGATTATGATGCGGCGAGTGCAGCCAATAAAGAAGGCGGCGTCTATCTAAAAGGCGGCAAGCTTATGCGCGTGGTTGACGGCGTAGGTAAACCGCTGACGCAGCGTTACGGCACCAACGGCAAGGCCATTGATTTAAGCGCCAAAGACATTGCCTTTATGACTGACTATGTGGGCGTGCGTGACGCACTTAAACAGGCGCAGCGTGACCAGTTAAATGATTCAGACACATGGGAAGATTCGCTTGCAGCACTTAATAGCACCTATGATGCTTTTGTCAAAAAACATGGTCCACTCATGGCGCACACGGTCAGCGAGCGTGAGAACGACGACGGCAGTGTAACCGTTACTAAGCGCTTTAAAAACAAGCAACGCTTATTCCTCGATGTGGAAGGCGTGCTAGCAAGTGCGCTTGAAAACGTGATTGATGACGGCAAAGGAACGGTTGTTAAGGGTAGTTTCTTTGAAGGGCGCAGCTTACGAAAACCTAAAGCGCCAACCATTACCAGTACACAAGATGCCTTGGTTTATACGTTAGATGAAAAAGGCGTGCTTGATATTGACCGTATCGCACAAGTGACCAACCAAAGCCGCGAGCAAGTGATTACTGAGCTTGGCGATCAGATTTATAGCGACCCAACAACCAACCAGTGGGACTTGGCTGAAACCTACTTATCTGGGAACGTGGTTGAAAAGCTTGCGACTGCTAAAGCCGCTGCCAAAAATAACAGCACTTACAATCGCAACGTCAAAGCATTGGAAGCGGTCCAGCCAGCACCTATTGCACCTAATGATATTTCTAGCAACATGGGTGCGGCGTGGATTCCAGGCAGTGCTATTAAAGAGTTTAGCGAAGAAGTGCTGGGCGCGAAGATTGATGCGGAATACTCAAGCGCCGTTGGACTATGGGATGTAAGTGGTAATTCGCGCTCATCTGACTATGCCACCGCAGACCGCAGCACCGTACAGCTTGTCGAGTCTATCTTAAACAGTCGCAAAATATCTATCACCCGTAAGTCAGCAGACGGCAGCACCTTTACCGATTCAGTAGCAACCGAGCTGGCTAATGAGGTGGCGCGTAAGATAAAGACCGAGTTTAAAAAATGGCTATGGTCAGATGATACGCGCACACAAGAGCTTGCTGACTACTATAACAAGACCTATAACAACATTGTGCCGCCAACCTTTAACGGCGATCACTTAACCTTGGCTGGCATGTCAAACAAAATTCAGTTACGCGCCCCGCAAAAGCGCGGTATCTACCGTGTCATTCGCCAAGGCGATGTGTACCTAAACCATGCCGTCGGAGCAGGCAAGACGTTCACCATGATTGCCGCCGCGAT